>MGLN01000096.1:3582-12543 GCA_001796045.1 Caulobacterales bacterium RIFOXYB1_FULL_67_16 | reverse complement strand
CACCCTGCGTGAAGGGGTTTTAGCCGGAGGCTGGCCGCGGCTGGGCGCGGCGCGCGGCAAGGTCTTCTTCGCCCTGGATGAAGGCCCCGAGAAGGTCGCCGCCTATCGCGGCGCGCGGCGTTCGCTGGAAGGTCGGATCTTCTTCGTCAACACCGACGAGACCTCGCCGGCAGCGGCCTATCTGACGTTGAACGACCCGGTGGCCGATCAGGCGCGCATTCGCGCCGCCGTTCGCGCCGGCTTCATCGTCCGCACCCGCGCCGACGCCGACACCCGGGAGGCGCGCACGGGCGACGTCTCCATGCGCAGCGCCGCCTTCGCCAGCGGAGCGCAATATGTGTCTACCGACTATATGACGCGGGATCCGCGCTTCCCCGCCTATGAGGTGCGGCTGACCGGGGGCGCGGCGGCTGTCTGCAATCTGCTGCGGACTGAAAAGCGGTGCGACGGGCTCGCCGTGGAGCTGACCGACGAAGGGGCGGCGCGCGGCTATCTGGCGCCGACGGACCGCCCGGATCTGACCCTGGTCCTGGCTCCGCCGCCTCCGCCGGGTTCGCCCCGCGCCGTCGCCGATCAGGGCGTGTTCCGTGAGACCCGCGCCCTGCAGGGCACGCCGCGCTGGGTGCTGGCGACCTCGGACGTGTCGGGTGAGATCTATGACGACTTCGCAGAGGCCCTGGGCGTGCGACTGACGCCGGACGCCGCGCCCGTGCTGACCGCCCTTCTGAACCGGGCGGGCAATGACCGATCCGTGGTGGGCGACGCCAAGACCCACTGGGGCACGAAACGGCCCTATATCGGCACGGACCAGCCGATCTGCGAAGCCAAGACCGACCATCTGGCCGGCAATCCCGACTATCCGTCCGGCCATTCGGCCCACGGCGCCCATGTGGCCATGATCCTGGCCGAACTGGCCCCCCAGCGCGCGAACGAACTGTACGCCCGCGGCCGCGCCTACGCCGAGAGCCGCTACATCTGCGGATCACACAGCTACAGCGCCGTCGAGGCCGGCCTACTGTCGGGCATGATCATCTATGGGGCCGAACAACGCTCCGACGTCTTCCGTCGCGACATGGAGGCCGCCCGGGCCGAGGTCCAGGCGGCGCTCGCTCGCTCAGGTCAGGTGCAGTAGGGGACACAGCTCCGCCGGTCGAAAGTCCGGCGGAGTCTCTGGAATTAGAGATCGAAGCGACGCGCGTTCGGCAGGAAAGCCGTCAGTTTTCGGGGGTGCGTCCGGCTTGGCCTGGAGGCGGCAGGATGATGGCGGAGAGGGTGGGATTCGAACCCACGGTACCCTTCCAGGCACGCCGCATTTCGAGTGCGGTACATTCGACCACTCTGCCACCTCTCCGCGGCGCATCAGTCGCTTGGTCGAGCGAGCGGCTTCTCTAATGGCAGGCGCGGCGCACCGCAAGCGGTCTGTGAAAGAATTCCGACCTATCTTTGTGCGGGCAGGGACAGGCCCGGCGCGGCGCCCGTTTGGGGGTCGACGCCCTTGAATCGAAACAGTTCGGCGGGGCGGCCGCCGGTGGCAGAGGACAGTTGTCCGGTGGGTTCGACCAGGCCCGTGCGTTCGACGCCGCGGCGGAAGTTCTGCTTGTGCAGGGTCAGGCCCGATACGGCCTCGGCGGCGGCCTGCAGGTTGGACAGGGTGAAGACATCCGGGGTCAGATCGAACAGGACCGGCCGATATTTCAGCTTGCTGCGCAGACGGCCCAGGCCGGTGGCCAGGATGCGCCGGTGATCGGACGCCATGGTCATGCCGGGGAGCGGCGCGACGGCGGGCGGTTCGCCGATGTCGCGCCAGGCCTCCGCCACCAGCCGCGCCTCGTACAGAAGCTCGTAGCGTTCCAGCACCCGCTCCTCGTTCCAGCGGTGATCGGGCGTCAGGGCGAACAGGGCCCGGGCGCGCGCCTGGCGCTGAGCGTCGTCGCCGGCCCAGCGGTCGAGGCCTTCGGCAAGGGCGGCGTGGAGGCGGGAGACGTCCGCGCGGCGATCCTCCCAGGGGAAGATGTCCAGTACGGCGTCCCAGCGGGCGTCATGGGTCGGCGCCTCCGCCGCGTCCGGCGTCAGGGCCAGATAGCCGACCGAGACTTCGCGTCTCCGGTCGGCGGCCGGGGTCGCCCGCGGCGTGGCGCGACCGGCGTCGCCGAAGGTGTAGAGCTGTTCGACAAAACCCAGCCGGAAGCCCGTCTGGTCGGTCACGAAGTCGCGCAGGGCCCTTTCGAACGTCCGGTCACGCGCCGGATCGAACGGGCCGAAGGGCAGGGCGCGGGCGCCGTCCTCGCCCTGGGTCGTGAGGACGACGGCCCGACGGTCCTTCAGCGCCATGACGACGACCGACAGGCCGATGCGCACGCCCTGATCCGTCGGTCCCGTCATCGCCTATTCCGTATGCCAGGCGTCGTCGGCGGGCAGAAGTCCCACCGCCTTGGCCAGGACCTGATAGCGCTCAAGATACCGGGCCTGGGCCACCGACGCCGGCTGGGGCTCGATGATCAGGCTGTAGCCGGCCGGCGGCGCGCCGAAGAAGCCCAGGGATTCCTTCTCGCTGAAGCCGGCCAGTTGCGTCGCCTCGAAATAGGCGCAGGCCTTGTCCGCCTTCTTGATCAGGGTCTTGATGGTCTGGGGCGTCTTAGGCGGCAGGCCGTAGCGGACATGGATGGCGGCCTCCAGCCGGGCCTCGAAGTCCTTGTAGCCCGAGCCCAGGGCCGCCTTGAACGGCGAGATCATGTCGCCGATCACATATTCAGAGGCGTCGTGCAGCAGGGCGGCCAGGCGCCATTTCGGGTCCAGGCCCGGCTTGATGTGGGCGGCGATCTCCTCGACCACGACGCTGTGCTGGGCCACCGAGAAGGCGTGTTCGCCGATCGTCTGGCCGTTCCAACGCGCGACGCGGGCCAGGCCGTGGGCGATGTCCTCGATCTCGATGTCGAAGGGCGAGGGATCGAGCAGGTCCAGACGTCGGCCCGACAGCATGCGCTGCCAGGCGCGGACCTCGGTCTTCTTCTTGGGGCGCTCGGCCAAATCTCAGATCCTGATCGCGTGTGGGCTGGTCAGGTGACGCAAAGCGACGCGAGGATCAAGACTTTGAGGCTGATCGGAGAAAACCCAGCCCCCTGTTGGCGTGGAAAACCCGTCAATCGCCGACGTTCAGGCCGACGAGATCCTTGGCCGATTCGAAGACCCGGTTGTTCTTGGCCTTGGACCTTACGGTGGCGATGACGAGCGGGCCGCCGGCGGGACCGCGCGCGACGAAGCCCACCTGACGCCAGGCGCCGGTCTCGGCGCTGTCGTCGGCCAGCAGGAAGGTCATCCGCGTGGCCTCGCCCGGCGCCTGGGTGCGAACGCGCGTGGTCTCTCCGTCGGTGTTGACGCTGACCGTGCTGGTCTCCGTCCGCACGCCCTGTCCGTCCTTGGACTCAATATTGATGCCCGCGATCCGCACTGAGGCGTTGTCGCCCTGGGTCTCGATATGGAGGCCGGGCAGGCTGACGGTCGCGTCCTCGCCCTTGGTCTTGATGTCGACGCCGGGCGCCTGGACCGAGGCCTTCTCCTCGCCCGTCTCGGTTTCGCGCGCATCTATCCGCACCGCCGCCTGGGGGATTTCCTCTGACAGACGGGTTTCGTAGTCCCGCAGGACGTCTTCCGGCGTCCGGCCGTCCAGCTTGACCAGGTACAAGACCACCTCGGCCCCGCGCGGCCCGCCATAGGTGCAGGATCCCCCGCCTGGGCTGGCAGAGCCCTTCCGTGTCAGGACGCCTAGGGTGTCCGGGCACTGCAAGGCATCCACGACCTTCAGGACTCCCTGCGAACCGTCGTCGCGTTCCGTCGTCGTGGAGGTGGTGATGCGGACCGCATTCTCACCGTCGCACGCCGCAAGGCCGACGCTGAGGACGACCGCCGCGAAGCCGGCGGTCAGAAGACGATACGGGACGGTAACGCTCATGGTCTGTATTCTGGGCGCTTGGCGCCGATGATCCAGTGAAATCGCGGTAATGCCGATCAACCGCCGGGTCGGCCGCCCTCGCGACGGCTCAGAAAGGCCAGCCGCTCGAACAGGTGGATGTCCTGTTCGTTCTTCAGCAGGGCGCCGTGCAGGGGCGGGATCAGCTTGTTCGGCGTCTTTTCACGGAGGGTCTCGGCGTCGACGTCGTCGACCAGCAGCAGCTTCAGCCAATCCAGCAGTTCCGAGGTCGAGGGCTTCTTCTTTAGCCCCGGCGTGTCGCGGATTTCGTAGAAGGTCTTCAGCGCCTCCGAGACCAGCCGGGGCTTTATGCCGGGGAAGTGGACGTCGACGATGGCCTTCAGGGTCTCGGCGTCGGGGAAGCGGATATAGTGGAAGAAGCAGCGGCGCAGGAAGGCGTCCGGCAGCTCCTTCTCGTTGTTTGAGGTGATGATGACGATGGGCCGCACCTCGGCCCGGATGGTTTCGTCGATCTCCTGGACATAGAATTCCATCCGGTCGAGCTCCTGCAGGAGATCGTTGGGGAACTCGATGTCGGCCTTGTCGATCTCGTCGATCAGCAGGACGGGGCGCTTCGGGGCGGTGAAAGCCTCCCACAACTTGCCCTTCTTCAGATAGTTGCGCACGTCATGGACCCGCTCGTCGCCCAGCTGGCTGTCGCGCAGGCGGCTGACGGCGTCGTATTCGTAAAGGCCGTTGTGGGCCTTGGTGGTCGACTTGACGTGCCAGGTGATCATGGGGGCGTCGAAGGCCTTGGCGACCTCATAGGCCAGAACCGTCTTGCCCGTGCCCGGCTCGCCCTTGATCAGCAGCGGCCGCTCCAGCGCCACGGCGGCGTTGACCGCGACCTTCAGGTCCGGGGTGGCGATATAGTGGTCGGTGCCTTCGAACCGGCTCATGAAAAACCCGCTCCGTGAAATGTCACGAAGCGGGTTAGCCGATCACTCGAGGGATGAACAGCGATCAGGTGATGTGTTTCGCCGACACCGGATCACTGGCGGGGAAGGTCTCCTCCAGGCCCTCGTCCACCAGCGCTTCCTGGCGGGAGACGCCATCCTTCACCTTGTGGTCCAGTTGGTCGGGCGTCCCTTCCTCCGGTGTCACGGCCTTGGCGTGCGGAGCATCGGTGGACGAGTCGGTCTTGGCGTGGGGGTCCGTCATAGCGTCTCCTTAAGAGGCTGAATTTTCGGAAGGGGTGTCGGCGCCGTAGCCGAGCTGTTCGATGTCGTCGTCGTCCAGGCGGCGGGATTCCCAATGCGCGGCGCTGGCCTGGGCGCCGCGCTCGTTCTCCATCAGACCGGAGTAGACCAGTTCGACTTCGTCGTCGGCGCGGGTGTCGTTGTTGTCCGCATCCAGTTGATCCAGGGTCTCGCCCTCGACCCCGAGAAGGGCGTCCGCCTCCCGCTCGACCCCGTCCAGGGCCAATTGGTCGTCCAGATCGATGTCGTCCTCGTCGAACTCGTCTTCGTCGGCGTCGCCGTCGGCCTGGGTCAGGTCGACGACGGGATCGACCTCGTCCAGCAGCCTGTCGCCGTCGCCCTCGTCGTCGATATGGGTCTCGTCAAAGGTCTCGGACTGGTCCTGGTCGTCGAGATAATCATTGTCGGGCATGGTCGCCTCCTGTGCTGAGAGGGAACGTCGCGCCTCACGACCTGTTCCCGTCCGCCCGGCAGACAAGAGATGGTTAACTCTCTCCGCTTAAGGTCCTGTTCACGGCGACGGTCCATGATCGATGGGTTCCGTCCGTGGGGAGTTCGGTCGTCCATGGCCCTGAAGCTGTCGTTGAAGCCCGGCGAGAAGTTCGTGTTGAACGGCGCGGTGGTCCAGAACGGCGACCGTCGCGGGGTGCTGATCCTGCAGAACCGCGCCAGCGTCCTGCGCGAGAAGGACATCATGCAGGCGGAGGAGGTCACGACCCCGGCGCGCCGCATCTACTTCCCGATCATGATGATGTACCTCGACGAGTCCTCGGCGGGGAAACTCTATGACGAACTCGCCCTGCGCATCTCCGAATTCATGGGGGCGACCAAGAACACGTCCATACTGGCGGAGTGCGTGTCCGCCTCGCGGCACGTCCTGGCGCGCGAATACTACAAGGCCTTGATGTCGGCCCGTAAGATTGTCGAATACGAAGAAAAGGTGCTGAATGTCGCTTCAGGCGTACACAGCGGCGGCGACGCGGGCTGAAACCCCGCGCGATATGGAGTACCGGCTGTTCGGCCAGGTCACTCGTGCGCTGGTACATGCCTCGACCGTCGATGAAAAGGATCTGGCCACGCGCATAGACGCGCTGGACTGGAACCGTCGCCTGTGGTCGACCCTGGCGAGCACCTGCGGCGAGTCGTCCAACGCCCTGCCGCCGGCGGTGCGGGCGCAGATCGTTTCCCTGAGTCTCTTCGTGAACCGGCATTCGTCGGCCGTCATGCGGGGGGAAGAGACCTTCCAGGATCTCATCGACATCAACCGGATGATGATGCAAGGCCTGGCGCCGAGCGCCCAACAGGCGGCCTGAGACCGACCGACTTCACGAAATCGCGAAGCCTCTTGGCGCAAGGCGTTGAGACGTCTTACCTTTCGAGTCCCTGTTTAACAGTCGAAAGGAGGTGATCCAGTGTCTCATTGTCATCAATCGCGTGCGGTGGCCGCGACCCTGGTCCTCGTTGGGGGCCCGGCCTGATCCTTTCGGGCTGAGTTGCGGTCCGGCCGTTCGCGGTCAGACAATGAAGGGCCGTCGCGGCGACGCGGCGGCCCTTTTGTCGTTCAGTGGAGAATGCCCGCGAACCATCCGCCGACATGCTGGCCGATCTCCACCACCGTGCGCCAGATGAGGAAGAGGTAGAGGCCGCAGGCCCCGGTCGCCAAGGCGCCCAGCAGGATGGCCACGCCGTCTCTCTGCATCATGCCCAGGGCGAAAAAGACCAGCGCGATGCCGGGCAGGGCGTCGCCGAACGGGATCGGCAGGGCCATGATCACGGCCAGGATGACGCAGATCAGGCCGGTGACCGTATCGGCGACTTCGCCTGTTAAAAAGGGAATCCGCGGCTGGGTCAGGTTCTCGACATAGCGGACCGTCCTCATGATCCTTGACACCCCGGCGCGATAGGCGGCGCGGCTGATGGAGGTCTTCAGCGCCCAGCGCGGCAGCCAGATCGAACTGCGCTGAAACGCCAGTTCCAACGACATCAGGATGATCGGAACGGCGAACACCGCCTTGCCGCCCGGCGGCCAGGGCAGAAGGGCCAGCATCGACAGGATCAGGATCATGGCGCCGAAGCCCCGTTCGCCGAAGGCGGCGACCAGTTCTTCAAGCTTCAGCTTGGGATTGTCGCCTTCTCCGAGCTCCTCGATCACGTCCGAGAAGAGCCGCAGGTCGTCGTTCGGCTTGTCGTGGGCGGGCATTGCGGAGGCTCGGGGGAGGGTTCGAGCCATTTAGGCGCAGAGAGGTTTCACCGCTACTTACGGAACGGCAACAAAGCCGAATAATCGCTCGAAAGGCGATTATTTCTTCGCGGCGTGCTCAGGCTTGCCCTTCCGCTTGGTATGGGCGAGCTCTTCGAGCTGTTTTTCGCTCATCGACTTCGCCATCGACTTCGACGCCCCCTTGAGTTCGGACTTGGGCGTGTCGCCGCGCTTGGCCGACAGGGCCGCGCCGGCGGCCTTTTGCTGGGCTGCGGATTTTGCGGGCATGGGATGTCTCCTTCCGCCCGAAAAAGCCGTCAGCCGCCCAGCAGTTCCCGACCGATCAGGAAGCGACGGATCTCATTGGTGCCGGCGCCGATGTCATAGAGTTTGGCGTCGCGAACCAGGCGTTCGACCGGCCATTCCTTGGTGTAGCCAGCGCCGCCCAGGGCCTGAACGGCTTCCAGGGTGACCTTCACGGCGTTTTCGGACGCCAGCAGAATGGCGCCGGCCGCGTCGTAGCGGGTGGTCAGGCCGGCGTCGCAGGCGCGCGCGACCGAATAGACATAGGCGCGGGCGCTGTTCAGAGCCACGTACATGTCGGCCACCTTGCCCTGCATAAGCTGGAAGCTGCCGATCGGCTTGCCGAACTGCTTGCGGTCGCGGACGTAGGGCAGGACCACGTCCAGGGCGGCCTGCATAATGCCCAGAGGGCCGGCGGCCAGCACCGCCCGCTCATAGTCCAGGCCGCTCATCAGCACGCCGGCCCCGCCGCCGACCGGCCCCATGACGTTCTCCTCAGGCACCTCGCAGTCCTCGAAAACCAGTTCGGCCGTGTCGGAGCCGCGCATGCCCATCTTGTCCAGCTTCTTGGATACGCTGAAGCCCTTCATGCCCTTTTCGACCAGGAAGGCGGTGCAGCCCTTCGATCCGGCGTCGGGATCGGTCTTGGCGTAGACCACCAGCGTGTCGGCGTGCGGCGCGTTGGTGATCCAGAACTTGGTCCCGTTCAGGACGTAGCGGTCCCCCTTGCGGTCGGCGCGGGTGCGCATCGACATGACGTCCGATCCCGAACCGGCCTCCGACATGGCCAGGGAGCCGACGTGTTCGCCGCTGATCAGTTTGGGCAGATATTTCTGCTTCTGCTCGGCCGTGCCCCAGCGGCGGATCTGATTGACGCACAGGTTGGAGTGGGCGCCGTAGCTCAGGCCGATGGAGGCCGAGGCGCGGGACACCTCTTCCATGGCCACCACATGTTCGAGATAGCCGAGGCCCAGGCCGCCGAACTCTTCCTCGACCGTGATTCCATGCAGGCCCAGTTCGCCCATCTCGGGCCAGAGCTCGCGACGGAAGCGGTTCGTCTCGTCGATTTCCGCAGCCAGGGGCGCCAGCCGGTCGGCCGCCCATCGGGCGGTGGTGTCGCGAATCGCATCGGCGTTCTCGCCGAGGCCGAATTCCATGGATTGGGGCGCGAAGGGAATGCTCATGCGCGAAGGGTTAGCATCGCGCACGGGCTTTCGCAAAACCCCCGTCAGGCGCGATCGGCGCGGCCCCAGCGTTGATAGAGGTTGAAGGCCGAGGCGCCGACGCAGGCC
>MGLN01000096.1:3088-3557 GCA_001796045.1 Caulobacterales bacterium RIFOXYB1_FULL_67_16 | reverse complement strand
GCCGATGTCGCCCTCAGTCTCCGCCGATTGACGGAAGGCCGCCATGGCCGCGCCGAACGACAGCAGGCCGACGCCGCCCATGACCAGGAAGGTCAGGGTTTCGGTCCACTGGAAGCGAACGGGCGCGGAAACCGTCGGGATCTCCTGTGCGGAGCTCGCGTCCAGACCGATGGGCTCCTGCGCGAACAGGGGGGTCTGATCCGGATGGGTGAAATCCGCGTGTTCCGGCCAGACCAGACGCGGTTCGGGCGAGACCGTCTCGGGCTCGGGCGCACCAGTCAGGGTCAGGGTGTCATGGGCTGTGGCGGGGACGGCGATCGGCGCGACAGGCGCGAAGCGGGGCAGTTCGATTTCCGGCGCCTTCGCTTCGGGCTCCGACTCGGGCTGCGAGCCGATCACGGCCACGGCGTCGGAGGGCGCCGGCGCCATGGCGGCAGGGATGCTCGTCGGCTCGTGCGCATTCGAGACC
>MGLN01000096.1:771-3081 GCA_001796045.1 Caulobacterales bacterium RIFOXYB1_FULL_67_16 | reverse complement strand
CGGGGAGGCGGCGGGGGTTTCCTCCGGGACGACAGCGTCCGCCAGGACCTCCTCGACGACGATTTCCTCGCTGGCGACCGCCGGTTCGACGGGGGTTTTGGCGACGATGTCCTCAAGGACCACGTCCGGCGCCGCGACGTCCTCGACCAGGGCTTCCCCATCGTCGGAGGGCTCTGCGGCGACCTCTGCGAGGGGCGTCGAGGCGTCTTCCGGGGCGGGGTCCGGAGACGGGAAGGGGATGACCGAGGCCTGGGGCTCGGGCGCTTCCGAAGCCGGGGCAGGCGAGGGATCATCGTTTAGGGCGGACGGGGGCGTCGGCCGAGCCGCCGGGCGGACGCCGAAGCCCGCCAGCGGACCGAGGGCGCGAACCGCGTACGGCGAGTAGAAGGCGGCCGCGCTGGTCGTGGCGCGTGCAGCCGGCGCCGGCGATAGCGGCTCAGGCGCCTCCGGCTGGGGCGATGATGGTGTCGGCTCGGCCTCTGGGGAGAGCGCTTCGGGCGCGACGGTCGGATCGGCGTCCGTCTCGCCGAAGGTCTCGGCGTCCGGCTCGGCCGCCATGGGTTCGTCGGCGGCCTCAAGCGCGACAGCTTCGGCTTCGGCTTCGGTCTCTGTCAGGGCGACCGGAGCGTCGGATTCGACGTCGCTTGTCCGGTCAGGCTCGACAGGATCGACCGGCTCGGCGTGAACCGTCTCGACCGCTTCGTTCGTTTGATCCTCGGTCTCGACTTCGACGGACTGCGGGTCGTCGTTCGCTTCGTCGTCCTGCGTCATCCAGGGGGCGACGACCGGCGCGGCTTCGTCTTCCGCCTCCGCCGCAGCCGGGAAGGGCTCGGTCTCGGGGAGGTCTGCAGGCGAGTGCGGCGTCGCCGCGTCCAGCTCCGGCGTGCGCTCCACCAGCAGGGCGGTCGGCGGCGGCAGGGGCGCGGCCAGCAGTTCCGCCAGCGAGGCGGGGGCTTGGGGATCGGCGAAGAACAGGGCGCGCTCGGTGGCCCGGCGGCGCGCCGGCGTCACCACGTCCACGTCGTCCACCCAGGCCGCCAGGGCCTCGGCCGCATCCTGAGTCGCGCCCGCATTGAGGCGCGCCAGGACGTCGGAGGTCTGGAACCGCTCGACGCCGATCGAGAAGACGAAACTGGCGAGGGCGTCGAACTGATGCTGGTTCAGCGGCGCCTGGACGGCGTTCACCGCCTGGGCCACGGGGATCAGGTCGTATTGCAGCAGCAGTTCGGCGTCGGCCTCTGAGACCGTCAGTCCCTCGCGCGCCGACCGGGTGTGTCCGTAGCCGATCGTCCAGCGTCCGTCGGGACGCTGAAGGGCGCGAGGGCGGAAACCCTCGAAGCTCTTGATCAGAATGACCCCCTCGCGGGAGATCTTGGTCGGTTTCGATGTGTCAGACACAGGTGATGCCCCAAAGCGAGACGGAGACGCGGCCTTGGCCCCTCGTCCAGCAAACATGGGGCCAGACTTTTACAACAGAACCATGGTGGCGAGGCCGAGGAAGATCAGGAAACCGAAAAAATCGGTCGTCGCCGTGACAAAGACCGCCGAGGACACGGCGGGGTCGAACTTCAGCTTGGACAGGGTCAGCGGCGTCAGCACCCCGATACAGGCGGCCACCAGCAGGTTCAGGATCATGGCCGCCCCGATCACCAGACCGATCCGCCAGTCCTCGTCCCGGAACCAGAAGCCGGCGGCGACGCCGATCAGGGGCGCCAGGACCAGGCCGTTCGCCGTCCCGACGGCCAACTCCCGCAGGAAGGTCCGCATGGCGTTGGCCGAGTTCAACTCCCGCGTCGCCAGGGCGCGCACCGTCACGGTCAGGGCCTGGGTCCCCGCATTCCCGCCGATGGCCGAGACGATGGGCATCAGCACGGCCAGGGCGACGATCTGTTGGATCGTGCCCTCGAACAGGCCGATGACGCTGGCGCCCAGGGCCGCCGTCGCCAGATTGATGGCCAGCCAGGGCACGCGGCCGCGGACGATCTCGGACACGGACGAGCCGCGGTCCTCGTCGGAGACCCCGGCCAGACGCAGGATGTCCTCGCGGTTCTCTTCCTGGATAATGTTGACGATGTCGTCGACGGTGATCTGACCGACCAGGCGCCCGGCCGCGTCTACGACCGGGGCCGAGATCAGGTGGTATTTCTCGAAGATGTAGGCGACCTCTTCCTGATCTTGGTCCACCGTGATCTCGTTGATCGGCTCCATCAGCTCCGTCAGGGCCGCAGAGCGGGGCGCGCGCAGCAGGCCGCTGATCGGCACCCCGCCGACCGGGCGGTTCAGCGGATCGACCACATAGATGTCGAAGAA
>MGLN01000096.1:0-759 GCA_001796045.1 Caulobacterales bacterium RIFOXYB1_FULL_67_16 | reverse complement strand
GTCGTCGCCCTGTTTGCGGATGTGGTCGATGGTGTCGCCGACGCTCCAGAACTGGGGCGCAGCCATCACCTCGCGTTGCATCAGGCGGCCGGCGGACTCTTCCTCATAGCCCAGGCTGCTTTCGATGGCGGCGCGGTCCACGTCGGGCATGGCGGCCAGGACGCGTTCGCGCTGGTCGTCCTCCAGATCCTCGACCACCGCGGCGGCGTCGTCGGAATCCAGTTCCTGCAGCGCCTCGGCCAGGGTGCCGTGCGGCACCCGCTCCAGCACTTCTTCCCGGATGCCGTCGTCCAGTTCCGGCAGGGTCTCGGCCAGCAGTTCCGGCGGCAGCCACAGCACCACGACCGCGCGGTGCTCGGCTGTCAGAAAGCCCATCAGGTCGGCGACGTCGGCGGGGTGCAGGTCCTCCAGCAGCGACCGCAGCCGCATGCCGTCGCCGTCGTCGGCGGCGTCCACGACTTTCTCGACGAATTGGGGGGTGAGGACATAGTCCTCGTCCAGGGCGGCGTGGTCTTCGGTGTCAGGCGCTTCGGCTGGAGCAAAGGCGGTGTCCGTGGTGCTCACGTGGTCGCCTCCCTTGGTAGAATGTCCAGCCGTAGTTAGCCGATGAATCGCCCTGTTTAGCCAGATGGTGCGGTCGAGAAGACTCGAACTTCCACGGGTTGCCCCACAGCGACCTCAACGCTGCGCGTCTACCAATTCCGCCACGACCGCTCGCATCGGAGCGGCGGCGAATAGACGAAGCCGCTGGAAAAGGAA
>MGLN01000095.1:1578-8294 GCA_001796045.1 Caulobacterales bacterium RIFOXYB1_FULL_67_16 | reverse complement strand
CCTTGGCGGCGATCTCCTTCAGCTTGCGGCCCTGCATGGCCGACAAAGCCTGGCCCGGCGCGCCCTTTTCGGGGTCGGCGAAGGCGCGGCCGTGGGTTTTCACCCGCTCGCTGACCGAATCGAGGAACTCCCCCTCCCATTCGGACAAGGAAACGCCCGCCTTCTCGGCCGAGCGGCGGGCGCGTTTCAAGGCGTTCAAGGCGGCGCGTTGCGCCGCCTTGCGCTGGGCCTCGAAGGGGCTGTCGGAAGGCGGTTTACGCTTCAGCCCCTAATCTCCTCAGACCTCGCCGAGGGCCGACAGATAGAGGTCCAGGATGGCCTCCTCCTCCTGGCGCTTGGCCTTGTCCTGCTTCCTGATGCGGATGACCTTGCGCAGGACCTTGACGTCATAACCCTCGCCCTTGGCCTCGGCGAAGACCTCCTTCATGTCGGTCATGACGGCCTGCTTGTCCTCTTCGAGCCGCTCCAGCCGCTCGATGATGGTGCGCAGACGGCCTTGCGCCGTTGCGGTCAGGACGTCGGGATTGCCGTCGAACGAGGCGTCATCGGCCATGGGGGAATACTCCAGAAATCAGGGGCGGACGCTAACCATGCCGGCCGACGCGACTCAACCGCGAACACGAAAAAGGCCGCGGACAGAATCCGCAGCCTGTGGATCGTCAGGGCGTTTCCCACGCTGCCGCCCCTAAGGCGGCTGTAGCGCAGACCTGCGTGCGCGCGCCTCCGGGCGACGCGCTGAGAACGCAGCTTAGCCTTGCTTGGCCTTGAAGCGGGGGTCGGTCTTGTTGATGACATAGACCCGGCCCTTGCGACGCACGACCTTGCAGTCGCGGTGACGGGTCTTCAGGGACTTGAGCGAGCTACGGACCTTCATGGTCGGACGTCCTGAGAGAAACCAATAGAAAAGCCGCTGACCCGGACGGATCGCGGCGGAGGCGGTCGTATAGAGAGCGGTCTGGAGAAGGTCAACCCGCTACAGGCCAAAACCCTACAAAAGCCAGTCCCAGCCTGCCCCGAACCACCTTCCCCACCTCGTGCTCAACTAGCCCCAACGGCGGTAGCACGTAAGTTAAAGAGATGGAGGCCTGACCTCCGAGTCGAACGGAGGGTTTTCGGGTTTGCACGCCCGTTGCGTCGCCACTCCGCCATCAGGCCGTCAGAGGACAGTGCGCCAATACGCCGCAGCCCGTTTATCCGTCGACAAAAATGAGGGTTAACGACGCTGACGGGAGAGTCCGTAGGCGGACTTTTCCCCTGGCAGGCAAATTCGCGGCCGCGCAACCCATTCGCGCGTATGTCATTTCCCCTATCCGACCGGGGGCTGTATCTGAATCTCATGCGCTTTTCCTATCGCCTTCTTCTCATCGGCTGTGTCGCGGCCTGTGCGCCCATGCTGCCGGAACCGCCCGTCACCCTGCCGACGCCCGCGCCCGAGCCGACGTCCCCGGTCACGGCGCCCGCGCCGACGCCCCCGCCGCCCCTGGCCGCCTATGACCAGGAAGGCTTCGACGGCTGGAAACAGGGCTTCCTGGCGCGCAAGGGCGGCGCCCGCCGTGCCGAGTACGAGCGCGAGCTGGCGGGTCTGACCCCGGACCCCTCGGTGGTGCGGCTGGACCGCAACCAACCGGAGTTCTCCAAGCCCGCCGGCGCCTATGTCCAGAACGCCGTGACCCCGGTCCGAATCGCCCAGGCCAAGCAGCGGATCGACCGCGTGCCGTGGCCGGTGGTCCAGCGTTTCGGCGTGCCTTCCGAAATCCTCGTCGGCATCTGGGCCCAGGAAAGCGCCTTCGGCCAGGTCCAGGGCGACTATGACGTCATCCGCTCCCTGGCCACCCTGGCCTATGACGGGCGCCGCCGCGACTGGGCCGAGGCCCAGCTGAAGGACGCGCTGGACATCGTCGTCGACGGCCGCCGTGAACGGGCGGGCCTGAAGGGCAGCTGGGCCGGCGCCATGGGCCAGACCCAGTTCATGCCCGACAACTATCTGCGCCTGGGCGTCGATCAGGACGGCGACGGCAAGGTGGACATCTGGGGCGACGACGCAGACGCCTTGGCCTCGGCCGCCAATCTGCTGGCCCAGGCGGGCTGGAAGCGCGGCCAGGGCTGGGGTTATGAGGTCGTCCTTCCCGCCGGCTTCAACTACGCCGAGGCCGAAGGGCCGAAACATGACTGGGCCTATTGGGCGGCCAAGGGCGTGCGTCTGGCCCACGGCGGCACGCCGAACGGCGCCGAGGCGCTGGAGGACGCGACCATCCTCCTGCCCCAGGGGGCGAACGGCCCGGCCTTCCTGGCCCTGCCGAACCACTATGTGATCCGCAGCTACAACAACTCGGTGAGTTACGCCCTGGCCATCGGCCTGACGGCGGACGGGATCATGGGCAAGCCCGGCCTGACCAAGGCCTGGCCCAACGACGCCTCCCTGTCCCGCGACCAGAGGATCGGCGCCCAGGCGGCCCTGACGCGTCTGGGTTACGACACCCGCGGCGTAGACGGGGTGATCGGCTCCAACACCCGCGCGGCCCTGCGCCGCTGGCAACAGGCCAACGGCCGCATCGCCGACGGCTATCTGACCGCCGAACTGGCGGACGAGCTGATCCGCAAGGCGAACTGATCGGCGACACACCGTCTCCTCCCCGTCGCGCAGCGATGGGGAGGTGGCTCGAAGCGTAGCGGAGAGACGGAGGGGCTCTTCACCGCACAAGCGTCAGTGGGGCGTCAAGAACCCCTCCACCGCTTCGCGGTCCCCCTCCCCACTTCGTGGGGAGGAGACGACTTCGGCTCAGGCCGCCTTGTCCCAGTTCAGCACCACCTTGCCCGACTGGCCCGACTTCATCGCCTCGAAGCCTTGGCGATAGTCGGCATAGTCCAGCCGGTGGGTGATCAGCGGCTGCAGATCCAGCCCGGCCTTCAGCAGGCCCAGCATCTTGCGCCAGGTGGTGAACATCTCGCGGCCGTACACGCCCTTGATCGTCAGGGCCTTCAGGATGATCGCGCCCCAGTCGGTCTCCATGGGTTTACCCGGAATCCCCAGCATGGCCATGCCGCCGCCCATGATCAGGGTGTCGACGCACTGTTTGAAGGCGACGGGCGAGCCCGACATTTCCAGAGCCACGTCGAAGCCGACCTTCAGGCCCAGCTCCTTCATGACGTCATGGATGTCTTCCTTGGTCGTGTTCACGGTGCGCACGCCCGGCGCCACCTTCTGCGCCAGCTCCAGCCGGAAGTCGTTGATGTCGGTCAGGACCACGGTGCGCGCGCCCGCATGACGGGCCACGGCGGCGGCCATCATGCCGATGGGGCCTGCGCCGGTGACCAGGACGTCCTCGCCCAGCAGGTCGAACTGCTGGGCCGTGTGCACCGCATTGCCGAACGGATCCAGGATCGAACCGATCTCATAGGGGACGTCGTCGGGCAGCTCGATCACGTTGAAGGCCGGGGCCACCACGAACTCGGCGAATGCGCCCTGGCGGTTCACGCCGATGCCGCGCGTATGCGGGTCCAGGTGGAAGTGCCCGGCGCGGGCCGCTTCCGAGTTCAGGTCGATGACATGGCCTTCGGCCGAGACGCGCTGGCCGATCTTCAGCGGACGATCCACCTCCTTGCCGATGGCGACGATCTCGCCGGAGAATTCATGGCCCGTGATCATCGGGGTCGGGACATTCTTCTGGGACCACTCGTCCCAATTCCAGATGTGGATGTCGGTGCCGCAGACGGCGGTGCGATGCACCTTGATCAGCACATCCTCCGGCCCCGCCTCCGGGATCGGCGCATCGATCAGTTCCAGACCCTCGACCGGTCCGGTCTTGGCCAGGGCTTTCATGGTGTCGGCCATTCGGCGTTTCTCCCTAAAACTCTGAGGTCGTCATCCTAGGCCTTGTGCCTAGGATCCATAGACTCCGTCGAGGACGGCGCGCACCGGCGAAAAACCGGGCGTATGGATCCTCGGGACAAGCCCGAGGATGGCGGAAATAATATGGCCAGACTGACGGAAAAGGCGGGTCAGATGACCCCCAGCTCCCGCCCCGCCTGCGTAAACGCCTCGACCGTCCGGTCGATCTGCTCGAACGAATGGGCCGCCGACATCTGGGTGCGGATCCGGGCCTGGCCACGAGGCACGACAGGGAAGGAAAACCCGATCACATAGACGCCCAGCTCCAGCGCCCGCGCCGCGAAGTCCTGGGCCAGTTTGGCGTCGCCCAGCATGACCGGGATGATCGGGTGTTCCCCGTCCAGCAGGGTGAAGCCCGCATCGGCCATGGCGTTGCGATAGCGATGGGCGTTGGCGGACAGGCGAGTGCGAAGCACGTCGCCCTCCGCCCCTTGGGCGATACGGATAGCCTCAAGGCTCGATCCGCACACCGCCGGCGACAGGGCGTTGGAGAACAGATAGGGCCGCGCCCGCTGTTTCAGCAGTTCGACCACCGACTTCTTCGCGCAGATGAAGCCGCCCATGGCGCCGCCCAGGGCCTTGCCGAAGGTGCCGGTGACGAAGTCCACCTCCACCCCGTGATAGGCGAAGGAGCCCTTGCCCTGCGGGCCCAGGAAGCCGGTGGCGTGGCAGTCGTCGACCATGATCAGGGCGTCGTACCTGTCGGCCAGCACCCGGATCTCGTCCAGCTTGGCGATATAGCCGTCCATCGAGAAGGCGCCGTCGGTGGCGATGATGATGTCGCGGGCGCCGGCGGCCCGGGCCTCCTTGAGGCGGCTTTCCAGCTCATCCATATCCGAGTTGGCGAAGCGATAGCGCTTGGCCTTGCACAGCCGCACCCCGTCGATGATCGAGGCGTGGTTCAGGCTGTCCGACACGATGGCGTCGTTCTCGCCGAACAGGGGCTCGAATATCCCCCCGTTGGCGTCGAAGGCGGCGGCGAACAGGATGGCGTCCTCGAAGCCCAGATAGCCGGCGATGGCGGCTTCCAGTTCCTTGTGGATCTCCAGGGTGCCGCAGATAAAGCGGACCGAGGCGGTGCCCGCCCCCCACTTCTGCTGCGCCGCAATCCCCGCCTGGGTCACGCGCTCGTCGCCGGCCAGGCCCAGATAGTTGTTGGCGCAGAAGTTCAGCACCTCGCGCCCCGCTACCTGGATCACAGGCCCCTGGCGCGAGGCGATGATGCGTTCGGGCTTGGTCAGGCCCTGGGCGTCGATCTCGGCCAATTCGCCGGAGACGCGGTCGTAGAAGCTCTGGGTCATGGGCCGCGACCTACGCCCATTTCGGCCGGGTTTCCAGACGCTCGACGCGCCGTCAGGTCGCGGTCTGGGGGTTTTCCTCGGCCCGGATCGGACTGACGCGCACCTTGCCGCCGCACGGCTGGCCCGCGAAAGCCAAGGGGATCGCCGCCGTGTCGCCCGGCGCCGTCGCCCGCAGGGTCGCCACCGACGGACAGGTCTTCTCGCCCATGGCCTCGTTTGGGACCACGCTCCAGGCCAGTTCGAACCAAGCCTTGGCCTGGGGCGCCAGGGTCACCGGCGTCGGCGCCTGGCCCTGGCGGAAATAGCTGCCGGGGCTCTGGTCGGCGCGGATCGCGGTCAGGGGCCGCCCCTGCCCGTCCAGCAGGGTCACGCCCGGATAGCCGGTCAGGCTGCAGGCCTGACTGCCGATGTTCTGGAGGCTGAAGTTGCGCACCCGGTTGCCCGCCCCGGCGTCGCCCGCCCCGGCCGCCAGTTTCAGCTGCGGCCCCAGACAGGGGGCGGCGGCCGGCAGAACCCCGCCGGACGCAGGCGCGGTCGTCTGGCCCGGCAGGGCCTGCGGGATCGGGGCCCCTGTGGGCGTCGGTCGCGAACAGCGCTCCAGCACGGCGACGCCGACCTGCTCGTCCGGGCCGAGCCGGCTCAGGGTCGCGCTCTCCTGCCCCTCGCGCGGCGCAGTCCACCATTCGACGCCCGAACCGACATAGCGGGCGCCGCTGGCCGCCTCGGCCGAGCGCAGCGCATAGGTCTGCCCCTTGTAGGCCAGCTGCACCGTCTCGGCGTCGGTATAGCGCGCCTCGACCGTCGCCCCGCTCTCGCAGGCATAGCCGACCGGCGGCGCGACGGGCGTCGCCGCGGTCGCCGGGGGCTCGACCGGGGCGGCCGGCTTTTCCGGCTCGGCGGGCTGGCAGGCGGCGACGCCGATCAGGGCGGCGGCGGCGACACAGGCGGTGAGGCTATGGGCGGCCCGACGGCGCATCATGGTCAATCTCTCCCGTTCACCCGCTTAACGGCGACGCTGGCGAAAGGCTCCGCCGATCAGCGTTGGCGCTCAGTGCGCGCCTTTCGGCGTCTCCATGAGCTCGATCAGCACCCCGCCCATCTCTTTCGGATGCAGGAAGACGACCGGCGTCCCGTGCGCCCCGATGCGCGGCTCGCCCGTGCCCAGGATCGTCACCCCCTTGGCCCGCATCTCGGCGACGGCGGCGTAAATGTCCTCGACCTCGAAACAGACGTGGTGCTGGCCGCCCTTGGGGTTCTTGGCCAGGAAGCCGACGATGGGGCTGGTCTCGTCATAGGGTTCGATCAGCTCGATCTGGGCCGTCGGGGTGTCGATGAAACAGACCTTCACCCCCTGCGCCGGCAGGTCGAAGGGCTCGCCGATCTTGGTCGCCCCCAGCACGTCGCGATACAGTTTGATCGAGTCCGCGATGGACGGGGTCGCGACACCGACATGGTTCAGGGCGCCGATCATGCGGTCTCCTTAGGCGCGGGCTGGGCGTAACCCAGCCGCTGGTTCAGCTTCTCGA
>MGLN01000095.1:313-1516 GCA_001796045.1 Caulobacterales bacterium RIFOXYB1_FULL_67_16 | reverse complement strand
TCGAGCAGAGGCTGGACGTCGGACGGCGGGATGACGCCCCCGACCACGATCATGATGTCGGGCCGCCCAAGCCGTTCCAACTCGGCCTTCAGTTCCGGCACCAGGGTCAGATGCCCGGCGGCCAGGGACGAGGCCCCCACCGCATGGACCCCCTTCTCGACCGCCTCCTTCGCCGCCTCGGCCGGGGTCTGGAACAGGGCGCCGGCGGTGACGTCGAAACCCAGGTCGCCGTATCCGGTGGCGACCACCTTCTGGCCCCGGTCGTGCCCGTCCTGCCCAAGCTTGGCGATCAGGATGCGCGGCGGCCCGCCGTCGTTCTCGACGAAGGTCGCCACCATCTCGCGGGCGCGGGCGAAGCGGGCGTCCTTGCCTGCCTCCTTGGCATAGACGCCCGACACGGTCTGCACAGTCGCCACATGGCGGCCGAAGGCGGCCTCCAGCGCATCGGAAATCTCGCCCACTGTCGCCTTGGCCCGCGCCGCCTGCACCGCCAGCTCCAGCAGATTGGCCTTGCCCCGCGCGCCGTTCGTCAGGGCCTCCAGCGCCGCATCGGTCGCCGCCTGGTCCCGCTCGGCCCGCAGCCGTTTCAGCTTGTCGATCTGGGCCGCCAGCACCGCCGCGTTGTCGACCTTCAGCATCGGAATATCGTCGACGACGGGGTTCAGATATTTGTTCACCCCCACCACCGTCTGCTGACCGGTGTCGATCCGGGCCTGGGTCCTGGCGGCGGATTCCTCGATCCTCAGCTTGGGAATCCCGGCCTCGATGGCCTTGGCCATGCCGCCCAGGGCCTCGACCTCGGCCATATGGGCCCGCGCCCGCTCGGCCAGTTCGTGCGTCAGCCGCTCGACGTAGAAGCTGCCGCCCCACGGATCGATGACGCGGGTCAGGCCGGTCTCCTGCTGGAGCAGGATCTGCGTATTGCGCGCGATCCGGGCCGAGAAGTCGGTCGGAAGCGCCAGGGCCTCGTCCAGCGCATTGGTGTGCAGGCTCTGGGTCTGCCCGCCCGCCGCCGCCATGGCCTCGACCATGGTGCGGCTGACATTGTTGAACACGTCCTGCGCCGCCAGGCTCCAGCCCGAGGTCTGGCAGTGCGCGCGCAGGCTCAGCGACTTCGGATCGACCCCGCCCTCCTTGCGCACCGCTTCGGCCCACAGCAGGCGGCCAGCCCGCATCTTGGCCACCTCCATGAAATAGTTCATG
>MGLN01000095.1:0-195 GCA_001796045.1 Caulobacterales bacterium RIFOXYB1_FULL_67_16 | reverse complement strand
CCGAGGCCCCCGCCTCCTGCATGTGATAGCCGCTGATCGAGATGGAGTTGAACTTCGGCGTCTCCTGCGCCGTCCAGGCGAAGATGTCGGCGATGATCCGCATCGAGGGCTCGGGCGGATAGATGTAGGTGTTCCGGACCATGAACTCCTTCAGAATATCGTTCTGAATGGTCCCGGTCAGGGCGGCGTGGGGCA
>MGLN01000094.1:8296-8909 GCA_001796045.1 Caulobacterales bacterium RIFOXYB1_FULL_67_16 | reverse complement strand
TAATCGAGGCTTATCGTCCCGGCCAGATCGTGGCGAATATTTCGTTCAATCAATCGATTGCCGAAGCCTTTTTTGCTTGGTTCTGAAACCTTCGGTCCGCCGCTCTCTCTCCAGACGAGCTTCAGGGTGCGTCCGGCTTCCCTATCGATGGTCCAATCGATGAATATTCGCCCGTCAGCCTCGGAGAGGGCGCCGTATTTGGCGGCGTTGGTCGCGAGCTCGTGGAAGATCATTCCTAAAGAGAGGGCCGTGGCAGGCGGCAGAGCCGTGGAAGGCCCGTTCAGACTGATGCGGGACGAACCGAAGGGTTCGGTTTCATGGCTCAGCATGGCCTGGAGATCCGCCCCCTCCCAGTGGCTGCGGGTCAGCAGATCATGAGTGTGGGACAGGGCCAGAATACGGGACTGGAAGGTGGCGGCGAAGGTGGCGGGATCGGCGTGGGCCCGCGCTGTCTGGATTGCGATCGATTGAACCGTAGCCAGTGTATTCTTCACTCTGTGGTTCAGCTCATCGATCATAAGTTTTTGTATATGAACAGATCGAACCGTTTCTGTAACATCATAACCCTGAACGAAGATGCCGGCCACCGTGCCGGATTCGTCCCGGATCGGTT
>MGLN01000094.1:0-8280 GCA_001796045.1 Caulobacterales bacterium RIFOXYB1_FULL_67_16 | reverse complement strand
GGCTTGGCCGGTCTGATAGACTTGGTCCAGCATCTCGAAGTAGCCTTGCTGGGCCAGATCGGGCAGGGCTTCCCTGAAGCTCTTGCCAGCGATGTCCTGACGCCCGATCAGTTGGGTGTAGGCGTGATTGTGCATCTGGAACCGATGCTCCGGGCCGCTCAGCACGGCGACGAACCCCGGCGCCTGCATGAACATTTCGACCAGGCGATTGCGCTCGATCTCCAGTCGCCGGTTGTCTTCCTGAACCGACTGGGCGCGGCGCAGCACCGCGCCCCCGACCAGCGCGTCGAGCGCCGTCGTCGGCTCGTCCGCCCGGATGGTGGGAGACAGTTCGGTGATGTCCATGGTGTGCTGAACAGATAGACGACTTCGCCCTCCGCATTCATCAGCGGGGTATGGGTGGCGCTCCAGATCCGCTCGTCGAACACTTCACGCCCGTCGTCGGCGAGACGCGGGATGGCGAAACGCACCACGGCGAGGTGGTCGCGCTGACGCGTATCGCGGGCCTTTTCCAGCGACGCCTTTACCTGTCGCACATTCTCCGGCGCGTCCGCGCTGGGGCCGGCGTCAAACGTCTGGAACAGAGGGGCGCCGATGATGTCGTCCCGACGGGCGCCGGTGACATCGACATAGGCTTGATTGACCTCGGCGATATGCAGATCGGGCGTCAGCAGCAAATAGGGATTGGGCGAGGCCTCGAAGGCGCTCGCCAGATCAGCGTGTGACGCGCCCGGTCTTACATAAGTCGTCAATAGTGAACCCCAGCCCAACATGTCCCAAACGCGGGCCGCACGGGGCGGTTCCGAACCAGGCGCGAATTCCCCCTTCACCTGATCGTCATTGGCCCGTCGGGATAATTTGCTAAGGACGACGCATGACCCTCGTCGGCACCCTTGCCACCCTATCCCTCATGATCGTCCAACCGACCGACCGGCCCGCCGCCGAACAGCCCGTCGTCCAGCTGGCTCAGGGCGTTCTCGCCGGAAGGGCGGATGACGTGGTCGCCTCGTACAAGAATATTCCCTATGCGGCTCCGCCGGTGGCGGAGCGCCGATGGCGACCGCCGGGCGAGGCACCGCGCTGGGAGGGTCAGAGAGACGCCACCGCCTACGGTCCTCTTTGCATTCAGGCGACGCCGCAAGGCGACCCCGGCGTCGGCCCCCTGCCGATGAGCGAGGATTGTCTCAACCTCAATGTCTGGCGGCCTGTGGACGTCGCGGATCCGGCCCCGGTGATGGTCTGGATTCACGGCGGGGGCCTGGTCAACGGCTCCGGAACCGCAGCCCTTTACGACGGCGCGCATCTGGCGCGCCAAGGCATGGTGGTCGTCACGCTCAACTATCGGTTGGGCCGGCTGGGCTTTTTTGATCATCCCGCCTTGGCGGCGGAACGGCCCGCGGACGAGCCGGCCGGGAACTATGGACTTATGGACGTCATCGCCGCCCTGAAATGGGTGAGGGCCAATATCTCGGCCTTTGGCGGCGACCCGGAGAATGTGACCATCTTCGGCGAGTCGGCCGGCGGGGCCATCGTCACCCGCATGATGATCTCGCCCGCCGCTCGAGGCTTGTTTGATCGGGCCGTGGTCCAGTCCGGCCTAGGGCGCGAGCTGCAGACGCCGCTGGACCGACGGGGGGCCTTCGACCTGCCTTCAGCGCGGGAAAGGGGCGAAGTCTGGGCTCATTCCCACAATCTGACCACGGCCGCCGATCTGCGCGCCGCGCCGGTGGAACAGCTGCTGACCCCGGCGCCAATCTTCGCCAACGGCGATCTCAGCCTGATCGACGGCAAGATCGTGACCTCCACGGTAGACGCGGCCTTCCAGGCGGGACGTCAGGCGCCCGTCCCGATGATCATCGGCACCAACAGCGCCGAGTTCTGGTGGATGAAGCCCACCGATCGAAACGGCTACGGCATGATCGACGACGACATGACCTGGCTGGAAAGAGCCATGATCACGGCGGCCTACGGGGGTCAGGCAGGGTTCGACGGGGGGTTCCTCACGGACGCGGTCTTCGCCGAGCCCGCGCGACGCTTGGCCCGGCTGCACGCGGCCGCTGGCCATACATCCTATCTGTACCGGTTCGACATCTCTTCGCCCGACAATCCGGAACCGCACGGCGGGGCGACCCACGCCATCGAGCGGCCCTATGTGTTCGGAACCCTGTCCTGGCTGCCCTATCCGGTGCGAGATGCGGATCGGGACGCCTCGGAGGCGATGGTCGGCTATTGGACCGCCTTCGCCCGCTCGGGCGATCCCAATGGAGTCGGGCGGCCGGACTGGCCCGCCGTTCGAACGGACGACATTCGGCTGCTTCAGTTCAGGAACGACGGTCCGATCGCGACACCGGTTCCGGACGCCGGTCGGCTGGATCTGATCGAAATGTTTCGCGCCCGGCCGCACCCCGTCGCCAAGCCGGCCGTCGCCCCTGTTCCCGGCGCCTGAGGCCTAGCCGGCCGAGGTGGCGGCCGACTGTTTCTCCTTCAGGGTCACAAGTTCCTCGGCCATGGTCGGATGAACCGCGCAGGTCGCATCCCACTGAGCCTTCGTCAGACCGGCCTTCACCGCTATGGCGGCCAGCTGGATCATCTCCGGACTGTCGGGTCCGACGATATGGACGCCGACCACGCGCTGGCTCTGGGCGTCGACGACCAGCTTCATCAGAACCCGCTCTTCGGAGCCGGTGAAGGCGTATTTCATCGGACGGAACCGGGTCAGATAGACATCGACCCCCGCCGAACAGGACCGACGCGCCTCCGCTTCGGAAAGGCCGACCACCCCGACCGGCGGCTGGCTGAAGACGGCGGTGGCCACGGCCTCGTAATCGAAATGCTGGCGATTGTCGCGGAAGACGGTCTGGTGGAACGCGACCGCCTCGCGGATCGCGACAGGCGTCAGGTTCATCCGGTCGGTGACGTCGCCGATCGCCCAGATGTTGTCGGCCGTGGTCTTGGAGTAGGGATCGACCTTGATCGCGCCTTCGTCGTTCAGCTCCACGCCGGCCGCTTCCAGCCCCAAATCCTTGACGTAGGGGATCCGACCCGTAGCGAACATGACCACGTCGGTTTCCAGCTTCATGCCGTTTTCAAGGTGATTGACCAGACCGGTCGCCGTCTTCTCGATCTTCTCGTGCTGACACCCCAGGATCACCTTGATCCCACGCTTCTCGATCTCACCGGCCAGATGGGCCCGCACGTCGTCGTCGAAACCGCGCAGAATGTTAGGTCCGCGATAGATCAGGGTTGTTTCCACCCCAAGGCCGGCGAAGATCCCCGCAAACTCGACAGCGATGTAGCCCCCGCCGGCGATGAGGATCCGCTTCGGCAGTTCTCGCAGGTGGAAGGCTTCTTCCGAAGTGATCGCATGTTCGATACCCGGCAGGCTGTCCGGCTTCCACGGCCGGCCGCCGGTGGCGATCAGAATCTTCTCAGCGGTGAAGGTCTGGTTCTTGCCGATGATCTCGACGGTGTGGGCGTCCTTCAGCACCGCCCGCCCGTGAATCAACTCGACGCCCGCCTTGCCGAGGTTGGCGGCGTAGATGCCCGACAACCGGGCGATCTCCACGTCCTTGGCTTCGAGGAAGGTCGGCCAGTCGAATTTCGCATTATCGAAAGACCAGCCGTAGCCTTCGGCGATCTCCAGAGCATGGCTGACTTCGGACGCCATGACCATGAACTTCTTGGGCACGCAGCCGCGGATCACGCAGGTGCCGCCGACCCGATACTCCTCGGCGACCGCCACCTTCTTGCCGTCCAGGGCGGTGAGGCGCGCTGCCCGCACGCCTCCGGACCCAGCGCCGATGACGAAAAGGTCGTAGTCGTACTCGGCCATGGCGTGCTCCCTTCAGACGTGAAATCACGGCTGAATCGTTTGGAATCTCATCCGGCTAGGGCCGGCGACGAAACGTCGATTTAGGCGCCGCGACCTTACGGGGCAAGACAGGGAGAAACCCGGTGGCCGTCGCGCCAACCGACCTACGGCGTGATTATCTCCACGCCCTGATCGGTTCCGATGATCGCCAGATCCGCCAGATCCAGGAAAAGGCCGTGTTCCACCACGCCTGTGATCAACTTCAGATCGTCCGCAAGTCGAACCGGATCATGTATGGCCTTACAGCCGGCGTCATAGATGAGATTGCCGCCGTCGGTGCGAACCAGGCCGCGATCCGCCTGCCGCACGCGGGCCGGCGAGTTGATCTCGTGGTCGATCAGGACGTCGGCGATGCGATTGGCCGTGGTCTTGTGCCCGAAAGGGATCACTTCGATCGGCAGGGGGAAGGCGCCCAGGACCGGCACCACCTTGGCCGCGTCGGCGATGACGATACAGCGGCTGGAGGCCTCCCAGACCAGTTTCTCGCGCAGGAGGGCCGCCCCGCCGCCCTTGATCAGGGCCAGACCGGGGCCGACCTCGTCGGCGCCGTCCACGGTCAGGTCGATTCTGGGCGTGTCCTCCAGCGTCGACAGACTTAGGCCCAGCTCGCGCGCGAGGTCGGCGGTCTTTTCGGAGGTGGGAACACAGCGCAGACCGGCCAGGTTCCGCGCCGCCAGGGCCTTTACGAACCAGGCCGCCGTCGAACCGGTGCCCAGGCCCACGACCATCCCGGCCTCGACATGGGCGGCGGCGGCTTCGCCGGCGTTCTTCTTCTGGAGATCGCTCATTTCTGTTTGGCGGCCTTGGCCGCCTCCTTCTTCGCTTCGGACTTCGCGCGGAAGGCGGCGCCGGCGTCCGGCTTCAGGGTTTGACGGGCGCGACCGAAGGCCAGGGCGTCCTTGGGTACGTCCTCTGTGATCACCGAACCCGAGGCGACAATGGCCCCGGCTCCGACCGAGACCGGCGCCACCAGGCTGGAGTTGGAGCCGATGAAGGCGCCCGCGCCGACCTCGGTCCGGGCCTTGTTGAAGCCGTCGTAGTTACAGAAGATGGTCCCGGCCCCGATGTTGGCGGCCGCGCCCACCGCGCCGTCGCCCAGATAGGCCAGGTGATTGGCCTTGGCGCCCGCGGCCATCTTCACATTCTTGACCTCGACGAAATTGCCGACCTTGACCCCCTCGGCCAGGTCCGCGCCGGGCCGCAGCCGGGCGTCGGGACCGACCTCGGCCCCCGAGGCGACGCGGGCGCCCTCGATATGGCTGAAGCTGCGGATGCGGGCTCCGCCTTCGATCACGGCGCCAGGGCCGAAGACCACGAAGGGCTCGATGACGGCTCCGCCGCCGATCTGGGTGTCCCAGGCGAAGTGGACCGTGTCGGGCGCGCTCATCGTCACCCCCGCGGCCAGGAAGGCTTCTCGCTGAATGGTCTGGAACAGGGCTTCCGCCTGGGCCAGCTCCGCCTGGGAGTTGACGCCCATCACAGAGTCCTCGGCGGCGAAGACGGCGCGGGTCGGATGTCCGGCTTTGCGGGCCAGCTCCACCACGTCGGTCAGATAGTATTCGCCCTTGGCGTTGTCGTTCCGAACCTCGGCCAGCAGCGAGAAGAGCAGGGCGGCGGGGGCGGCCATGACGCCGGAATTGCAGGCGGTGACGGCGAGAACCTCGGGTGAGGCCTCCTTGGCCTCAGTGATGGCCGTCAGCGTGTCGCCTTCCAGGATCAGTCGCCCATAGGCGCCGGGATCACGCGCCTCGAAGCCGATCACGGTGACGCCGTCGCCCGCAAACGCCGGCGCGATGTCGGCGGCCTTCAACAGGGGCACGTCGCCGTAGGTGACCACCACCTCGCCCTCGAAACCGACCAGAGCCTGTTCCGCAGCCCGCACGGCGTGGCCGGTGCCCAAAGGCGGGTGCTGAACCGCGATCGCCGACTCGCCCAGACGTTTGACCACATGGGCGCGCACCTCGGGCGAATGGTCGCCGACCACCACCACGATCCGTTCGCAGCCCAGTCCGTGGGCCGCATCTATGGCGTGGTCCAGCATGGCGCGGCCGCCGACGGGGTGCAGGACCTTAGGCAGGGGAGATTTCATCCGCGTGCCCTGGCCCGCGGCGAGAATGATGGCGGCGCGGGGGCGCGTCTGGCTGGTCATGAATCGTTCCGGCGTCTAGTCGTCTGTGGCGTCTACAATGCGGAGACGCGCATTAGAACCATCATCCGCACCACGAAGAAGCGTGAATAGAGGCCCATGACCGATCGCGATCTGGAAGGCTGGACCATCGCCTTCGACCTGGACGGGACCCTGGTCGATTCCGCGCCGGACCTCGTCGGAACCCTGAACCGCATGCTGGTCGAGGAAGGCTTGCCGCCCGTGCCGATGAGTTCGGCCCAGACCCTGATCGGCTCCGGCGCCCGGGCCCTGCTGGTCCACGGCTTTGAGGCGGCCGGCGCGCCGGTGGAGCGCGCAAAGTCGGAGGAATTGTTCGAACGCTTCCTGATCGATTACACCGCCCACATCGCCGACGGTTCGCGCCCCTTCGACGGGGTGGTCGAGACGCTGGAACGCCTGAAAACCCGAGGCGCCATCCTCGTGGTGGCGACCAACAAACGCTCGGACCTCTCGGAACTGCTGCTCGATAAGCTGGACCTGACCCGGCATTTCGCCGCCGTCGTCGGACCGGATCGGGTCAGCGCGCGCAAGCCCTCGGGCGCTCACCTGAAGGACGCCGTCTTGAAGGCTGGCGGGGATCCTGCCAGGGCCGTTATGGTCGGAGACGCTGCACCCGACGCCGAGGCGGCGAAGGACGCTGGCATGCCCTGTATCCTGACCACCTTCGGCTACACCCCGGTTCCGGTCGAGAGCCTGGGCGGCGACGTCCTGATCGACGCCTTCGAGGACATTGAGGAGGCCATAGATGGGCTCCTGGCAGACTTCTATGTGAGTCGTGCGCTGAAGATCTGAGGTCTGCGGATAGGAAATCTGAACCTCAATAATCGCCGACGCGGTTGCGGATCGATCGGGCGATGGACAGATTGGCGCACTCTTTCGAAGGCCGTCCTCATGCTCGTTCGTTTTTTCCAGATTCCCCTTTGGCAGCGCACCTTCGCCGGGCTCGCCCTAGGCGTCGTCGCAGGGCTGATCCTGCGTGAACAGGCTGAGGTCTGGCTGCAGCCGATCGGCGACGTCTATCTGAACCTGATCCGCATGGTGGTGGCGCCCCTGGTGCTGTTCACCATCGCCAGCTCGATTGCCAAGCTCGGGGAGGGGGCGGGAGCCGTAAGAGTGGGAGTGCGGACCCTCGTCTGGTTCGCCGTCACCTCTCTGCTGGCCGTGCTGGTCGGCTTCGCCTTCGGCCACATCATCAATCCGGGGGTGGGCCTTTCCAACCTGCCGCTGGGCGAGGTCAAGGAACGGGTGATTCCGACCCCGCTGGAAGTGCTGATCGGCGTCGTCCCGACCAATCCCTTCGCCGCCCTGGCCGAGGGCAAGGTGCTGCAGATCATCTTCTTCTCCGCCCTGGTCGGCGTGGCCCTGGTGGCTCTGGGCGACCGGGCTCAGGGCGTACGGCGGCTGGTGGATGAGGGGGCGGCCGTCATTTTCCGCATCACCCGCTGGGTGATCCAGCTCACCCCCATCGGCGTCTTCGGCCTTATCGGCTCGGTCGTCGGCGGCTATGGCTGGGAGGCGCTGCTGCCCCTGCTGAAGTTTATCGGCGCCATCTACGCCGCCTGCCTGTTCCACATCCTGGTCGTCTATTCGGGCCTGCTGAAGATCCACGGCCTGAAGGTCGTCAGCTTTTTTCGCGGCGCCTTCGCGGCCCAGCAGACGGCCTTCGCAACCTCGTCTTCTCTCGGTACCTTGCCCGTCACCCTGCGTCAGACGGTCGAACGGCTGGGCGTGCCCCAGGCCTACGCCGCCTTCGCCGTGCCCCTGGGCGCCAATGTGAAGATGGACGGCTGCGGCGCCATCTACCCGGCCATCGCCTCGATCTTCATCGCCCAGTATTTCCAGATCGATCTGACCCTGACCCAGTATGTCCTGATCGGCCTGACGGCGGTGTTGGGCTCGCTGGGCACTGCGGGCGTGCCTGGGACCTCCATCGTCATGCTGACCCTGACCCTGTCCACCGCCGGTCTGCCGCTGGAAGGCATAGGCTATATCGTCGCTATCGACCGGATCATCGACATGATGCGAACGGCCACCAATGTCACCGGTCAGATGCTGGTTCCGGTCCTTGTAGCCAAGGAGGAAGGCCTCCTGGACGAGGGCATCTACGACGGTCACGTCGCCTGGCTGCCGGGCGACCCCGAGGCGGACACCCCGGAAACGGTTCAGGCCGCAGGAATCTGAAACGGACGCTTGCGCGGCGCGATACACCGGGCTATGTCGCCGCCTCCGCAAGGCATGGATG
>MGLN01000093.1:6919-12494 GCA_001796045.1 Caulobacterales bacterium RIFOXYB1_FULL_67_16 | reverse complement strand
GTTTCTGGCGGGCGTTTCAAACTTGCAGACCCTTGAGGGATCAGGCGGCGACGCTGTTTCCGGCCTCGGCCGGGTCGCGCAGCACATAGCCGCGGCCCCAGACGGTCTCGATATAGTGTTTGCCGTCGGCGGCGGTGGCCAGCTTCTTGCGCAGCTTGCAGATGAAGACGTCGATGATCTTCAGCTCGGGCTCGTCCATGCCGCCGTACAGGTGGTTCAGGAACATTTCCTTGGTCAGGGTCGTGCCCTTGCGGAGCGAGAGCAGCTCCAGCATCTGATATTCCTTGCCGGTCAGGTGCACGCGGTGACCGTTCACCTCCACCGTCTTGGCGTCCAGGTTCACGGCGATCTCGCCGGTGTGGATGATGGCCTGGGCGTGCCCCTTCGAGCGACGGACCACGGCGTGGGTGCGCGCGATCAGCTCGTCCTTGTGGAAGGGCTTGGTCAGATAGTCGTCGGCGCCGCCGCCGAAGGTCTTGACCTTGGTTTCGATCTCGTGGCTGCCCGACAGGATCATCACCGGGGTGTTGATCTTGCCGACGCGCAGCTGACGCAGAACCTCGAGACCGCTCATGTCCGGCAGGTTCAGGTCCAGAAGAATGAGGTCGTAGTCATAGATCTTGCCCAGATCGATGCCTTCTTCGCCCAGATCCGTCGTATAGACATTGAAGCCTTCCGACTTCAGCATCAGTTCGATGCTCTGGGCAGTGGCGTGATCGTCTTCAATCAACAGGACGCGCATTCGTGCCCCTCCAGGCAAAAGCTTTGCGGTAATCACCCTGGCGCACGACCGGGTAACCTTGTTCGCAGGTTAAGACCCGAAAACCTTAAGAAGGGTTAACGCCGGGCGATTGAGTCGTTCCTAAGCTGATTTGCGAATCGCCGTCGAGAGTCCGGAGTCAATGATTCGAAATTTATTAACCATGTTCCCGTCCCGCCCCTCTCGCAGCGGCGTTCACATCTCCGCCCTCACAACCCCAAGTCCGCCAAGGCCGCACGTCCGCTTCTGACGTGTAATAGGACGATATTCCTATCACACATGGCCCGTCGACTAGGATGGGGCATCGGAAGTTTGTGACGGGAGGCAGTCGTGCAGGAGGAATACAGGGCGCTGGTCGGCGAGGACGATCGGCGCAAGGCGGGTCTGGCCATCCATCTGGTGGCCGTACGCACGGGCGCCCTGCCCGACCGGATGACGGCGCGCGGCCGACTGGATCCGCTCAGTCTGAAGGCGCGCCGCCTGGCGATGTATCTGTCGCACGTGGCCTTCGGCTGGACCCTTGAGCGGGTCGGCCATGTCTTCGGCGTCAACCGCGCCACGGCCGGGAGCGCCTGCCGCTGGGCCGAGGACGAACGCGACCAACGCGAGGTCGATGATCTGCTGAACCAGCTGGAGGCCCTGATCTCGGGCCTCTACGCCGCACGGACGGAGGCCCAGGCATGAGCCGCCCCGAAACCCGTTCCGTCGAGCGCGCCCGCGCCCTTATGGTCCGCTCCGGCGCCTGGCTGTCGGCCGAGAACGGGGTCTACGCCCTGCGCCTGGGGCCCGACCGGCGCGGTCGCGTCAGCCTGACCCTGGCCGAGCCCGAGTTCCGCGCCCTCATCGACCGACCGGGCCTCCGTCGCCGCCCCCAGGGGGGCTGGACGGCGCGCCCGACGTCGCCCGAGGCCGGCTCGAGCCTCCCGCCCGGTCGCCCCGGCGTCATCGACGGCGAGCGGGAGCTGGTGGGCGCCGACGGCCGCATGGTCCGCCACGCAGCCAATCTGGGCGAGAGCCCCATCGCCTGGCTGGCTCGACGCAAGGACGCCGCCGGCCGCCCCTGGCTGAGCCCCGCCCAGGTCGCCGCCGGCGAGCGGCTGCGCTCCGAGGTCGAATGGGCCGGCGCAGGCCCGTGCCTGACCATGCGCTGGGACGCCCTGCCGCGCGACGGCGCCGGCGGCGCCCTGGACTTCGAACCCCGCGACCGCGCCCTGACCGCCGCGCGCCGCGTCGAGGACGCCCTGCGCGCCGTCGGCCCGCGCCTGCGGCCCATGCTCGCCCGCATCTGCGTCCACGGCGACAGTCTGAAACTGGCCGAGACCGGCCTGGGCCTGCGCCGCCGCCAGGGAAAGACACTGCTCAAACAAGCTTTGGAGGCTCTGGCGGAGCACTACAGGATCGGCTGACGGCCTCAGCCCGCAGCCAGCGCCGCCTCCCGGATCCGCCCCACCATGCTGTTCAGCCCGTTCGCGCGCTGACGGGTCAGGGCGGAGGGCAGGCCCAGGCGGTCCAGGGCGGCCTTGGCGTCGAAGGCCAGGATCTCGGCCGGGGCGCGGCCGGAATAGAGTTTCAGGAGCAGGGCGATATTGCCCTTGGACAGGGCGCTGTCGCTGTCGGCGGCGAACCACAGGCGCCCGTCGGCGGCGGTCGTGGCCAGCCAGACCTGGGCGGCGCAACCCGGCACCTTGTTGGCCTCGATCCGGTCGGCCTCGTCCAGAGGGGCCAGCCCCTTGCCCAATTCGATCACATATTCGATCCGCTGCTCCCAGTCGCCCAGCAGGTCGAAGTCCTCGGCCAGCTCCGCCAGGGTCTGGTCCAGGCTTTCGGTCGGGGGGTCGCGATCGGTCATGGCCGCCAGATAGGCCGCCCCGCCGTTAACGACAACCGGTCGCTTTGTCCCCGGATATTCATGGTGAACGCCGATCAGGATATCGCCTGGGGCGGGAGCGCCCTCGCGCCGCCTTCTCGCCGGGTTTAAGGTCTCGTCAAGAAACGACGGCTCGACGCGCTTGCACCTCCCCGCTGCACAACCTCGGCAAGACCGACCCCGGTCGGACGCTCCGCGTCCGGCGGCGATCTCGCCGTCGCCGCCGGCCGCGTCTCTGATCGCCATGTGGCATGCCTGCTGGGCCATGGCGGTGGGGCTGACGGCCCTGGTCGCCGAAAGCGCGGGCGGTCTGCCGGGCGAGGTTCTGGCCGCCCTCCTGATCATGGCCCTGCCGGGCCTGTGCGGCGTGGCCCTGGTGGTGCGAGAGTCCCTGGGCCTGCGGTTCGCCCTGATGGCGGCCTGGCTGCTGGCGTCGGTGGCGGCGGCGGGCCTGACGGGGGGGGCGACCGGGGCCGTGCCGGGGCTGATGCTGATGCCGCTGGCGGCCGGCGTCGCCCTGGATCACCCCCGCATCGGCGACGGCCGCCTGACCTATGTGGGCCTCGCGGCTCTGGCCCTGCCGCTGGTGTCCGGGCTGATCTCCGCCCTGCTGAACGGAACCGGCGCCCAGCCCCCCGTGCTGGCGACCGTGTCGGGCCTGCTTTCCCTGGCGGCCACAGCCGGGGCGGTTCGCCTGACCTGGAACCGACGTCGGCTGCGGCTGACCGTCGCCGAGGCGGACAGCCGCCGCATCGAGGCCCTGTTGAACGCCCAGCCCGGCCTGACCCTGTTGCTCGATCCCGCCGGTCGCGCCCGCGCCGCCTGGGGCGCCCCGCCGCCGTCCCTGTCGGTCCAGGCCCTGTTCGACGACGGCCTGATCGCCACGGTCCACGCGCCGGATCGGCCCGCCGTCGGCGCCGCCCTGCGACGGGCCCTGGCCGGCCAGACCGCCGAAATCCTGTTCAGCCCCCGCGTGGCCCTGGACCGTCGCGTGGTCATGATCCTGCGCCGCTTCGACCAGGACGGAGATGGCCCCCGCCTGATCGCCCAGGCCTTCGACGGCACGGCTCAGTTCGCCCGTGAACTGGGGCTGGAGAGCGCCCGGGTCGAGGCCGAGGCCCAGAGCGCGGGCAAGACCCGTTTCCTGGCCAATATGAGCCACGAACTGCGCACCCCGCTGAACGCCGTCATCGGCTTCGCCGACATAATGCGCCAGGGCCTGTTCGGCCCCATGCCCGACCGTTACGCCGGCTACGCCGACTCGATCCACCAGGCCGGCGGCCACCTGCTGGACCTGATCAACGACGTGCTGGACCTGTCCAAGATCGAGGCCGAACGCTACGAACTGTCTCTGGAATCGCTGGACGCCCGCGACCCTGTCTCCGCCGCCGTGGCCCTGGTCCGGGTCCAGGCCGACGAAAAGGGGGTGAATCTGGCGCCGGTCCTGCCGTCCTTGCCCCTGACGGTCCAGGCCGACGCCCGCGCCCTGACGCAGATGGCGCTGAACCTCCTGTCCAACGCCCTGAAGTTCACGCCGGCCGGCGGGTCGGTGACCCTCAGCCTGGACGGCGTCGGCCCCTATCTTGAGCTGGTGGTGTCCGACACCGGCGTCGGCATCGCCCCGGAAGACCTTCAGCGGATCGGCCGCCCCTTCGAACAGGCCGGCAACTCGGACCAGAAGGCCCGCGGCACGGGTCTGGGCCTCTCCCTGGTTCGCTCCCTCACCGAACTGCACGGCGGCCGCATGACCATCGACAGCACCCTGGGCGAAGGCACGGCCGTCATGATCCGCCTGCCGGTGATCCCGGTGACGCCCGCCGAGACGCCGCCGAAGGCTGACGCCTAGACCCGCCCCATCGACAGGAAGGCCCGCCCGGCGGCGAAATCCCCGGTCTCGAAGGTCGACCGGGCAAGGCTGCCGTCACGGAACAGGAACTCGACCACGAAGACCTCGCGCGGATCCAGGGTCGAGATCGCCTCTGCGGCCGTCGCCGGGAAGATCCACATCTGGCCGGCCTTTTGACCGTCGACCAGCAGGCCGGCGTCGGCCGCCTCCACACCCGCCGCCCAGATCGCGCGACGCTGCGACGGGGGCGGCAGTTCGCGCGCCAGCCAGGGCCGGGGCGCCACATGGGCGTCGCGCAGGACGATCCGCACCCCCGTGGGCCGCGACCGTCCGCGCCAGGACACCACCGCCGCCATCTGGTCCGGCCGATGGATCCCCCCGATCACCCCGAACCGCACCGGCGAGACCCCCGTGCGCGATCCCTGCATCAGCCGCCAGGTCGGGCGCGCATAGGCCGCCCGGTCGGCGCTCCAGTTCGTCCGGTCGCCGGGAAAGCTCATCCGCGTCAGCCGCGACCAGCCCGAAAAAGCCTCGCGCACCCGCCCGCTGACCGTCTTCAGATCGGCGGAATCGCACCGCGTCGCCGCCGCGCGCGCCCGGGCGCGGGCCGCCGTCTCGGCCAGGTCGCGATCATTGCCCCCCGCCCGCAGGGCCGCGCCCCGCGCCTGCCAAACCGCCGCGGTCAGGGCCGCGCTCAACTCGGGCTGAAACAGGCCGCAGCGCCCGTTGGCCGCCTGGATGAAGCTGCGCTCGTAATAGCGGTCGACCGGCGCCGCCTCCGCCAGACCTGGGGCCGCGACCAGGGCGGCGGCGATCAGGGCTTGGGTTCGCCGGGAAGAAGGGCCTATCCTCATGCCCCGACCCTGGCACATCCCGCCTTTGGGTCTGGTTTCCGTACAGGGTTAGCGAATTGCTTCTATCCACCGATCTCTGGGTCAGCGCCCTGATCCGCCGGGCCGAGATCGAGGGCGCCTACGCCACGGTGGTCAAGAAGGGCGACGAGCGCGCCGGCTCGGTCATCGTCAAGGCCTATGACGTCTCGACGCGCACGGCCCGCCTGTTCACCGAAGCCTTCGGCCCCGACGGCGAGCGCCTGTGGATC
>MGLN01000093.1:4565-6899 GCA_001796045.1 Caulobacterales bacterium RIFOXYB1_FULL_67_16 | reverse complement strand
CGAAACCGAACTGGACGCCTACATCGCCCGCCAGCGCGCCTACGACCCCGACCTCTGGGTCGTCGAGATCGAAGACAAGCAGGGCCGGCATTTCATCACGGGGAAGCTGCAGGCCTGATGCCGGATTGCATTGCTTGCGACAGGCGGGCCTTCAGGTTGGACTCAGGGCCGCGTCGCGTTCGGCCCGCGTCTTGATGATGGTCAGCACGTTGTCCTGAATATCGCCCATCATCAGCTCGCCCCACAGTTTGGCGTAGGGATTGACGTGGGTCTTGGCGATATAGCGAGTCGTTAGGGTCACTTCAGTCAAGTTCGGTGAGATCGGACGCAGAACATAGTCCCCGGAATCGATCTTCAGGAACTCTCCATCCGGCGAAATATGCTTGTCCGTATAGTCCTGCACCGAGCTGTTGGTGAAGTTGAAGTCCCACCCCAGCTTGCGGCCCGGCGCCCAGGTGACGATCCGTTCCTCGAAGTTGATGTGATCGCCCCAATAGGCCGTCCGAACCGCGCCCACGCCGGCCCCCGCGACGCGGGATTCCCGCGGTCGGGGAATGCCGATGATGTTGTGGCTGATGGTCCAACGCCCCTCATGGTCGCCAATGTCGCGGCTGGACACCGCGTAGGGCCAGATGTCCTCGGGGGCGGCACGCACCAAGGCGGTTCGGCTGAGAGAAACAGTTTCATGCGGCATTGGCAGTTGCGCCTCGACCATGGCCGCCGCCAGAGGAATGATCAGAAAACTCGATTGCAGGGTTCGGCCCCGGCGATGACGCTGTGAGCGCATCACAAACGCCCCTGCCCAACCGCTGAGCAGCCAGAGGGGCGACAACATGACGATGCAGATGACGCCCTCGTGCAGGAAAAATGCCGAGCCCAGACAGACGATGAGAGCCAGGACACAGGGCGTCAGCCAATAGAAACCGGCCGTCCGCGTTCGATAAGGATCGCCGATATAGCAGATCAGCGCACACAGGAGGGCGGGGAGGAGCGCCAAGAACCAGAGGCTGGCGAACCAGATCGAACCCGTTCGGGATGCCGAAAACAGAAGAAAGGCGCTCAGCGCGATCGCCAGCGCGAGGGCGAACCCTGACAAAAGACGCTTTTGCAGGCCCTTACGAACCGCTTGGGGTTCTAGCTCGGTCATAACAGCCTCGTCATTTGTTTCTGTAAAAAGAGAAATATAAAGGCAAATGGATCACGCGCCTCGCTCCCGCGGGCCGACGAATTTGAGCAGGCCGACCACCTTGGACCCCATGCGGATCAGCCGCATCAGCGTGTCGGGGGGGACATCGAGCATCTGCTGATACCAACCATCGACCGTATTGACGAAGCCCTGCAGGCGCTCCAGCCGCGCACGCACCTCCGGACTGACACCTGAGCCCTGGGCATCGACCCCGGCGACGGCTTCATTGATGGCCGCGACCATGGGATCGATCTCGCGCGCCTTGCGCCCTTGGGCGACCTTTGTCGCCATCTGCCAAAGGTCGGTTTCGGCCTGATAATGATCGCGACGGTCGCCCAGCACAGGGACGCGGTGAATCAGCTTCCAAGTGAGCAACTCTTTGAGGCTGTTGGACACATTGGAGCGCGCTAGACCCAGCGTGGTGGCGATGTCCTCTGCAGTCAGGGGCCTCTCACTGAGATACAGAAGCGCCTGGATCTGGGCCACCGAGCGATTCACACCCCATTGCCCGCCGAGATCGCCCCAACGCAAAACTATCTGCTCGACGGCAAGCGGGAGCGCTCTGTCATTTATTTCTGTCATGACGGAAATAAATGACAGATACACCGGTCTGTCAAGCGACATGGCAAAGCCGCCCTTCCCCTTCCTCGCGTCGAACGCCACCCGGGTTCTGCCGGCGGCGCTCGACCTTCGGCAGGATCACCAGCAAGGTGCGCACCGTCAGGCGTAACGCTCACTTGACGCAGAGTGTGGGTCAGCATCCTATGCCCACGCCGCCGCCTGATCGGCCGCAGCGCCAAGTCGCTCGCCGAACGCCTCAACCTGGGGCAGATCGGTTCTTCAAGGCGTGCATGTCTTTCCAGAGCTGAGTCCGGCCTGGGAGGGCCGGGATCAGGACTTATCCCGACTTGTGTGCGCCCCGCCTCGGGCCTAGCCAAGGCCCAAGACCGGGCAAACCGGCTCTCAGGGCAGGAGATCGCGCTTTGAAAACCGGGCTGCTTTCGGCGCTGGCGGCGGTCGCCGCCCTCCTCGCCCTGACCCTCGGCTACGAGGTCGGGCTGTTCAGTTCCGGCAATATCCATCGGCTCGACGCCCAGGCCGTCCGCTCCGCCCAACCGACCCCGGAACGGCTGGCGGCCATCCAGGCG
>MGLN01000093.1:0-4556 GCA_001796045.1 Caulobacterales bacterium RIFOXYB1_FULL_67_16 | reverse complement strand
ACTGGTACGACCAGGAGGTGGCCGCCAGCCGCCGCCTGGGCCTCGTCCACATCGACTACCGGATGAGCGCCAAGGACCGGTTCGACCCTCGGCGAGCCGCCGAACTGATCGCCGTCATGCGCGCGGCGCCCAAGCCGGTCCTGATCCACTGCAACGGCGGCGCCGACCGCAGCGGCCTGGCCTCCGCCCTCTATCTAGCCGCCATCGCCCATCAGGGACACTTCCGCTCCGAGCTGCAGTTGTCCCCGCTCTACGGCCACATCCCCCTGCCCTTCCTGCGCGCCTTCCCTATGACCTCTTCCTTCGAAGGCCTCGAGGGCTGGCTGGGCCTGTCGGACGACTGACGCCCCCTACCCCTTGCGCGCGTCGAACGCCGCCCGCGCCGCCTCGATCCGGTCGATATTGGCCTCCGCCCAGGTCCATACTCCGCAAAAGGCCTCGGCCAGGGTCACGCCCAGGTCGGTCAGCCGGTATTCCACCTTCGGCGGGATGACCGGATGGACCGTGCGCGTCACCAGACCGTCGCGCTCCATCTGGCGCAGGGTCTGGGTCAGCATCTTCTGGCTGATGCCGCCGACCAGCTCGCCCACCCGGGTGAACCGGGTCTCCCCGTGTTCCGCCAGAACCTCCAGGATCAGCATGGTCCACTTGTCCGCGACCCGCCCGATCACCTCATTGACCAGGGCCTCGACGCGCGGATCGGCGACCTCGCCGGTCTCCGGATGCGAAATTCTTGCGGGCGGAAGGGCCGCCATGTCCATTTCTTCCTTCGCAGTAAGTATGGCGGGTTTCAGTGCCTACTTTCCAATGGAGAGTGATCTTCATAACTGAGTTTCCGCACTGACGCACCCCCTGAGGAGACCCCCATGAACATCAGCGGAAACACCATCCTGATCACCGGCGGCGGCACCGGTATCGGCCGCGCCCTGGCCGAGGCCCTGCACGCGCGCGGCAATCAGGTCATCATCACCGGCCGACGCGAAGACGTGCTGAAGGACGTCGCCGCCGCCAACCCCGGCATGGCCTGGGCCGCTCTGGACGTCGCCGACCCCGCCGCCGTCGCCGCCTTCGGCGAACAGGTCGTCAAGGACCATCCCGCCCTGAACGCCGTCATCCTGAACGCCGGGATCATGAAGGCTGAAAACCTGAAGGCCGATCCGTTCGACTTCGCCACGGTCGAGGCGACCATCACGACCAATCTGCTCGGCCCCATCCGCCTGACCGCCGCCCTTCTGCCCCATCTCATGACCCGGCCCGCCGCGACGATCATGACCGTCACCTCCGGTCTGGCCTTCATCCCCCTGACGGCCACCCCGACCTATAACGCCACCAAGGCGGCCATCCATTCCTGGACCCAGTCCCTGCGCCATCAACTGCGCGACACGGCGATCGAGGTTCTGGAGCTGGCCCCGCCCGCCGTCGCCACCGACCTGATGCCGGGCCATGCCGAGGATCCGAACTCCATGCCCCTGGCCGACTATACGGCCGAGGTCATGGGCCTGATCGAGCACGGCCACACCCCGCGCGGCGAAATCCTGGTCGAACGGGTCAAGCCGCTCCGCTTCGCCGAGGTCGACGGCTACGACGCCGTATTCGCGCGCCTGAACGGCTGACGCCCACCCTCTCCCTCCCCCGCAGGGGGAGGGAGAGTTCCGCTCACCGCCCCACGGTGATCTCCAGCGGCCGGCTCATGAACAGCCGCTCCCCGCCCAGGTCCAGCGCCAGCCGCCGATCCTCGAACGCCCCCATGCCGACCAGGGCCTTGGGGAAGCCGGGAACCGGCACGTCCTCGTAGATGGCCACCTCGGCGTTGCGGTACAGTTCGTCGCCGAACGTCAGTGTACGGACCGTCACCGCCTCGGCCCGCACGGTCCCGCCCAGGACGATGCTCCGCCCCGAGCGCCGTTCGCGCCCGTCCATCAGGCCCGCCGCCTGGGCCGTCTCGCGCGTCACGGCCAACACGGCCGAGGCGCCGGTGTCGATCACCGCCTCCACCGTCGCCCCCTCGACCGTGATCCCGGCCTGCAGGGCCTTGCCCGCCCGGCTCACGGCCACCGGAGCCATGTCCGGCGTCGGCGCCCAGGCCTCGCGCGCCACGAACCGCATCCGCCGCCGCCCCGTGTCCAGCTCCAGCACCAGTTCCTGCAGCACGTCCTGCCCCAGGATCAGGGGCGCCCCCAGGCCCCGCTCCCCGGCCAGCGGCCCCAGGTCCAGGATCGCCGCCCTGAGGCCCTGCAGCTCCAGCGCGCCCACGGTCACATCCAGGGCCGCGCCGCGCCCCATCTGCGGTTCGCCGCCCACGCCATAGGCCACCATCGGAATACTGAAGACGTCGCTCAGCCCCAGGGTCTGGACCAGCGACCGGTCGATCACCGAATACTGCGCCCCGGAGTCCACCAAGGCCCGCACCCCGACCCCGTTGACCGTCGCCTCCACCGTCGGGGTCGCGGCCCGCCGCTCGGCATAGTCCAGCCAGCCGGACGACCCCTCGGCCCCGAACCCCACGCCCGGCCCCTTCCACAGCACATGGTCGCGCAGCCACCAGGCCCCGCCCACGGCCCCGGCGACTAGGCCCAGCCGGATCAGAAGATCGCGTCGTCTCATCCCCCAGACATGGACCGTCCGGCCCTCGGGCGCCAGCGGGGACGATGGTCGCAGGGGGCCGTCGCGCGTTCCGGGCGGCACGAATTTGTCACCCGGACGCCGCTTCGCCCCCCGCCCGACAATTTCCTCCCCCGAACGGCCAGAAACCGGGTGACGCCGCCGCCCCGTCTGGTTAGGACCAGACCACTATGAGCACCTCCAGCGCCCGTTACGTCTCCACCCGCGGCCAGGCCCCCGAGACCGATTTCGCCGACGCCCTGCTGCGCGGCATCGCCCCCGACGGCGGCCTCTATATGCCGACCGCTTGGCCCGCGCTCTCGCCCTCGGCCTGGGACCAGACCGCCGACTACAAGTCCATCGCCCTGCAGGCCGTCGCCCCCTTCATCGGCCAGGCACTGCCCGTCGGCGCTCTGGATCGCGCACTGGATCGCCTGACCGCCGGCTTCGCCCATCCGGCTGTCACCCCCCTGATCGAGCTGGAGCCCGGCCTCTTCGTGCTCGAGCTGTTCCACGGCCCCACCGCCGCCTTCAAGGACCTGGCGATGCAGCTGGTCGCCGCCCTGACGGACGAGGCCCTGGCCGCATCGGGCGAGCGTCTGACCATTCTCACCGCCACCTCGGGCGACACCGGCGCCGCCGCCGTCCGCGCCTTCGCCGGCGCCAGATCAGTCGATCTTGTCGTCCTCCACCCGCTGGACCGCGTCTCGCCGGTTCAACGCAAGCAGATGACCACGGTCCAGGCCGACAATGTGCTGAACCTGGCCGTGCGCGGCGACTTCGACGACTGTCAGCGTCTGGTGAAGGGACTGCTGGCCGAGGAGTCCCTGCGCGAACGCGGCCGTCTGTCCTCGGTCAATTCGATCAACTGGGCCCGGCTGGCGGGCCAGATTCCCTATTACGTCTCGGCCACGGCCCAGCTTGGCGGCCCGGCGACCTTCGTCGTCCCCACCGGCAATTTCGGCGACGCCTTCGCCGGCATCGCCGCCACGAAGATGGGCCTGCCGTCGAACGGCTTCGTCGCCGCGGTGAACCAGAACGACGCCCTGGCGCGCGCCATCAACGACGGCCTCTATTCGCGGCGTCCCGCAATCGAAAGCGGCAGCGTCTCCATGGACGTCCAGGCCCCGTCCAACTTCGAACGCCTGGTCTATGAGGCGACCGGCCGCGACGGCGAGCGCACCCGCGCGGTGTTCGAAACCTTCGCCCGAGACGGCGCCGTCGCCTTCGATCCCGACCTGCTGGCCGCCCTGCGCGCCGCCGTCTCGGCCGTCTCCATCGACGAGACCGAAACCCGCGCCGAGATCGCCCACGCTTATGAAACCTGGGGCCGCGTCGTCTGCCCCCACACGGCTGTTGCGCTGGCCGCCGCCCGCCGCCTGGACCGCTCCACCGGCCCCGTCGTCGCCCTGTCCACCGCCCACCCGTCCAAGTTCGGCGCCTTCGTCTCCGACGTCCTCGGCTTCGAACCCGAACCGGCGCCCGTCATCGCCGCCCTCGGCGACCAGCCGGAGCGCATGACCCTCATCGACGCCACCATGGACGCCGCCCTGGCCGCGATCGGCGCCCCCTGAAGTCGCCGCCCGCCCCTTGACGCCTCTGTCTCCATGAAATGGGGAGGTGGCTCGGAGCGTAGCGGAGAGACGGAGGGGTTCTTCGACGCCGCACCGCGCATAATGACGCTGCCTCCGTCCCAACAATTCCAACCCCTTACAAGAATCTCACCCCTTCCAACCGAACACCCTTCCAAACCCCCGCATAATACCCCGGTCTCGTCGCACGGAGGGCTCGTAAGGCCTGCGACCTTGCGGCGGCGGGAGCGTAGGGATCAGGGGCGGGGGTGGGATTCCCTCGCGCCGCATGACGGCGCATCGGCGGGCGCATCCCGCGCAGAAACGTCGGCGGAGGACTCGGGGATAGGAACCCGGTCGCACTCGGGACGGTCCTCGCAGGGA
>MGLN01000092.1:2942-11995 GCA_001796045.1 Caulobacterales bacterium RIFOXYB1_FULL_67_16 | reverse complement strand
ATCCGGCAAGGCTCGAAGACGAGGGCCGCCAGCCGGAGCGCGTGTGGAAAACGGCCTCTCGGGACGACGCCTGCGCCGAAACGGTAAAAACACATTCCCTCCGGGCGCAGCCCCGGCGTCCCGAGCCCTCCCCGAACTTCGCCCCGACAATGGCGAAGACAGAGCCAATTCACCCAAGCCCTACGCCCCACACCCCACACCCAAACCCCAGGTCCCAGAAGGAACCCCCGATGCGTCCGGGCCACGCAAATGTGGGCGGTTCCGCCGTCACGCTTGAACCGCGGCGCGTTCAAACCACATACTCATCCGAACGCCGTCGGAATCGACGGGCCGTCCTGCGCCGACCGGGCCTCTTGCCCGACCGGCCTTGGCGGCGGGCCGGAGATGATCAATGGCCCGGGAGTACGCATCATGACTGAACCCAAGATCCTGCCCGTCCTGCCGTTGAGAGACATCGTCGTCTTTCCGCACATGGTCGTGCCGCTCTTCGTCGGCCGCGAGAAATCGGTGAAGGCCCTCGACGAGATCATGAAGGGCGACAAGCAGATCCTTCTGGCCACCCAGAAGAACAGCGTCGACGACGAACCCTCGCCCGACGCCATCTATCCCATCGGCGTGCTCGCCAGCGTGCTGCAGCTGCTGAAACTGCCCGACGGCACGGTCAAGGTCCTGGTCGAGGGCAAGGGCCGGGCGCGTCTGACCCGCTTCACCGACCGCCAGGAGTATTTCGAGGCCGAGGCCGTCGAGATTGAGGACGAGCCGGGCGAACCCGCCCAGGCCGAGGCCATGCTGCGCGCCGTCGTCGAGCAGTTCGAAAACTATGTGAAGCTGAACAAGAAGGTCCCGCCCGAGGCCCTCAGCTCCATCCCCCAGATCACCGACGCCTCCAAGCTGGCGGACTCGGTGGCGGCCCATCTGTCGGTCAAGATCGCCGACAAACAGGGCCTGCTGGAAACCATCGACGTGCCCAAGCGGCTGGAGAAGGTCTACGGCCTGATGGAGGGCGAAATCTCGGTCCTGCAGGTCGAGAAGAAGATCCGCTCGCGCGTGAAGCGCCAGATGGAGAAGACCCAGCGCGAATATTATCTGAACGAGCAGATGAAGGCGATCCAGCGCGAGCTGGGCGAGACCGACGACGCGCGCGACGAGATCATGGACCTGGAGAAGCGCATCCGGAAGACGCGCCTGTCCAAGGAGGCTCGCACCAAGGCCGAGGCCGAGGTCAAGAAGCTCCGCAACATGTCGCCGATGTCGGCGGAATCGACCGTGGTCCGGAACTATCTCGACTGGCTGCTGTCCGTGCCGTGGGGCAAGGCCAAGCAGAAGCCGATCGACCTGGTCAAGGCGGAGGAGATCCTCGAGGAGGACCACTTCGGCCTGGAAAAGGTCAAGGAACGGATCATCGAATATCTGGCCGTCCAGGCCCGCACCGGCAGCCTGAAGGGGCCGATCCTGTGCCTCGTCGGTCCTCCCGGCGTCGGCAAGACCTCTCTGGCCAAGTCGATCGCCAAGGCCACGGGCCGTGAATATGTCCGCATGTCGCTGGGCGGCGTGCGCGACGAGAGCGAGATCCGCGGCCACCGCCGGACCTATATCGGCTCCATGCCCGGCAAGATCATCCAGTCGATGAAGAAGGCCAAGACCACCAACGCCTTCGTCCTGCTGGACGAAATCGACAAGCTGGGCGCGGATTGGCGCGGCGACCCGTCCTCGGCCCTGCTGGAGGTGCTGGACCCGGCCCAGAACTCGACCTTCGGCGACCACTATCTGGAGGTGGACTACGACCTGTCCCAGGTCATGTTCGTGACGACCGCGAACAGCCTGAACATGCCGCAGCCCCTGATGGACCGGATGGAGATCATCCGGGTGTCAGGCTACACCGAGGATGAGAAGGTCGAGATCGCCAAGCGTCACGTCCTGCCCAAGCAGATGACGGACCATGGTCTGAAAGACGGCGAACTGATCGTTCCGGAAGAGACCATCCGCGACCTGATCCGCTACTACACCCGCGAGGCCGGGGTGCGGTCGCTGGAGCGGGCCCTGGGCGGCCTGGCCCGCAAGGCCGTGCGCGAAATGGCCAAGACCGGCGTCGCCTCGATCACCGTCGATGCGGACAAGCTGGCCGAATACGCCGGTGTGAAGAAGTTCCGCTACGGCGAGACGGACGAGGAGGATCAGGTCGGCATCGTCACCGGCCTGGCCTGGACCGAGTTCGGCGGCGACATTCTCACGATCGAGGCGATCAAGATGCCGGGCCGCGGCCGCATGACCGTGACCGGCAATCTGAAGGATGTGATGAAGGAGTCGATCTCGGCGGCGGCCTCCTATGTCCGTTCGCGGGCCCTGGACTTCGGCGTCAAGCCGCCGGTGTTCGAGAAGACCGACATCCACGTACACGTGCCGGACGGCGCCACGCCCAAGGATGGTCCGTCTGCCGGCGTCGCCATGACGGTGGCCATGGTCTCGGTCCTGACGGGGATCCCGATCCGCAAGGACATCGCCATGACCGGCGAAATCACCCTGCGCGGCCGGGTCACCGCCATCGGCGGTCTGAAGGAGAAGCTGCTCGCGGCCCTGCGTTCCGGCGTCAAGACGGTGCTGATCCCGCAGGAGAACGAGAAGGACCTGGCCGAGGTGCCCGACAATGTGAAGTCGGCGCTGGAGATCGTCCCGATCTCGACGGCGGACGAGGCCCTGAAATGGGCTCTGGTCGGCGTCCTGACGCCCGTCGAATGGGACGAGGCGGCCGAGCCCCTGCCGTCGCCGGTTCCTCCTGTCGAGGGCGCGACCGCGACCGTCAGCCACTAAACCGCGACCAAAGTCGCACTCCAAACGCCGCCGACGTGCCCGTCGGCGGCGTTTTCGCTTTTGACGCGAGCGCGGATCGGACGTTTACTGACGGACTTGGGGAGGGACGACATGACGAAAGCCGAACTTATCGGCCGCATGGCCGCAGCCGCGAACATCAGCCGCGACCAGGCCAAGGCGGCGCTCGAGGCCTTTACCGACGGGGTGGCGGACGCCCTGACGAACGGCCAGGACGTCAAGCTGATCGGCTTCGGCAGCTTCACGTCCGTCGACCGCAAGGCCGGGGTGGCTCGCAACCCCCAGACGGGCGAGGCCGTCCCGCGCCCCGCCTCTCGCACCGCCCGCTTCCGCCCGGGCGAAGGGCTGAAAAGCGCCTTGAACGGCTGAGGGGGGCAGGGCATAAGCCCTGCTTCCCGTATGGGGGCGGCTAGCTCAGCTGGTCAGAGCATCTCGTTTACACCGAGAGGGTCGGCGGTTCGAACCCGTCGCCGCCTACCATTTCCCGATCGTCACGGCCGCGCCGCCGCTTGCGGCGGACTGTGCGGGCCCGAAAGCCCGCCCGTCGCCGGTTCCTGAGCCGCGACCGCAGGGGCTGGCGGCTCGTAGTGCACGCCGACGCCCGGTCCTACCGGCAGATCGAACGCCACCCAGGCCGCCACCATAGCCAGACCCGCCACCAGGAAGGCGCCCGCATAGGGCAGCATGGTCGCCATCAACGACCCCAGGCCGAACCTCGGATCCCACCTCTGGGCGAAGGTCAGGATCAGCGGGAAATAGCTCATCAGCGGCGTGGCGATATTGGTCACCGAGTCCCCCATCCGATAGGCGGCGGTCGTCATCTCGGGCGAAATGCCCAGCAGCATGAACATGGGCACGACCACGGGCGCCAGGGCCGACCACTTGGCCGAGGCCGAACCGATGAACAGGTCGAAAACGCAGGAGACCAGGACGACGCAGATCAGCAGGAGCGGGGCGGGCAGGGCCAGGGTCTTCAGCTCCGCGGCGGCGTTCACCGCCAAAATCGGCCCCAGGCCCGACCAGTTGAACATGGCCACGAAATGGGCGGCGAAGAAGGCCAGGACGATATAGGGCGCCAGCTGGGCGATCCCGTCGCGCATCATCCGCACCAGATCCCGATGCGACTGGATCGAGCCCGATCCCGCCCCATAGGCCCCGCCCATGACGAAGAAGGTCACGGCGAAGAAGGCCACCAGCGAACGGAACAGCGGATTGAACCTCTGCTCCGTCGCGGCCTCGGGATCCACGAAAGGCGAGCCGGGCAAGAGGCTGATCAGGCTCCACAGACCGATCATCCCCAGGAGCGCCAGCCCCGCCCAGGCCAGACCCCGCTTCTCTGCGGCCGTCAGCGGCTGGCGTTCCGACTCGGCCGGCGCCGCGACCCCGTCTGTCGGAATCCAGCGCCCCAGCCGCGGTTCGATCACGCGGTCGGTCAGGAACCAGACGATGGGAGTGAAGACGACCACCACCCCGACAATGAAGAACCAGTTGCCGGCGATATTCACCGAATAGGACGGGTCGATCAGATGCGCCGCCGGCTCGGTGATCCCCAGGATCAGGGCGTCGCTGGCGCCGGGAAACAGATTGCCCGCATAACCGCCTGATACGGCGGCGAAGCCGGCCGCGAGTCCGGCCAGGGGGTGACGACCCGCTGCGGCGAAGATCACCGCCGCCAGCGGTATCACCACCACATAGGAGGCGTCCGAGGCGTGATGGGACACCATGCCCGTGATCACCACCACCGGCGTCAGTATGGCGCGCGGCGCGTTCAAAAGGGCGCCGCGAATCGCCGTGGCGAACAGGCCGGTCCTTTCCGCGACAGAGGCCCCGTAGATGATGGTGATGACGATCCCCAGCGGTGGGAAGTCGGCCAGGGTCCGAGGCATGCCGATGATCAGCTGCTCCAGATTCTCCGGCGACAACAGGCTTTGCGCCACCAGTCTGTCTCCGGTCACGGGATTGACGGCCGACCAGCCCAGCCCGGCTCCCACCAGGCTGAGCAGGATCAGGCCGCCGATCAGCCAGAGAAACAGAAACACCGGATCGGGCAGGCGATTTCCGGCTTTTTCGACCGCATTCAGAAAACGGCTGCCCAGGCCCATGGAGATGACTTTCGGTTACGGTTTCGGGACGCGAATACGGCCGGTCGGCGGCGAAAACCGCAAGCGCTGCGGCTGCGACATATGGCCTCGTGATTTGCGATCCGTTCTCAACAAAAAACCAATCGCCGCAGGGGTTTGAACCGGGCGAAGGTTGGGTCTAAGAAGCGCCGAATCCCGCCTCTCCCCGGCGGCCGAGGTTCTTTGAATGAACGCATTTCTGCTCGAATATCTGCCGGTCCTGATCTTCGCCGGCATCGCCGCCTTCATCGGCGTGCTCTTCATCGCCCTGCCCATGCTGCTGGCGCCCAAGAGCCCGGACTCCGAGAAGCTGTCCGCCTACGAATGCGGGTTCAATGCCTTCGACGACGCGCGCATGAAGTTCGACGTCCGCTTCTATCTGGTGTCGATCCTCTTCATCATCTTCGACCTGGAAGTCGCCTTCCTCTTCCCGTGGGCGGTGTCGATGTTCGATCTGTCGCAAGCCGGAATGATCTTCGCCTTCTGGTCGATGATGGTCTTCCTCGGCGTCCTGACCATCGGCTTCATCTATGAATGGAAGAAGGGAGCCCTGGAATGGGAATAGTCGCGCCTTCGTCGCCGCTTCCCGGCGCAATGGTCCCCGCCAACTCCGCCGCCCGCTCGGCGGTCGAGGGCTATGACCCCAAGGTCCACGACAAGTTCTTCGAGGTCGTGAACACCGAACTGGGCGAGCGCGGCTTCCTCACCGCTTCGCTCGACGACGTCATCACCTGGGCGCGCACCGGCTCGCTGATGTGGATGACCTTCGGCCTGGCCTGCTGCGCCGTCGAAATGATCCAGATGTCGATGCCGCGCTTCGACGTCGAACGCTTCGGCATGGCCCCGCGCGGCAGCCCGCGTCACTCGGACCTGATGATCGTCGCAGGCACCCTGACCAACAAGATGGCTCCGGCCATCCGCAAGGTCTACGATCAGATGCCCGACCCGCGCTACGTCGTGTCCATGGGCAGCTGCGCCAACGGCGGGGGCTACTACCACTACAGCTACAGCGTTGTTCGCGGCTGCGACCGGGTCGTGCCGGTGGATGTCTATGTGCCGGGGTGCCCGCCGACGGCGGAGGCGCTGCTGTACGGCCTGCTGCAGCTGCAGAAGAAGATCCGTCGCACGGGGACCATCGACCGATGAGCTCGCTGGCTGTTCAGGCCCAGTTCGAGGCCGCGCTGACGCCGATGGGCGCCGAGCTGGTCGGCGCCTTGGGCGTCGAGGCCCAGGTGGCGTTCGGCGAACTGACCCTGGTCGCCCCGCGTGAGCGGATCGTCGAGGTCATGACCGGGCTGCGCGACCGTTTCGGCTTCCAGCAGCTGCTGGATGTCTGCGGCGCCGACTATCCCGACCGCGAGGAGCGGTTCGAGGTGGTCTATCATCTGCTGTCGCTGACCCGGAACGCGCGGGTTCGCGTCAAGGTCTCGACCGACGAGGTCCAGCCCGTTCCGACCGTATCCGAGGTCTATCCGTCGGCCGGCTGGTTCGAGCGCGAAGCCTATGACATGTACGGCGTGATCTTCTCGGGCCACCCCGACATGCGCCGCCTGCTGACGGACTACGGCTTCGAGGGCCATCCGCTGCGCAAGGACTTCCCGATGACGGGCTATGTCGAGGTCCGTTACGACGAAGAGCAGAAGCGGGTCGTCTATGAGCCGGTCAAGCTGACCCAGGAATTCCGGACGTTCGACTTCCTGTCGCCGTGGGAAGGGGCCGACTATCCGGCGCCCGTGCTTCCCGGCGACGAAAAGGCAGGAGTGAAGGGCTGATGGCTGACGGAGCCCCCGTAACCGCGCCCGCCAACGGCGCCGTCGATCCCTTCGAGGATATGCCGGTGGATCACCGCACCGACCACGCCAAGGCGATGGACGACCGGAAGTTCACCATCAACTTCGGCCCGCAACACCCGGCCGCACACGGCGTGCTGCGTCTGGTGCTGGAGCTGGACGGCGAGATCGTCGAACGCGTCGATCCGCACATCGGCCTGCTGCACCGCGGCACCGAAAAGCTGATGGAAGCCCGCACCTATCTGCAGAACGTGCCCTATCTGGACCGGCTCGACTATGTGGCGCCGATGAACCAGGAGCACGCCTTCTGCCTGGCCATCGAGAAGCTGCTGGGCATCGAGGTTCCGTACCGGGCCCAGCTGATCCGCGTCCTCTATTCGGAGATCGGCCGGATCGGGAACCACCTGCTGAACGCGACCATGCAGGCCATGGACGTCGGCGCCCTGACGCCCCCGCTGTGGGGTCACGAAGAGCGCGAGAAGCTGATGGTCTTCTACGAGCGCGCCAGCGGGGCGCGTCTCCACGCCAACTATTTCCGCCCCGGCGGCGTCCACCAGGACCTGCCGATGGACCTGATCGACGACATCGGTCGCTGGTGCCTGGAGTTCCCCAAGGCCCTGGCCGACATCGAGAGCCTGGTCACCGAGAACCGCATCTTCAAGCAGCGCAACGTAGACATCGGCGTGGTGTCCAAGGAACAGGCCCTGGCCTGGGGCTTCACCGGCGTGATGCTGCGCGGCTCTGACATCGCCTGGGACCTGCGCAAGTCGCAGCCCTACGAGTGCTACGCCGAGATGGAATTCGACATTCCGGTGGGCAAGAACGGCGACTGCTGGGACCGCTACCTCTGCCGCATCGAGGAGATGAAGCAGTCGGTGCGGATCATGGAGCAGTGCATCCACAAGCTGCGCAACTGCCCCGGCGAGCCGGTGATGCTGGAGGACAACAAGATCGTTCCCCCGCGTCGCGGCGAGATGAAGCGGTCGATGGAATCCCTGATCCATCACTTCAAGCTGTACACCGAAGGCTTCAAGACGCCGGAAGGCGAGGTCTATGCGGCCGTCGAGGCGCCCAAGGGCGAGTTCGGCATCTATCTGGTGTCGGACGGCACCAACAAACCGTATCGCGTCAAGATCTCGGCGCCGGGCTTCCGTCACCTGCAGGCGATGGATTGGATGAACCGCGGCCACCAGCTGGCCGACGTCTCCGCCATCCTGGGCTCGCTCGACATCGTTTTCGGAGAAGTGGACCGATGAGCGTTCGTCGTCTCGCCAAGGAACAACCGGCCTCGTTCGCCTTCTCGAAGGACACCAAGGCAAAGGCCGAATGGTGGATCAAGAAATATCCGGAAAACCGTCGCCAGTCGGCGGTGATCCCGATCCTGTGGCTGGTGCAAAAGCAGGAAGGCTGGGTCTCCGAACCCGCCATTCGCGCGGTCGGCGAACTGCTGGGCATGCCCTTCATCCGGGTGATGGAGGTCGCGACCTTCTACACCATGTTCATGCTGGAGCCGGTCGGCAAGACCGCCCTGATCCAGGTCTGCGGCACCACCCCGTGCATGCTGCGCGGCGCCAATGACCTGATGAAGGTCTGCAAGGAGAAGATCGGTCCCAAGGATCATCTGTCCGCCGATGGCCGCTTCACTTGGCAGGAAGTCGAATGCCTGGGCGCCTGCTCCAACGCGCCCATGGCCCAGATCAACGACTATTATTTCGAAGACCTGACGCCCGAGACGATCGGCCAGATCATCGACGACTTCGCCGCCGGCAAGACCCCCAAGCCGGGCTCCTACATCGGGCGCCACAATGCGGCGCCGGACGGCGGGGCCAAGACCCTGCTGGACCCCGCCCTCTATGACGGTTCGGCCGCCCAGCCGATCCTGAAACTGCCGAACAGCGATCCGGCCCCGGCCGAGAAGGCCCCGGCCTGATGCCTGCGCCTGACCTCGACAGCGACGAAGGCCGCGCCGCCTACCGCAAGGAGCTGCGCCAGGTCGCGCGCCCCCTGCGCGCGGGCGGGCTCGCGCTCGTGGTCGGGGCCGCCGTGCTGATCTTGATGACCCGCCAGGGTACGGCGGGCCTGGGCGAGTGGGCCTTCACCGCCTCCTACGTCATGCTGGGGCTGGGCTGGGTCTGCGTCATAGGCGCCGTCTACACCCGCACGCGGCACCACAAGCGCCGGATGCGCGAGCTGGAAGGCGCGTCGTCATGACGGCGTCGATCTATTATGGTTCCATGAACTCGATGCAGCGTGCCGGGGGGCGCCATGTCGATGGATCAGAAACGGGCAGGGCGCCGCGCGCCCAAGCGCGGCCGAG
>MGLN01000092.1:2858-2932 GCA_001796045.1 Caulobacterales bacterium RIFOXYB1_FULL_67_16 | reverse complement strand
CCCCGCCGGGACAGGTCGACTGCTGGTCAATCTGGCCGGCGCGGCCAGTCTGTCGCTGAGCGCCGGGCCCGTAT
>MGLN01000092.1:0-2813 GCA_001796045.1 Caulobacterales bacterium RIFOXYB1_FULL_67_16 | reverse complement strand
CTCCCTCTACGCCTTCACCCGGTCCTGCTGATGCTTCCGAACCGCGTAACAAACCCAGCCCTGAACCGCGTCAGCCGCCGCCCGGCCAACGCGATCTCGGCCTCGAACGCCAGTCCGCTCTCGGTCCCCCCCGTCGGCGTAGACGGAGGAGCAGCCTGATGGTCGGCATTCTCGAAGACAAGGACCGGATCTTCACCAATCTGTACGGCTTCCACGACTGGACGCTGGACGGGGCGAAGAACCGCGGCGCCTGGAACGCCACCAAGGACATGCTGGACCTTGGCCGCGACTGGATCATCAACAACGTCAAGGCGTCCGGCCTGCGCGGCCGTGGCGGCGCCGGTTTCTCGACCGGTCTGAAGTGGTCCTTCATGCCCAAGGAAGTGAAGGATCGTCCCCACTACCTGGTCGTCAACGCCGACGAATCCGAGCCCGCGACCTGCAAGGACCGGGAGATCATGCGCCACGATCCGCATCTGCTGATCGAAGGCTGCCTGATCGCCAGCTTCGCCATGCAGGCCCACGCCTGCTACATCTATCTGCGCGGCGAATATGTGCTCGAGCGCGAGCGGATGGAGGCGGCGGTCAAACAGGCCTATGAGGCCAAGCTGATCGGCAAGGACAATGTCCACGGCTGGGACTTCGACGTCTATATCCACCACGGCGGCGGCGCTTACATCTGCGGTGAAGAGACCGCCCTGCTGGAATCCCTGGAAGGCAAGAAGGGCCAGCCCCGTCTGAAGCCGCCGTTCCCCGCCGGCGCGGGCCTGTACGGCTGCCCGACCACGGTGAACAACGTCGAGTCGATCGCCGTCGTCGGCACCATCCTGCGCCGCGGCGCGGACTGGTTCGCCAGCTTCGGCCGTCCGAACAACACCGGCACCAAGCTGATGTCGCTGTCGGGCCATGTGAACACGCCCTGCGTCGTCGAAGAGACCATGTCGATCCCGCTGCGCCAGCTGATCGAAGAGCACGGCGGCGGCGTTCGCGGCGGCTGGGGCAATCTGAAGGCCATCATCCCCGGCGGCGCCTCCTGCCCGGTCATCACGCGCGAACAGGCGGAAACCGTGCTGATGGACTTCGACTCCATGCGCGAGGTTCGCTCGTCGCTGGGCACCGCCGGCGTGACCGTGATGGACGAGTCCACCGACATCGTGAAGGCGATCGCCCGCATCAGCTACTTCTTCAAGCACGAGAGCTGCGGCCAGTGCACGCCGTGCCGCGAGGGCACCGGCTGGATGTGGCGCGTGCTGGAGCGGATGGCCGTGGGCGAAGCCGATCCGTCGGAAATCGACCTGCTGCTAGACGTCGCCGGTCAGGTTGAGGGCCACACCATCTGCGCCCTGGGCGACGCGGCCGCCTGGCCGGTTCAGGGCCTGATCCGTCACTTCCGCCATGAGATCGAAGACCGGATCGCCGACTACCGCAGCCGCCGCGCGAACTTCGCCGGCCACGCGATCGCTGCGGAGTAGGGATGCGCCTTTCGCCCGCCATCGTGATCGGAGCCTTGGCTCTCGCCGCTTGCGGCGAGCGCGAGGCTGCGCCCACGCCTGCGGAAAAGGTCGCGGCTGCGGCCCAGCCCTCCGACGCCGTGAAGACGGCGCCCGAGGTTCTGAGCGCGGCCGATCTGCGCCGCGTCTGCCGCGCCGGCTTGGCGGCCATCCACGGCCAGCCGCCGGCGGCGATCGACGTCGACGGCGTCGACAGCGGGGTGGTTCACGCCTCGTGGCGCGCCCCGGTCGACGGCGGGCGGATGCGCGCCGACTGTCGTGTCGAGAAAGACCTGATCGTGTGGAAACCGCTCGATCTCCCCGATCCCACCCTGGTGCGCTGGATGAACCAGTCGGACGATCCTGTGGTCCGTTACGTCATGGACGCCCAGGCGATCACCGTGACCCAGACCCTGCCGGACGGGACGACGGAACAGGCCGAACTGGCCGTTCCCGCAGAAGAGGAGGCGCGGTGATGGCGGAAGAGCCCGACAACCTCGTGCTTCAGATCCTGCGTCGCGTCGAAGGTCGGTTGACGACGATGGAAACCAAGATGGATCGCCTCGGCGAGGACGTGCACGACCTGAAGGTCCGCATGACCCATGTGGAGGAGGGGCTTGCAGGCGTGAACCGTCGCCTGGATCGCCTGGATCAAAGAATCGAACGGGTCGAGACGCGTCTGACCCTGGTAGACAGCCCTTACGGCGGAGTTCGAGAATAATGCCTATCGCCAAGGTCAACGGCGTCGAAGTTGAGTTCGAGCCCGGGATGACCGTGCTCCAGGTCGCCGAGCGCGCGGGGCAGGAAATCCCGCGCTTCTGCTACCACGAACGCCTGTCCATCGCCGGCAACTGCCGCATGTGCCTGGTCGAGGTGAAGCCCGGACCGCCGAAGCCCCAGGCTTCGTGCGCGCTTCCGGCCGCCGACGGCCAGGAGATCTTCACCGACACCCCGATGGTGAAGAAGGCCCGCGAAGGCGTGATGGAGTTCCTGCTCATCAACCACCCGCTGGACTGCCCGATCTGCGACCAGGGCGGCGAGTGCGACCTGCAGGACCAGTCCATGGCCTATGGCCGCGATGGTTCTCGCTACGCCGAGAACAAGCGCGCGGTCGAAGAAAAGAACATGGGGCCGACGATCAAGACCTTCATGACGCGGTGCATCCAGTGCACCCGTTGCGTCCGCTTCATCACCGAGGTCGCCGGCGTGCCGGACATCGGCATGATCTCGCGCGGCGAGGACGCCAGTGCACCCGTTGCGTCCGCTTCATCACCGAGGTCGCCGGCGTGCCGGACATCGGCATGATCTCGCGCGGCGAGGACG
>MGLN01000091.1:10881-10949 GCA_001796045.1 Caulobacterales bacterium RIFOXYB1_FULL_67_16 | reverse complement strand
GAAGGTCATGGAGGCGGGGCGGTTGTCGTCGCCGTCTTCGGCCATGACGGCGCAGGCCGCCAGGACGG
>MGLN01000091.1:10524-10834 GCA_001796045.1 Caulobacterales bacterium RIFOXYB1_FULL_67_16 | reverse complement strand
GGGCAAAGGCCGTGCGCCGCCTGGGTCTGGCCGACGCCGGAGATGTCGTCCTTTTCGCCCTCGACCGTCATCAGGCCGATGTCGGCGATCTTGGTCAGATCGACCCTGCGGCCGCGATGCTCCAACAGGCCGCGCGCCAGCAGGTGCTGCTGGAAGACGATGTCGATGGTCTGGAGGTAAAATTCCTCGGTCAGATCCAGGACCGACAGATACTCGTCGTAGAATTCCTCGTGCTTCTCGACCCCATCGCCGTCGCCGGCGATGAGGCTGTTGAAATAGTCCCAGTGGGCGTCGCGGTGGCGCTCTTCGT
>MGLN01000091.1:6226-10402 GCA_001796045.1 Caulobacterales bacterium RIFOXYB1_FULL_67_16 | reverse complement strand
TGGGCGAGCCCATGAAGGTCATGGAGGCGGGGCGGTTGTCGTCGCCGTCTTCGGCCATGACGGCGCAGGCCGCCAGGACGGGCGGGCCGGGCTGGCAGACCCCGACCACATGGGCTCGGCCGCCGATCTCGGCCAGCATGCGCCGGACGTGATCGATATAGTCGAAGAAGTCGAACCGCCCCTCCAGCACCGGGACCTGACGGGCGTTGATCCAGTCGGTGACATAGACGTCGTGGTCCTGGAGAAACGCCTCGACCGTGCCGCGCAGCAGGGTGGCGTAATGGCCCGACAGGGGGGCGACGACCAGGACGCCGGGACCGGAAGCCGGCTTTCCGGCGCGCTTCAGATCGCCGATGTTGCGGGCGAACCGAACCAGGCGGCACCAGGGGCTCTGCCAGATCACCTGTTCGACGGTGCGGACGGACTTGCCGCCGATCTGGATCGTCTCCAGCCGCCAGTCGGGCTTGCCGTAACGCCGGGTGACGCTCTCGAACAGTTCGGCGGAGGCGTAGGCGGTGCGGCCCAGCGCGGTGTCGGCGGCGGGGTTCAGCGGCGAGGACCAGAAGCGCCGGGCCATCTGGGCCCCGACGCGGAAGGGAAGAGCCGACTGGTAGGCGAACTCGTGAAGCGCGTACAACATGGCGATCCAGTGCGGTGAGGGCCCGAACGAGCGTCCCGGCCCTTTGCTGCACAGCAGCATACAGGTTTTCCCGTTAAACGGCAGTTATTCGCAGCCCCGTCCAATTCCGGCTGCGGTTCGACCTTCTCGCCGCCGCGCGAACGTGATCAGATGGGGCTCGCGTCCGAGGGACGTCGATGGAGCCCCTGATGTTGGTCGTCCTGACCCTCGCCGGCCTGATGATCCAGGCCGCCCCCGGTTCCGGCCAGGGGGCCGGTCTCGTCTCCTATGAGGAGTCGGTGCGTTGCGCCGGCCTGACCCAGGCCGCGTCCGAGCTCGAGGGCGGAGAGAGCGCGCGGGGGCGCCGCCTGTACGACGCCGCCCTGTTCTGGTCGCTGGCCGCCATGCGGGCGGGGACCGCCGCGGGCAAGTCGCCCTCGGCCGCCGAGGCCGACCAGACCCGGGCCCGGATCGAGGCGGTCAGACGGCTGAACGCCGACGCCCCCGCCGCCGAGGCGGGGCTGCAACGCTGTCTGCAGAAGACGCCCGATCTGAACTGAACATCCTTAAGGCCAGGCTGAACCCGCATGACGGCGTCGCGTTTGCAGTGGAACCCCCAAGGGACGCATCGGCCGTCCCGAACCGGGATTTAGAGGCGTCCAGAGTATGTTCGAGTTCGGCCGCGATCTTCGCAAACTGTTCTCCCAGGCGCGCGAGAGCGAGGATCTGGGCTGGGTCGAGCTGATCGGCGCCGATCTGCTGGCTGCCGAGGCGCGCCGGGAAAGCATCGACGCGGGCCGCGTCTCCTGCGCCCGCCCCTTCGAGACCGAACGCCGCGCCGCCGCCCTGTGGCGCGAACACGCCCGGCGCAGCGGGGCGCCGGACAGTCTGGACCGGGCGGAGCGCTGCGCCGACAGCCTCCGGCGCACGGCCCGAGGCGAGGCCCAGACCGCGCGCGCCGCCGTCGACAAGGCCCTGGTTCTGATGCTGAGGTTCGACCTGTGCGGCGATCCCGCGCGACTGGACCAGGCCCTGGACGTCCTGGCGGAGGCGGCGGACGAGGCCCAGGCCGCCGGTCGTCGGTCGGGGGTCGCGGCCGAGCTGTCGTCCGTCCATGCCCGGCTGAACGCGCGCAAGGCGCGGCTGTCGGGCGAGGCCGCCGCCCTGATGGACGCCGCCGCCCTGATGGACATGGCCCAGCACGAGGCCGGTCAGAACGATGTCGAGCTGCGGCTGGACCGGGCCGGTCTGGCGCTGGAGGCCGGGGTGATCAAGCGCGACGCCCGCCTGCTGGATCAGGCCGGCCGGGATTTGGGCGTTCTGGTCGAGGCCGCCTCGCCCGACTATCGCCCCCTGACGCGGGCCCGCGCCCTGGCCCTGTGCGGGGCCGGGCTTTCGGCCCTGGCCGCCGTGGCCGGCCACGCCGAGGCCCAGGCCCAGGGACGGATGATGTTCGACGCGGCGGCCGACCAGTTTACGCCGGACCACAGCCCTCTGGACTGGGCCGTGATCCAGGTGCTGCGCGCCGCCGACGAACCCACGCCCCTGATGCTGCTGAACCAGGCGGAAACCCTGACCCACGGCCGCGGTCTGATCGTGGGCGCCCTGGTGCGCGAGCGGCGGGTGTGTCGCGAGATCGCCCTGGCCGAGGCGGTGCGCGATCTGGCCGGGCTGGACCTGCTGGAGGACCGGATGCGCCGCCGCCTGGCCGGCGCCGATCCGCTCGACTGGGCGGCCGACCAGATCGGTCTGGCCGAACTGGCGCTGGCGCGTCAGCGCCTGGGCGGGCCCGAGCCGCTTCACCTGAACCTGATCCTGAACGAGGCGGTCGCCACGGCCCGCGAGTGGGGCGTGCCCGTCCTGGTCGAGCGGGCCGGGGGGCTGTTGTGGAAGGCGGGGCTTCAGGCCCCTTCCTGAGGGACGCGAACTCCGCTACCGGCGCAACAAGAGGTCTGGCGATGTTGCGGTCGCCGCCGCAGTATCGCCCCAGTATCGCCGATGTGTACCGCGAGGCTCTGAGCATGTTTGGATCCAAGCCCGCCTCTGCGGCTGATCGGCGCGGCGAAGCGCGAAGGTCCGTGAACGCCAAGGGCGTGGTCTGCGCACCCGGGGTGGAGACCGCCTGCCTGATCGTGGACCTGTCCGCCGGCGGCATGCGGGTGAGGCTGGACCGGGGCGCAGCCCTGCCGTCCGAGGTGGTGGTGGTCGATGTGGCCGAGGCCGTGGCCTATCCGGCGACCCTGGTCTGGCAGAAGGGGCAGGAGGCGGGGCTGAAACAGACCGGCGCCAAATCCCTGCGCGGCCTGGCGCCGGCGCGGCTGGTCGCGGCGCGCGACGCCTGGCTGAGGGCTGGGGGCCGCTGACGCCTACATGCCCGCCGGCATGGCGCCGGCGTTGATGGCGATGCGGCCGATCAGGCCCTTGACGATCAGGTCCAGGGCCGAGCCCTCGCGATAGTCGGCGGCGGCGACGAAATTGACCCGGTCCTCGGAGATCAAGGAATAGACCTTCTTCTGGTCCTTCTCGTTCGAGCGGGGGTCGTAGACGGCGATCGAGAAGCCGCCCTTGGTGTGCATCATCTTCATGGTCGGCACGTCTGTGTCGCCGTCGCCGATGAAGATCATCCGTTCGAACGGCACCGGCCGCTGGTCGTCAGGGATGAAATGGTTGATCCGCTCGTGCTCCCAGTGGTTCTTCACCCCCTTGTTGATGCGGAAGAGGTACTGGGTCTTGGTGGTGTAGTTGACGCCGACAGCGGGCCAGGCGGCCTCGCCCTTGTCGTCATAGACATAGTGGGAGGCGAAGACGTGGGTCAGGGCAGGGCGGATCGGCGTGCCGTCGATCATCTCCTCCAGCCCGGCCGAGACGATATAGTGTTCGATCTCCAGCCCGTAGCGCGCCCCGAAGGCGTTCATCCGGTCGAACCAACTGAGATCCTTCAGACCTTCGAACAGGGCCACCGCCTCGCCATGCCGACGCAGGGTGTCGCGCGTCACCGGCGCTCCGTTCTGGCGCGCATGGTGGAGCATCAGTTGCATATACATCAGGATTCCGTCGCCGTCGGCCTCCTGGGTCAGGCGCTCCGCCTCGCCCCAGAAGGCGCCGATGTCCATGCCCACCGAGGGGATGAAGCTGACCTCCTGCATATTGCCGCGCGCCAGGGTGCCGTCGAAATCATAGATCAGGGCGGTCTTCAGCAGGGGCGCGTCGCCGGAGGGGGCTTCGGACATCAGGGGCTCCAGAACATCGGTCGGACCCCGCCCTCTATATCAGCCGTCGTCCTGCGTCGATTGCCGCCTCTGGCCGAAGGTCGGGGCCGCGCTCTTCTGTTCGGCCCAGTAGGCGGCGCCGGTGGTCGGCTTGAACATGGTGCGGGGCGTGCCGTCGCGCGCGGCCACGGCGAAGGTGTTGGTCGAGGCCTGATAGATCAGGACGTCCCCGTTGGGCCGTTTCACCGTCTCGGCGTCGCGCGGCGGCCGGGCGGTGAAGGTCGTGACCTTGTCCAGATAGTCCTCGGCCGAGGTCGCGCCGAAGTCGGCGCCGTTGCGCGCATAGAG
>MGLN01000091.1:0-6203 GCA_001796045.1 Caulobacterales bacterium RIFOXYB1_FULL_67_16 | reverse complement strand
TCTCGCGCCGGCCCGTTGTCAGAACCGGCTTGGCCTGGTCGGACGACCGTCCGACGGTCTCCGTTTCCATCGCCGTCATCGCCAGGGCCGCCGGCGCCTCCGCCGTCCGATCCCGCGTCTGCACCGCCGAGGCGTTATCGCAGCCCCCCAACGCCAGGATCGCCATCCCGCCGGCGATAAGTCCCGCCGCCGCCGCGATTCTCGTTCGTCCTTGCCTCGCCCTCATCTTCGCCCCTCGGTGAATACCCGCCTGAGATGATGAAAGCACAACCGTTATGTTCCTGCAATGTTCTTTTTCTTCGTCTCGACGGCGTCACTGCAGGCGGCTAGACCGAGGTGATGGACAACCGCTCCCTGACGAACCGAAAAATCCTGCTGATCGTCGGCGGCGGCATCGCGGCCTACAAGGCGCTGGAGCTGGTGCGGCTGATCGCCAAGGCGGGCGGCGAGACGCGGGTGATCCTGACCGAATCCGGGGCCGAGTTCGTCACCCCCCTGTCGCTGGCGGCGCTGAGCGGCCATCCGGTGCGGTCGGGCCTGTTCCACCCCGACGACGAGACCAGCATGGGTCATATCGAGCTGTCGCGCTGGGCCGATCTGTTGGTGGTGGCCCCGGCGACGGCGGGCCTGATCGCCAAGGCGGCGAACGGCCTGGCCGACGACCTGGCCTCGACCACATTGATCGCGACCGACAAGCGCGTGCTGCTGGCCCCGGCGATGAATGTGCGGATGTGGGACCATCCAGCGGTCCAGGCCAATATGGAGCGGCTGAAAGCCTTCCCCGGCTTCCACGGGGTGGCGGTGGTCGGGCCGGACGAGGGCGAGATGGCCTGCGGCGAATACGGGCCGGGCCGTATGGCCGAGCCGGCGGCGATCCTGGAGGCGATTGAGGGCCTGCTGGCCGGCGTGGCCGGGCGGCCCCTGGCGGGCCGGCGCGCCGTCGTCACGGCCGGACCGACCTTCGAGCCGATCGACCCAGTGCGGGGCCTGACCAATCGCTCCAGTGGCAAACAGGGCTACGCCATCGCCGCCGCCCTGGCCGAACTGGGCGCCGAGGTGACCCTGGTGTCCGGGCCCACGGCCCTGGCCGCGCCGACGGGCGTGACCCGGGTCGACGTCGAGAGCGCGCTTGAGATGCAGGCGGCGACCCAAGCCGCCTTGCCCGCCGACATCGCCGTGCTGTCGGCGGCCGTGGCCGACTGGCGCGTGGACACCATCGCCGGGGGCAAGATCAAGAAGGGGCCGGGCGGCCCGCCGACCCTGGCCCTGATCGAAAACCCCGACATCCTGGCCGGGATCGCCGCCCCGGGTCCGAACCGGCCGAGCCTGGTGATCGGCTTCGCGGCCGAGACCACGGACCTGGAGGCCAACGCCCGGGCCAAGCTGTCGAGGAAGGGCTGCGACTGGATCATCGGCAACGACGTGTCCGACGACGTCTTCGGCTCGGACGGCAACGCCGTGCTGCTGGTCACCGCCGACAGGACCGAGGCCTGGCCGCGCCAGTCCAAATCCGCCATCGCCCGGGCGATCGCCGCCCGTATCGCCGACCATTTCAAGAGTTCAGAATGACCCAGTCCGTCGCCGTCCAGATCCTGCGCCTGCCCCACGCCGAGGGCCTGCCCCTGCCGGCCTATGAGACAGCCGGGTCTGCGGGCATGGACCTGCGCGCCGCCGTGCCCGAGGATCAGCCCATGACCCTGGCGCCGGGCCAGCGCGCCCTGGTGCCCACGGGCCTGAAGATCGCCCTGCCGCTTGGGTTTGAGGCCCAGGTGCGGGCGCGCTCGGGTCTGGCGCTGAAGCACGGGATCATCTGCCCCAATGCGCCGGGCACGATCGACAGCGACTATCGCGGCGAGTGCGGCGTGATCCTGGCCAATATCGGCGCCGAGCCCTTCGTCATCCGGCGCGGCGAACGCATCGCCCAGCTGGTGATCGCCCGGCACGAACGCGCCGACTGGATCGAGGTCGAGGAACTGGACGAGACGGCGCGCGGGACGGGCGGGTTCGGGTCGACGGGGCGGTAGATCCAAAGAGCGCGTCAGCCGCTTGACCGGAACTGGCCGAATCTCATTGCAATTTGGCTGCTCACAGTCTATCTATTGAGTCAAGTGGATTGGGGGTTCCCGGTCGGCGCTACGGCCTCGGTGGGTTCACCGGGGCCTTTCGCTTTTTGGGCCTCTGGATAGACCAAATAGCCCACCCCTTCGTAGTCTTTGCCCGCCTGAATCCTGCCGCCCCGGCAGAAGAATTTTTCTCGTAGAATAGCGAAGGCGCGGTTGGATTGTTCGAGGCGGGCTACGCTCAGGCCGATCGGCCGGGCCACGAGGTCGGCGAGTTGAAGGCCCGACGAGTTGGCCTTCTTGTCCGCGAAGATGACTGTAAACGGCAAAATCGCAGAAAACCTGTTCGCGCCGCTGCAGATTCGCCTGAACTCCAGCTCCAGTTCAGCGTCCTCCCTCTTTCCCCGACATTCGACCACGACGTGTGTCGTCACATCAAGTTGCTCCTTCTCCGCCAGAAATTCCCTCAACTGCTCCAAGCAAAATTTGAGGGCGACGTGGTACGGATTTTCGGCCGTTTCCCCCGAACTGTGCGTACGGCGCTTGTCGATGACAGAGGCGATGAGAACAAACTTGCCGGCCTCGATGATCTTGGTTAGCGCGCCGATGAAACGACTCTTTTCCTGCGCGTTCGAGAAGCGAAACTGACCCGTCTCTTTGCGAATGTCCCGCTCGTGGAGGATGACGATGTCATGCCCGAACTGCGCGAACTTGAATGACTCAAGCGCTGTAACGACGGACCGGGCGTAGTAGGCCTTATGAAAGATGCAGAACGAAAGGACGAAGACCGGATAGGCTTCGTCCACTGTGACCATGCTGTGATCGCCGCTTTCATCGACGTAGACGATATAGCTGCTGAACTTCGGCTTCTCTGATCCCCCCGCCGTGGCGGATCGCGAAACCGCCTCAAAAAGGGGCAGCTGAGTGGATGAAAGCTGCTTGGGCTCGCTCATGCGCACAGAATAAGCCGATTGTGCCGTGCGCAACATAGGCGAGAAACCGCAGGGGTGCGCCATGCCCGGTGCGGTGGCGCCCCTCTTAAACCGGTGGGGCGGTCGTCTGCATCAGGGCGTCCTTGCGGCGGACGTGTTCGCGCCAGGCGGTGTAGAGGCCGCTGGCGGCGATGAGGGCGGCGCCGGCCAGGGTGTTGGCGCTGGGGGTGGCGTGCATCAGCCACCAGCCGAAGACGACCGCGCCGACGATCTGGAGATAGTCGAAGGGGGCTACGACCGCGACCGGCGCGGCCCGCAGCGAGGCAGTCATCAGCAGCTGGGCCAGGCCGCCGGCTATGCCCGAACCGATCAGCAGGCCGAAGGTGGCGGGGCTGTGCATCTTGCCCACGAAGATCAGCAGGATCGCGCCCACCACGGACGAGGCGGCGAAGAACCAGAAGACGATGGCGGCGACATGTTCGGTGTCGCGCAGCTGGCGCAAGGTGACGGTCACCCCCGCCGTCAGCAGGGCGCCGGCCAGGGCGAAGCCGATGCCGGCCAGGGGCAGAGCCTGGGCGTCGCCGGAGATCAGGGCGGCGGGCCGCATCACCACTATGACCCCGACGAAGCCCACCGCCACGGCGGCCCAGCGGCGCGGCCCCACCGCCTCCTTCAGGATCAGGAAGGACAACAGGGTGGCGAAGATGGGGGAGGTGAAGCTGAGCGTCGTGGCGTCGGCCAGGGGCAACAGGGTCAGGGTCTGGAACAGGCACAGGATGGAGGCGATGCCCAGGGCGCTGCGTCCGAACAGGGCCCAGGGGCGGCGCGTCGTCAGGCCCTTGAGCCCGCCCGGCTGGGTCAGGACCCAGATCACAACGACCGGCAGGCCGAAGAAGGCGCGGTAGAACAGCATCTCGGCGGCGACCACGCCCTCGAACGAGGCCAGTTTCAGCGTCGCCGTCATGATCGAAAAGGCGCCGGCGGCCGCGATCCGGAGGGCGATGCCCCGGGCGATGTCCTCGGCGTGGCTGCGTCCCGTCATGGTCTGGCGTCGATCCTCCGTCGCGAGCTCCAGGGGCCGCGTGTGGCGTGAGGGAGCCTTTAAGCACGGACGACGTTAACCGTTACGAACCGGCAAGCTTGGCCAGGGCGATTTTTCGTTTTTTCTTTCGGAGGAGTGACGAGGTGGAAAATCTAATCGATCAGATCGGCGACTTCCTGAGCGGAATCGCCGGTCTCGCCAGCGCCGGCTTCGACGGCGTCAATCAGGTGATGGGGTTGATCATCGCCCTGATCGCCGCTCTGCTGATGGTGGACTGGCGCTCCCTCGCCTCGACGGCCCTGGGCGCGACCTTGGTTCATCTGATCGTCCTGGCCATCCTGCCGGTGTTGGACGGCGGCGACTTCGCCCTGCCGGCGCTTATGAGCGTCGGGTTCTGGATGACGGCCCTGGCCCTGTTCCTGGGCTACGCCATCGTCATCGCCATCTTCTTCCTGATCAAGTCGCTGCTGACCGGGACCGCTTTCGGACGCCGCCGGGTCGTGCATTGAGGCGACGGACTGGGTTTAGGCCTGCCTGAAGCCCAGCACGTCCTGCATGTCGTAAAGGCCGGGCCGACGGGTGCGAACCCAGGCGGCGGCGGCGACCGCGCCCTTGGCGAACAGGGAGCGGTCGATGGCGGAGTGGCTGAGGGTCAGGACCTCGTCCTCGGAGGCGAACAGCACCGTATGTTCGCCGACGATGCCGCCGGCGCGGATCGAGGAGAAGCCGATCTTGCCGCTCTCGCGTTCGCCCTGGACCCCGTCATAGGGTTTGGAGCGGATGTCGGCCAGGTCGGTGAATCGGCCCTCGGCGGCGGCCTCGCCCAGCATCAGGGCGGTGCCGGAGGGGGAATCCACCTTGCGGCGGTGGTGGGCCTCGGTGATCTCGATGTCCCAGTCCTGGGCGTCCAGACGCTGGGCCGCATGCTGGACCAGACCGATCAGGATATTCACGCCCAGGGAGAAGTTGCCGCTCTTGACGATGGCGATCTTCTCGGCGGCCTTCATCAGCTCGGCCTCCTGTTCCGGAGTGAAGCCGGTCGAGCCGATCACCAGACTCGGACCGCCGCGCGCGGCCGCAGACTGGGCCAGGGCGACCGAGGCGTCGGGCGTGGAGAAGTCGATGATCACGTCGCACAGGGAGATGTCGGCGGTCTCGCCCCAGTCGAAGCGGGCGGCGACGACCACGTCCTCGCGGGCGTCCAGCACCTGGGACACCGCTCGACCCATCCGGCCGCGATAGCCGGAAATGCCGGCGTGGAAGATGGCGCTCAAGCCGCGTTCTCTTTCGACCCGTCCGCATCCTGGCTGCCCAGAATGTCGGCCCAGAAACGCTTCGCCTTGCCGGCGAAGCTGGAGTTCCGGGGGTTCTGCGCCTCGCCGAAGGACAGGGCAAGCTCTTGCAGCAATTCCTTCTGACGGGGGGTCAGGTCGGTGGGGGTCTCGACGAACAGTTCGACGACCAGATCGCCGCGCGCGCGGCCGTTCAGATGGGGCATGCCCTTGCCCTTGATCCGCACGGTCTTGCCGGTCTGGGCGCCGGCGGGCACCTGGACGGCGGCCTTGCACTTGCCGTCGCAGGCGTCGGAGACCAAGCAGGGGGCGTCGATCTCGCCGCCCAGGGCCGCCACCGTCATCGGCACGGGCACGGTGACCAGCAGGTCGAGGTTGTCGCGCTCGAACAGGTCGTGCGGCGTCACCGACAGGAAGACGTAGAGGTCGCCGCGCGGGCCGCCGCGCTGGCCGGCGTCGCCCTCGCCGGTCAGGCGGATGCGCGAACCGTCGTCGACGCCGGCGGGGATCTTCAGGTTTAGGGTGCGAGTCTTCCGCACCTGGCCGTGCCCGTGGCAGGTCGTGCAGGGGTCGGCGATCATCTGGCCCGCGCCGTGGCAACGGGGGCAGGTCCGCTCGACCTGGAAGAAGCCGTTGGCCTGGCGCACGCGGCCGGCGCCGTTGCAGGTGGTGCAGGTGACGGGCTTGGTGCCCGGCTTGGCCCCCGAACCCTCGCAGGTCTCGCAGGTCATGGTGGCGGGGACGTCGATCTGGACCTCGGCGCCGCGATAGGCCTGCTCCAGGCTGATCTCCAGGTCGTAGCGCAGGTCCGAGCCGCGGCGCGGTCCGCCCTGCTGGCCCCGGCCCTGGCGGCCGCCGAAGGCGTCCCCGAAGGCGT
>MGLN01000090.1:0-9617 GCA_001796045.1 Caulobacterales bacterium RIFOXYB1_FULL_67_16 | reverse complement strand
CCAGGGCTGTCGACATCGACGACCCAGGCCTCGACCACCACGCCCTCCACCAGAGCCGGCGCGATCGGGGCGGCCACGAGTTCGGTACGAAACTTCGCCGCAGCCAGGCCGCAGGCGAGACAGGCCAGAATCATCAGCGGCCAGGTTAGCCGCCGCCCCCAGCCGCGCCGCCGCGCCGCAAGCCAGGCCGCGATAGCCGCCGCCGCCCCAAACGCCAGGGGCCAAAGGCTCGGCTCTGTCCTCAAGGCGAAATAGCAGGCGGCGCCGCCGCCGAAGGCCACGGGCGCCCAGAGCCGCCATCTCAACACCTGCGCCTTGACCTCGTCAGCCAGCCAGACCCGCAATCGCGCGCCGGGGGTAGGCTTTGTCGTCTCGGGGCGTATAAGGGCCTCGCTTACGGACCCTTCCCCCATGACCTTGCCTTCTTCGACTGTCGTCACCCGCTTCGCCCCCTCGCCGACAGGCTATCTGCATATCGGCGGGGCGAGAACCGCCTTGTTCAACTGGCTGTACGCCAAAAGACACGCGGGGCGTTTCTTGATCCGCGTCGAGGACACGGATCGCGAACGCTCGACCGAGGAAGCCGTCCAGGCCATCTTCGACGGCCTGAGCTGGCTGGAGCTGTTCGCCGACGAGGAGCCGGTCTTCCAGTTCAGCCGCGCCGACCGCCATCGCGAAGTCGTCGATCAACTGCTGGAGACCGGCCACGCCTATCGCGATTTCACCACGGCCAAGGAAACCGGACGTCTGCGCGACGTCGCCAAGGCCGAGCGTCGCACTTTTGAATCGCCCTGGCGCGACCGCACCCCGACCGTCGACGACCTGGCCCAGCCGCACGTCGTCCGCTTCCGTCGCCCCCAGTCCGCCACGGTCACCGTCGCGGACGAGGTCCAGGGCGCCGTCAGCTGGTCGACCGACGACCTCGACGATCTCGTCCTGCTGCGCTCGGACGGGGCGCCGACCTATAATCTCGCCGTGGTGGTCGATGACCACGACATGGGCGTGACCCATGTCATCCGCGGCGACGACCACCTGAACAACGCCGCCCGCCAGAGCCTGATCTATGACGCGCTCGGCTGGCCCCGCCCGACCTTCGCCCATATCCCGCTGATTCACGGTCCGGACGGCGCCAAGCTGTCGAAGCGGCACGGCGCCCAGGCCGTCCACGAATATGCGGAGATGGGCTATCTGCCCGAGGCCATGCGCAACTATCTGGCGCGCCTGGGCTGGGCCCACGGCGACGACGAACTGTTCAGCGACGCCCAGGCGATCGAATGGTTCGATCTGGCCGGCATCGGCAAGGCGCCGGCGCGGCTGGACTTCGACAAGCTGGCCCACGTCAACGCCCACTGGCTGCGGCTCGCCGACGACGAGCGCCTGGCCAAGCTGACGCTGGACGTCCACCTCGCCCGCGGCCGGCCTCTGGCCGAAGCCGACGAGGTCCGGCTTCAGCGCGCCATGCCGTTCGTGAAGGACCGCGCCAAGACCGTGCTCGAGTTGGCCGACCAGACCGAGTTCGTGCTCAAGACACGCCCCTTGGACATTGACGACAAGGGTCGCGCCCTGCTGTCCGGCGAGACCTTGGACCGCCTGGCGCGCCTGCGCGACCGGCTGGCCCTGTTCCAGTCCTGGGACGTCTTCGCCCTGGAAGCCGAGCTCAAAAGCTTCGCCGAATCCGAACAGGTCGGGTTTGGCAAGATCGGTCCGCCCATGCGGACGGCCCTTACCGCAGGGTCAACTTCACCCGATATCGCACGAACTTTGTCCGCTCTCGGGCGCGACGAAAGTCTCGGGCGCTTGGATGACGCGCTGCAACAGACTAAGTGATCAACCACAAACCTAAGAGCGCCCGGCGCCTCCCCGCGATCGGACGTCCAAATGCAAAGGGGCATTGATGACTGACCAAGCCAAAACCGCCACCCTCTCCTTCGAGGGCAAGAGCGTCGATCTGCCCGTTCTGTCGGGTTCGACCGGTCCGGACGTTATCGACATCCGCAAGCTCTATGGCGGAACGGGCGCTTTCACCTTCGATCCGGGCTTCACCTCGACCGCCGCATGCGAGTCGGGCCTGACCTATATCGACGGCGACGAGGGCATCCTGCTGCACCGCGGCTATCCGATCGACCAACTGGCCTCGCAATCGAACTTCGTGGAAGTCTGCCACCTGCTGCTGCACGGCGAGCTCCCGACCGCCGCCCAGTACGAAAAGTTCGAAAACAGCATCACCATGCACACGATGCTGCACGCCCAGTTCGACCGCTTCTTCGAGGGCTTCCGCCGCGACGCCCACCCGATGGCGATCATGGTCGGCACCGTCGGCGCCCTGTCGGCCTTCTATCACGACAGCCTGGACATCCATGATCCGGTCCAGCGCGACATCTCGGCCATCCGCCTGATCGCCAAGATGCCGACCATCGCGGCCCGCGCCTACAAGTATCACATCGGTCAGCCGTTCGTGTCGCCGCGCAACGACCTGTCCTATGCCGAGAACTTCCTGCGCATGTGCTTCGCCGTGCCGGCCGAGGATTATCACGTCGATCCGGCCCTTGTTCGCGCCATGGACCGCATCTTCACCCTGCACGCCGACCACGAGCAGAACGCCTCAACCTCGACCGTCCGCCTGGCCGGTTCGTCGGGCGCCAATCCGTTCGCCTGTATCGCCGCCGGCATCGCCTGCCTATGGGGCCCGTCGCACGGCGGCGCCAACGAAGAGGCGCTGACCATGCTGAAGCAGATCGGCACCCCGGAAAACATCCCGGAATTCATCCAGGGCGTGAAGGACCGCAAGTACAAGCTGATGGGCTTCGGCCACCGCGTGTACAAGAACTACGATCCGCGCGCCAAGGTCATGCAGCAGTCGGCCTATGAGGTCCTGGCCGCCACGGGCCGCGAGAACGACCCGCTGTTCGTCGTCGCCAAGGAGCTGGAAAAGGTCGCGCTGAACGACGAATACTTCACCTCGCGCAAGCTGTTCCCGAACGTCGACTTCTACTCGGGCATCACCCTGTCGGCGATGGGCTTCCCCACCACCATGTTCACCGTCCTGTTCGCCCTGGCCCGCACCGTGGGCTGGATTTCGCAGTGGCAGGAAATGATGGCGGATCCGTCGCAGAAGATCGGCCGCCCGCGTCAGCTGTACACGGGCCCGACCCAGCGCGACTATGTGCCGATCGAGCAGCGCGGCTGATCGACAGGCGCCGGCCTGAAATGCAAAACGCCGGGGCGCAAGCCCCGGCGTTTTTCTTTGCCCAACCGCCCTAAGGTCAGGCGGGCCGCTTGGCTTCAATCACGCTCAAGACCGCGTCGGCGGCCAGCTCCGAGGGATTCGCGCCTCCTCGCCCCATCAGATTTAGCGCCTTGGTCTGTCGCCTCGCCTGATCGGCGGCGAGCTCGGGGTTCTCGAGCAACCGTCCCACAGCGTCCGCGAGCTTTTCAGGAGACGCCTCGCCCTGAATGAACTCCGGAGCGATCCGTTGGTCCGCGGCGATGTTGAACAGGGTGATGTGCTTCGCCGTCACCATCCGCTTCATCAGCTGATAGCTGAGCCCGCCGATCTTGTAGGCGATCACCATCGGCGCCCCAGCAAGCGCCAGTTCCGTGGACACCGTGCCGCTGGTGGCCAGGGCGGCCGTCGCGGCCTTCATGGCGTCGTACTTTTCCCCTTCGTCGACCAGATGGACCCTGAAGGGCCAGGCGGACACGCGACCGATCACATCCTTGGCCACGGTGCCCGCCGCAACGACGGCGACCTCCAGAGACGGGTTCTGGGCCTTCAGGCGTGCGGCCGCCGCTTCATAGACGGGCGTCATTCGGGCGATCTCGGCGGGGCGACTGCCCGGCAGGATCAGCAGCAACTTGGCGTCAGGCGCGATCCCACGCCGGGCTCGGAAGGCCGCTCCGTCCGCGTGCTCCATGTCCACGTGAAGGGCCGAAGACCCGACGACGGTCGTCGGCAGGCCTGCCCTTTCGAACCAGGGCGCGTCGAAGCTGTAGAGGGCCAGCAGATGATCCACCGCCCGCGCCAGGACCTTGGCCCGCCCCGGCCGGGACGCCCACACCTGAGGCCCGACGTATTTGATCAACGGCACGTCCGGCCGGGCGGCGCGGATCGCTTCGGCGACACGAATGGTGAACCCCCAGCTGTCGATCAGCACGATGGCGTCCGGCTGTTCTTGCGCCGCCAGGGCGGCCGTCTCCTGAACACGCCGCCGGACCATGCCGTACGCGCGCAGGCCCTCGATCCAGCCCAGTATAGACAGTTCCGCGATATCGAACGGGCTGACGACGCCCTCAGCCGCCATGCGGGCCCCGCCGACTCCGACGAAGCTGACCGCCTCGCCCAGCCGCCGCCTGAGGGCTTGGGCAAGCCCAGCCCCGAGGTCGTCGCCCGAGGCTTCCGCCGCCACCAGCATGATCTTCAACGGACGGCTCATCTGTCTTCGCCCCAGACGAACAGACCCAGCCGGTCCGCCGCCGCCATTATAGCCCGCCGGTCGATCAAGATCAGCCGCCCTGTCACCCCGGCGATCCCCGCCAGGCCCGCCGCCGCCGCCAGCTCGACCGTGCGCGGCCCGACCACCGGCATATCGACGCGAAGATCCTGGATCGGCTTCGGCGCCTTGGCCAAAACCCCCCTCGGAGACGCTATTGACCCGCGCAGATCGGCAGGCAGGCCCGCCACCCGGTGCAACATGGCGTCTGTCCCCTCCTGGGCCTCCACGGCGAGGACCAGCCCGTCGCAAACGACCGCGCCCTGTCCGATGTCCAATTCGCCCGTCTTTTCTGCGACATAGAGCGCCTTTTTCAGATCGGCGATCTGAGCCGGCGTCGGCGTCACAGCGCCCAAGGGCCCGGCGTCCAGCGTCTCCCCGCCCAGGATGTCGTCGGCCCCCTCCACCGCGAAGCCCTCGGCCTCAAAGATCGCCAGAATCTTCCGCAGCAGGGCGTCGTCGCCCTGAGTCGCTGCGGCGACGATCCCCGGCAGCAGGCTTGCGCCTTTCAAATCCGGCTTCAAGCGCTTGAAATCAGGCCTTTTGACGATGCCGGCCAGACAGACTGCGGTGCAGCCTTCGGCCTTGAGCGTTTTCAATATCGCCCCGATCTGAGCCATGCCGAACTCGGCCCCGGGCCAGCGGGTCAGATGGCTGTCGGCAAACCCCGCCAGCCGCACGACGAACAGGGGCCGCCCCTCCGCATCGCACCGTCCCGCCACGGTCGCCGGCAGATCGCCGCCGCCGGCGATCAGGCCCAGCTTTCCGGCGCCGGTCATTCCGCGTTCGGCAGACACAGCGGACGCCGCCCGCCGTCACGGATGAAGGCGATGATCTCCATGATCTCCGGCAGGTCGGCATAGGCCTGGGCCACGCCGTCGATCCGACCGGCGAACTCGCCCTCGCCCTCGCCCTCGAACAGGTCGCGATAGGCCGCCAGCAGCCGCCGCACCTGATCCTTGCCGTAGCCCTTGCGCTTCAAGCCGATCAGGTTCAGCCCCCGGAGCCGCGCATGATTGCCCCAAGCCGAGCCGTAAGGGATGACGTCGCGCGTCACGGCGGCCAGACCGCCGATGATCGCCCCCTGCCCCACGCGCCCGTTCTGGTGCACGGCGCAAAGGCCGCCCAGGAAAACCTTGTCCCCGATCTGCGCATGGCCCCCGAGGGTGGCGTTGTTGGCCATGACCAGATTGCTTCCGACCACGCAATCGTGACCGATGTGCGCGCCCGTCATGAACAGATTGTTGGAGCCGACCACGGTCACGCCGGCTCCCTGCGGTGTGCCCCGGTTGAAGGTGCAGTGCTCGCGGATCAGGTTGTTCTCGCCGATCTCCAGCCTCACCGGCTCGCCCTTGTAGCCGTTGTGCTGCGGATCACCGCCGATGACGGCGAAGGGATGGATCACCGTTCCGGCCCCGACCGTCGTATCCTGCTGAACCACCACATGACTGACCAGGCGCACGCCCTCGGCCAGCAAGACATTCGGTCCGACCGTGCACCAGGGGCCGACCTCGACCCCTTCGGCCAGGGTCGCGGTGGCGTCGATCAGGGCGGTGGGGTGGATGGCCATCAGGCGGCGGGCTCCGTCGCCGGCGTGGGCACCGTCACGACCATGGCCATGAACTCGGCCTCGGCGGCCAGCTTGCCGTCGATGAAGGTTTCGCCGCGGAACTTGTAGGCGTCGCCGCGCGCCTTGATCACCTTGACCTGCATGCGCAGTTGGTCGCCGGGCCGCGCCGGCTTGCGGAAACGCACGCCGTCGATGGACATGAACATGATGACCTTGTCGGCCACGGCGACATCCAGGGTCTTGGACATCAAAAGCGCGCCCGTCTGGGCCATGGCCTCGACGATCAACACGCCCGGCATGACCGGATCGATCGGGAAATGTCCAGGGAAGAAGGGTTCGTTGTGTGTGACGTTCTTGATCCCGACGATAGAGGTCGCGGGCACGAAGTCTTCGGCCTTGTCCACCAGCAGGAAGGGATATCGGTGGGGCAGCCGCCGCATCACCTCGGCGTAGTCGATCTTGCCGTCTTCACTCATCCCTATGATTCCTTCGGGGCCTTCTTTGAAGACGCCTGTTTGGCGAGCCAGACGGTTTCACGCAAGAACTGTCGGATCGGACGGGCCGGATAGCCGGACCAGGTCTCGCCCGCCGGAATGTCCGCCAGCACCCCGGCGCCGGCCGCGACCCGCGCGCCCTCGCCGATGGTGATGTGATCCCCGATCCCCGCCTTGCCGCCGAATATGACGTTGTCGCCGCTGGTCACCGAGCCCGAAATCCCCGTATTGGCGGCCATCAGATTGTTGCGCCCAATGAAGCAGTTGTGGCCCACCATGACCAGGTTATCTATCTTGGTGTTCTCGCCGATGACCGTGTCGTCATAGGCGCCGCGATCGATGCAGGAATTGGCGCCGACCGTCACCCCGTCCTGCAGGATGACGCGCCCCAGCTGGGGAATGTCCATGGCGCCGGCCGCCGTCCCCGTGGCGCCGAACCCCGCCTCGCCGATCCGGGCGCCGGCGTAAAGCTTCACCCGATCGCCGATCAGAGCGAATCCGACGGTCACATTCGAACCGATCACACAGTCGCGACCGATCTGTACGCCGGGACCGATGACCGTATTGGCGCCGATGCGCGTGCCGCGCCCGATACGGACGCCCTCTCCCAGAATAACGCCGGGCTCCAGAACGACGCTGTCATCCTCGGCCGCCTGTGACCCCAATATGGCTCGGTCTAAGGTGGCCGGACGGTGCAGCAAGGCCGAAGCCATTGCCCAGGAGGCCTGAGGCGTGCGGGAGACGATGACGGCGGCCTCGACCGGCACGGAAGCGACGGCCTCAGCCGGCACGATCACGCAACCCGCCTTGGTTCCAGACAAGGCCGCAGCGAACTTGCGGTCGCCCAGAAATGCAATCGCGCCCCCGTCCGCAGAGGACAGGGGCGCGACGGAACCTATGATCCGATCCCCGCCCCTCTCGACCTCGCCTCCGATTTTCGCCGCCAGCTCGGCGACGGACAGGGGGGCGAGGGTTTCGAAAAAGCGGGCGTCGGGCATGTGGACCTTAGTTGGCTGCGGCCGGCTGTTGCGACTGCTGGGCCGGAACCGCCATGCGGTTGAACGACAGGGTCGGCAGGGCCGTGTTCAGGCGCTGGATGGCAGCGTCGGTCAGGTCCATGGCCGGGTTCATCATGAAGACGCTCTCCCGATCCAGCAACAGGCCGCAGCCGCGCTCCTGGTACAGGGCGGTCAGGATCGGCGACACGGCCTCGGTGATGGCCTGGCGTTGCATGGCCAGGGTGTAGCGCAGTTCATTCTCGCGTGTGGCTTCCAGCTGTTGGGCCTCTTGAGCGCGCTGCTGCAAGGCCTGACGGCGTTGTTGCAGTTGGTCCGCCGGCAGGCTGGCGCCCGAGGTCTGGAGCTGCTGCGCTTCCGTCTGGATCTGCGTGGCGTAGGGTTGGAGCTCGCCCTGAACTTCCTGGGCCAGCTGCTGCATGCGGGCCTCGACGGCCTGACCGGCGGCCGACTGGGCCAGAAGGCGGGCGTTGTAATAGACGCAGACGCCCGGAACAACCGGACCCGGGTTGGCGGGCGCGGCGGTCTGGGCCGAGGCGGCGGTGGCGACCAGCGAAGCGGCGGCCGTGGCGGCGATGATCAGAGCTTTCATGGGTAATCCTCGTGCGAGCGCTTTTGCGTCGCTGGCTTAGAACTGGGTGGAGGTCGAGAAGCGGAAGGATTCCGTCTTGTCGTAGTCTTCCTTGGACAGGACCTTCGAGATGTCGAACCGGATGGGACCCATCGGCGACTTCCAGTGGATGCTGACGCCCGCAGAGGCCCGCAGAGACAGCTCGTCGGCAATGGTCGAATCGACGGTCCCGGTCGAGGTCAGCTTGTACCGGTCATCCAGCACCCCCAGGGTGCCGACGTCGGCGAACAGCGAGGTCTTGATGCCGTACTGCTCCGGCAGATAGTTCGGCACGGTCAGTTCGACGGTGCCGATGGCGTAGAAGTTGCCGCCCAGGGCGTCGGTCGTGTCCAGATCGCGCGGCCCCATGCCGGCGGTCTCGAAGCCGCGGAAGCTGTTGCCGCCCTTGAAGAAGCGGTCGTTGATCCGGATCGGATCGCCGTTCCAGCCGCTGATATAGCCGGTCGAACCCTGGACGCTGACGACCCACCGAGGCGTGATGCCATAGTACCAGGCCGCATCGGCTTCGGTCTTCACATAGTTCACGTCGCCGCCCAGGCCGGCGAAGTCCTGGCGCAACGAGCTGGACCAGCCCCGCGTCGGCCGGACCGGGTCATTGGTGAAGTTCATCTGCAGCGTATAGCCGATCGACGAGTTCAGATAGCTGCCGACCTGATCGCAAAGCGCCGAAGAGCCGCTGCCCGTCGTGCTGCAGTAGCCGTCCGGCACGATGATCTCGTCCGACTTCAGGAAGTAGCGCGTGCTGAGCAGCATATTGCCGTTCAGCGGATAGGACAGCCGCAGGCCGCCGCCGGTCGAACGGTAGTCGTATGACGAATATTCGCTGAGATCATATCGCGAGTGGAACAGATCCCAGCCGGCGCGCAGATCGCGGCCCAGGAATTTGGGCTCGGTGAAGCGGAAGTCGACCTGCTGACGCAGGGAGCCCCATTCCATCCGCGCGACCACGTTCTGGCCCCGGCCCCGGAAGTTGCGCTCCGAAATGCCCAGATTGACCGTGAAGGAATCGACCGAGCTGAAGCCGGCGCCGACGGACAGCTCGCCGGTGGGCTGTTCTTCGACGGTGACGTTCACGACCGACCGGTCGGGCGCGCTGCCGCGCGTCTCCTCGATCGTGACATCCTTGAAGAAGCCGAGCGCCCGGAGATTGTTGCGCGACCGCTCCATCAGGGCGCGGTTGAAGGCGTCGCCTTCCGTCAGCATCAATTCACGGCGGATGACCGGGTCGATGGTGCGGGTGTTCCCGACCACATTGATGCGGTCGATATAGACCCGCTGCCCCTCGGAAACATTGAAGGTCACGTCCACGGTGTCGGTGTCGGGATTGGCGCGATAGGTCGGGTTGATCTCGACGAAGGCGTAACCGGCCGAACCGGCCGCGAAGGTCAGGGCGTCGACCGCCTGCTCGATCTTGTC
>MGLN01000089.1:10822-11606 GCA_001796045.1 Caulobacterales bacterium RIFOXYB1_FULL_67_16 | reverse complement strand
GGATCATGGCCGCCGTCCAGGCCTATCAGTACGAGCCGACCCCGCCCCTGATCATCGTCGAATGCCTGAAGGACCCCCAGACCCTGCTGTGGGAGGTCGATCAGCTGGCCGAGGTCTGCGACGCCGGCACCAAGGTCATCGTCGTCGGCGCCACCAACGACATCCTGTTGTTCCGTGAACTGATGCGGCGCGGCGTCAGCGAATATCTGGTCGCCCCGCTTCAGCCGCTGCAACTGATCGCGGCCATCGGCGGCCTGTTCAACGACCCGGCCCAGCCCTTCGTCGGCCGCTCCATCGCCTTCGTCGGGGCGCGGGGCGGGGCCGGCGCCTCGGCCGTGGCGCACAACACCGCCTACGCCATCTCGGAACGGATCGGCGCCAACACCGTCATCGTCGACTACGACCTGCCGTTCGGCACCGCCGGTCTGGACTTCAACCAGGATCCGCTGAGCGGCGTCGCCGACGCCTTGGGTCAGCCGGACCGGCTGGATTCGACCCTGCTGGACCGGATGATGGTCCGTTGCACCGACAAGCTGAGCCTGTTCGCCGCCCCGGCCACCCTCGACAACGACTGGGATATCTCGACCGACGCCTTCGAGGAGGTGACGACGCGGATCCGCTCGACCGCCCCCTTCGTGGTTCTGGACCTGCCGCACCTGTGGTCGCCCTGGATGCGCCGCACCCTGATCAGCGCCGACGAGGTGGTGATCGTCGCCACGCCCGACCTGGCCTCGTTGCGCAACGCCAAGAACATGATCGACCTGATCCGGCAGGGTCGGCCGAA
>MGLN01000089.1:0-10600 GCA_001796045.1 Caulobacterales bacterium RIFOXYB1_FULL_67_16 | reverse complement strand
GCAGCGTGAACTGCCGGCCCTGGCGGCGCCCAAGGCCAAGCCCGGCAAGCCCGCGCCTGCGGCCGGGTCCAAGTCCCTGTTCGCCGGCATGTTCAAGAAGCGCTGACGGGTGTTCGGCAAGCGCACAGGTCAACCCGGCGCCGGCACGGTCCCCCTGCGGCCCGCGCCTGCGGCGCCCGTGGCGGCGCCGGAGATCGCCTCCGGTCCGCGTCAGCCGCCGCCCGGCGTCCAGACCGAGGCCTTCGCCTTCGGTCCCGGCGTGGAGGAGGTCACGGCCGCCGACGTCTTCGCGCCCGGCGAGGCGCCGGGCTTCGGCGGGGCCAAACCGGATCGGCTGGACGCGCTGGCCGCCCGGCCCGCGCCTGAGGCCGCCCCGTCGCCCGCCGCCGCCAAGCCCGGCGCCGGCCCCAAGCCCACCGCCGGCTTCGAACAGCTGAAGAAGGCCCAGGCGGTCGCCGAGATCGTCCGGGAACAGAGCGACTATTATCACGCCACGAAGACCACCATCTTCAACGCGCTGATGAACACTATCGACCTGGCCCAGCTGGCCCAGCTGGACACCAAGGCTGCGTCGGAAGAGATCCGCGACATCGTCGCCGAACTGGTGGCGATCAAGAACGTCTCCATGTCGGTGGCCGAGCAGGAGCATCTGGTCCAGGACATCGTCAACGACGTCCTCGGCTACGGCCCGCTGGAGCCCCTGCTGGCGCGCGACGACATCGCCGACATCATGGTCAACGGCGCCGGCCGGGTCTTCATCGAGGTCGGGGGCAAGGTCCAGCTGACCAATGTCCGCTTCCGCGACAACACCCAGCTGATGAATATCTGTCAGCGGATCGTGTCCCAGGTCGGCCGCCGCGTCGATGAGTCGAGCCCCATCTGCGACGCCCGCCTGCCCGACGGATCGCGCGTCAACGTCATCGCCCCGCCCCTGGCGCTGGACGGGCCGACCCTGACGATCCGGAAGTTCAAGAAGGACAAGCTGACGATGAAGAATCTGGTGGACTTCAAGTCCATCAGTCCCGAGGGCGCCCGCGTCCTGGGCGTCATCGGCGCCTCGCGCTGCAACCTGGTCATCTCGGGCGGCACCGGCTCGGGCAAGACCACCCTCCTGAACACCCTGACGGCCTTCATCGACCCGACCGAGCGGGTCATCACCTGCGAGGACGCCGCCGAGCTTCAGCTGCAGCAGCCGCACGTGGTCCGTCTGGAGACCCGGCCGCCCAACCTGGAGGGTCAGGGCCAGATCACCATGCGGGACCTGGTCAAGAACTGTCTGCGGATGCGCCCCGAGCGGATCATCGTCGGCGAGGTGCGCGGGCCCGAGGCCTTCGACCTGCTCCAGGCCATGAACACCGGCCACGACGGCTCGATGGGCACGCTGCACGCCAACTCCCCGCGCGAAGCCATCAGCCGGATGGAGTCGATGATCACCATGGGCGGCTACGGCCTGCCGTCCAAGACCATCCGCGAAATGATCGTCGGCTCGGTCGACGTCATCATCCAGGCCGCCCGCCTGCGCGACGGCTCTCGCCGTATCACCCACATCACCGAGGTGGTGGGGCTGGAAGGCGACGTGATCGTGACCCAGGACCTGTTCGTCTACGACATCACCGGCGAGGACGAGAACGGCAAGATCATCGGTCGCCACCGCTCCACCGGCATCGCCCGTCCCCGCTTCTGGGACCGCGCCCGCTACTACGGGCTGGAGCGCGAGCTGGCCGACGCCCTGGACGCAGCGGAGTAACGCCATGCTGCCGATCCTCGCCGCCGTTCTGGCCTTCATCACCATCGGCGGCCTGGGCTGGGTCTTCGTCGGCGGCGACGATTCCTCCGGCCAGGCGCTGAAGCGGGCCAAGACCCTGGGCGAGGCCAAGCGCGACGCCGCCGTGGCCCGCAAGGCCGCCGTCGCCGCCGCCACGCCCGAGGCGCGCCGCAAGCAGATTCTGCTGCAGCTCCAAGAGGCCGAACGGCGCGAGCGCAAGGCTCGCGCCAATCTGACGGCCAAGCTGAAACAGGCGGGGCTCAGCCTCAGCCTGCGGACCTTCTACATCGGCAGCGCCGTCATCGGCCTGGTCGCCGGCTTCGGCGCCCTGGTCGGCGGTCTGCACCCCTTGCTGGCCCTGGGCGCGGGCGTGATCGCCGGCCTGGGCCTGCCCCGCTGGGTGGTCGGCTTCCTGGCCAAGCGTCGGATGAAGAAGTTTTCGCTGGAGTTCCCGAACGCCGTCGACGTCATCGTCCGCGGCATCAAGTCGGGCCTGCCGGTCCACGAGTGTTTCAAGATCATCGCCCGCGAGAGCCCGGCGCCCCTGGGGCCCGCCTTCAAGAAGCTGGTCGAGGGTCTGGGCGTCGGCCTGACGCTGGAACAGGCGCTGGAGAAGATGTTCGAGCAGATGCCCACGCCCGAGCTGCGCTTCTTCACCATCGTCATCGCCATCCAGCAGAAGACCGGCGGCAACCTGGCCGAGGCCCTGGGCAATCTGTCGGCCGTGCTGCGCGCCCGCCGGATGATGCAGGAAAAGGTCAAGGCCCTGTCGTCCGAGGCGCTGGCCTCGGCCGGGATCATCGCCTCCCTGCCGCCGGCGGTCATGACCATGGTCATGTTCGTCAGCCCCGCCTACATGATGCCCCTGTTCACCGACATCCGCGGCAACTTCCTGCTTCTGGTCGCAGCCGCCCTGATGGGCACCGGCGTCTTCGTCATGAAGCGCATGATCTCGTTCAAGATCTGAGGGCGACGTCATGATGGGTTTCATCCGCTTCATCACCGATCCGCAGAACCTGCTCAGCCTCGGCGTGGGCGTCCTGGTCTTCGCCACCGTCCTGACCCTGCTGTCGTCCATGACCGGCGGGGTCAAGCTGGACAAGCGGATGAAGGCCGTGTCCGAACGCCGCGACGAGCTGAAGCGTCGCTCCCGCGCGGCGGGCCAGGGGAACGCCGGCCTGCGTCACACCGACGACGAGGGCTTCAAGAAGCGGGTCGTGGAACGGCTGAACCTGACCAAGCTGCTGGAAGATCCCAAGGTGGCCGACCAGATGGCCCAGGCCGGCTATCGCGGTCCGCGTCCGCTGACCACCTTCTACTTCTTCCGCTTCGCCTCGCCCTTCCTGGCCCTGGCGGCGGCGGTCTTCTACATGTTCGTGATCAAGGTCGTGGACTGGCCCACGATGCAGAAGATCACCCTGTGCATGGCGGCGGCCGTCGGCGGCTTCTATGCGCCCAACGTCTTCCTGACCAACCGGATCGCCAAGCGCCGCACCTCGATCGTGCAGGCCTTTCCCGACGCCCTGGATCTGCTGCTGATCTGCGTCGAGGCCGGCATGTCGATCGAGGCGGCCATCGCCAAGGTCAGCCAGGAGATCGGCACCTCCTCCATCGACCTGGCCGAGGAACTGTCCCTGCTGTCGGCCGAACTGTCTTATCTGCCCGACCGGCGCATGGCCTATGAGAACCTGGGCAAGCGGACCAACCACCCGGGCGTCAAGTCGGTCGCCGTCGCCATGACCCAGGCCGAGACCTACGGCACGCCCCTGTCCTCGGCCCTGCGCGTCATGGCCAAGGAAAACCGCGACCTGCGCCTGTCGGCGGCCGAGAAGAAGGCGGCGGCCCTGCCGGCCCAGCTGACCGTGCCGATGATCCTCTTCTTCCTGCCGGTCCTGTTCATCGTTATCCTGGGCCCGGCGATCCTGAACGTCATGGACACCATGGCCAAGGGCGGCTGATCCGCTTCAGGATCAGGCCTCCGCCGCCGCCTTCAGCCGGTCGACGATGTCCTGGTGCGCGTCGCGCAGGGCGTTGCGGTGCTTGTCGTGGAACAGCTCGCCCCTGAGCCCCGCGAATTTGTGGGCTGAGGAGACGATGCAGCTGCCCTTTTCCAGCTCCTCGATGTCGATGTAGCGCAGGGTGCGGAACAGGAAGCCGCGGTTCTCGGTCCAGACCAGCCGGACATAGGGGCGCCAGTCGGCCACGCGGGCGGTCGCGCGCCGCTCCGGCTGGCCCGGGAAGCCCTCGGTCAGGCTCAGCTGGCCGCCGAAGGCGATGGCGCCCTCCAGCTCGGTCTCATAGGGGTTCCATTCGCTCCAGCGCGACAGGTCCGAGACCAGCTCCCAGATCCGGTCGGAGGTGGCCCGTACGCCGGCGCGTTTCTCGATCTTGGTGTCGTCCATGCCGCCGATCTGGCACGACTGGGCGGCGGAGAAAAGGCGCCTCAGTCCGGCGCGACCACCTTCAGCCGCCGCCCGTCGTCCAGCCCCAGCCGCGTCTTGACCTCGAACAGGTCGGCGCCGGCCGGGATGATCAGCAGTTTCTTGGGCTGGGCGGCGTTGACCGCCACCACGGCTCCCTTGGGGCAGATGTCGAAACAGTCCGTCCCCGCGACCGTCAGCGCCCCCTTCCTCCCCTTCTTGCCCTTCTTCAGGTGCAGGTATTTCCGCAGGGCCTTCTTCAGGGTCATGTCCCCGTCCGGCCCGAACCCGCCGTCCAGCTTCTTCGAACATTTGCGGCAGACCAGGACCATGTCCTTCCACTCGGTCTTCGCGCTCTTGAACTCTTCGACGGCCATGATTCGAGTGTCGCCGAGCGATGATCGTTGCACAAGCGCGGCGGGCGCCCTCATCCTGCGGCCCTGACGATTTCACGGGATGATCACATGCGCCGTCTGTTCGCCGCCTCCACCCTGACGCTTCTGCTTGCGGCAGGGGCCGCCCAGGCCCAGGTCGAGGCCGCAGCCGTGGAGGCCGCCGTCCAGCGCGTGACGCCGCAGGTGGTGGAATGGCGCCGCGACTTCCACCGGCATCCCGAACTGGGCTTCGCCGAGACCCGCTCGGCCGCCGTCATCGCCGATCATCTGCGGTCCCTGGGGTTGGAGGTCCGCACCGGGGTCGGCAAGACCGGGGTGGTCGGCGTCCTGCACGGGGCCCGTCCCGGCCGGGTCGTGGCCCTGCGCGCCGATATGGACGCCCTGCCGGTGCAGGAGGCGACGGGCCTCGATTTCGCCTCGACCGCCACCGGAACCTATATGGGCAATACGGTTCCCGTGGCTCACGCCTGCGGCCACGACATGCACATGGCCATGTTGATGGGGGCGGCTGAAGTCCTGGCCGGGATGAAGGACCAGATCGCCGGCACGGTGGTCTTCATCTTCCAGCCGGCGGAGGAGGGCGCCCCTCCCGGCGAACCCAAGGGCGGCGCCGCCCTGATGATCGCCGAGGGCGCGCTGAACGATCCGAAGCCCGAGGCCATCTTCGGCCTGCACGTCGTGCCGGGCCGTCCGGGCAGCGTCTTCTATCGCCCCGAAGGCTTCATGGCCGCCTCGGACCGGGTCGATATCGTGCTGAAGGGCAAACAGACACACGGCGCCTGGCCCTGGCGCGGCGTGGACGTGATCGCGGTGGCCGGCCAGGTGATCGAGACGGTCAACACCCTGACCGCCCGCACGGTCGACCCGACCACCACCCCGACGGTCTTCACCATCGCCACCCTGAACGCCGGCGTCCGCTATAACATCATCCCCGACAGCGCGACCCTGTCGGGCACGCTTCGCACCTTCGACGTCGCCCAGCGCGACGCCCTGGTCGCCCGGGCCGAGACCGCCATCGACCACGTCGCGGCGGCTTACGGCGCCACCGCCGAGTTCGGCGTCAAACAGAACGCCGCCCTCGTCTTCAACAACCCCGGCCTGTCCGCCTGGCTGGCCCCGGTCCTGACCGAGGCGGCCGGCGCCGGAAACGTCAACCCCGCCACGCCCCCGACCACGGTGGCCGAGGACTTCAGCTATTTCCAGCAGGCCATCCCCGGCGTCTTCTACCATCTTGGCGCCAGCCCCGACGGAGCCGACCCCGCCCAATCCGCGCCGAACCACTCGCCGGAGTTCTCACCGAACGAGAAGGTCCTGCCGTTGGGCGTGAAGACGCACGTCCTGACCGCGCTGCGGTTCCTGGAGCGAAGCTAAGTCGCGATCCCCCTGTCTCCTCCCCGCTTCGCGGGGAGGAGGCGCGGCGCTTCTTCAGCGCCGTGACGGAGGGGTTCTTGATCCGAACTCGGTGCGGCGGAAAGAGCCCCTCCACCGCTTCGCGGTCCCCCTCCCCGCAAAGCGGGGAGGAGACGGCAGGGCTGAGTGAGCGGGGGATCAAGATCGTCCTGATGGGACAGGATGCGCCGCAATAGGCGCGGAGCCCATCTTCTCTATCCCAATTTCGCAACAAAACTTCCGCCTTATCAACCCCCTACCGTCCGCAAACACCCCTCAACCCATCACGCCCCAAAACCGTGCGATACTCCTCGTCCGGTCTTTGACAACCCAACCCCCACACCCCGCGCCCCGGCCGCGCCGCGCGCGAAATAGACGAAAATAGACTCCATTTTTTTGCAGTGGATTGAGTCTATTTCCCCCGGCCTCACAGCCGCTCGAACACCGTCTCGATCACCCGCCGATAGACGGCCGTCAGCGACTCCAGCTCCGCCGTCGGCACCCGTTCGTCGATCTGGTGCATGGTCTGGCCGACCAGACCCAGCTCCAGCACCGGGCACAGGGCGCGGATGAAGCGGGCGTCGGAGGTGCCGCCGGTGGTCGAGGCTTCGGGGCGGCGCCCCAGCTCGGCCTCGACGGCGTCCTGCACCGCCTCCACGAAGACCCCCGGCTCGGTCAGGAAGGCCTCGCCGGAACACAGGTGCTCCAGGCGGATCTGCAGCCCGGTCTCGGCCTGCATGGCCCCGGCCTCGCGGTTCAGCCAGTCGATCAGGCCGTCCCCCGTATGGCTGGGGTTGAAGCGGATGTTCAGCCGCGCCCTGGCCTCGGCCGGAATGATGTTGGTCGCCGGATTGCCGATGTCGATGCTGGTGATCTCCAGGTTCGACGGCGGGAAGCTCTCATAGCCGTCGTCCAGGACATGGTCGTTCAGCCGGCTCATCAGCCGGGCGATCACCGGCGCCGGATTGGCCGCCCGTTCCGGATAGGCGACGTGGCCCTGTTTGCCCGTGACCGTGATCCAGGTGTTCAGCGAGCCGCGCCGCCCGACCTTGATCATGTCGCCCAGGTGCTGCGACGATGAGGGTTCGCCCACGATACAGGCGTCGATCACCTCGCCCTCGGCCGCCAGGGTCTCGACCACCCGTTTGGTGCCGTGAAGCGCCGGGCCTTCCTCGTCCCCGGTGATCAGGAAGGAGAGGGAGCCCTTCGGCTCACCTTCCGCCAGCACCTGGGACACGGCGGCGACCCAGGCGGCGATCCCGCCCTTCATGTCCACCGCGCCCCGGCCGTACAGCAGGCCGTCCCTGACCTCGGCGTTGAAGGGCTGGGCCGACCACTGATCGGACGGCCCGGTCGGCACCACGTCCGTATGGCCGGCGAAGCACAGGTTGGGCGAGGCGGTTCCACGTCGCGCATACAGGTTCTCGATCCGCGCATGGACCCCTTCGCCCCCCGGACCCTCGAAGGCCAGGCGGCGACAGTGGAAGCCCAGGGCCGTCAGATGGCGCTCCAGCACGTCCATGGCCCCCTCGTCGGCGGGGGTGACGGACGGAATACGGATCAGGTCGCGGGTCAGTTCGACAGGATCGATCACAGGAGTTGATGCGCGGCTCATGCGCCTATGCTTTACGGACATCGCGTCACGGCGAGAAGGCCCATGCCCAAGATCGACATCGACGCCGCGCCGAGAGGCGACGGCACGACCTATCCGGACGCGTTCGCAGGCCCCTGTCTGTCGCGCCGCCGCTGGAAGCTGGGTGATGCGGCGGGCCTGACCCAGTTCGGCGTCAACCTGCTGCGCCTGCCCGACGGCGCCTGGTCCAGCCAGCGGCACTGGCACGAAGCCGAGGACGAGTTCGTCATGGTGGTCGAGGGCGAGGTCGTCCTGATCGAGGAGGACGGCGAGACCGTGCTTCGCGCCGGCGACTGCGCCGGCTTCAAGGCCGGCGTCCCCAACGGCCACAGGATCGAGAACCGATCCGGCCGCGAGGCGGTTCTGCTGGAGGTCGGCACGCGCAGCCCGACCGTCACCCCTTGCGACTACCCCGACATCGACATGGTCCTGCCTGCGGGCGCGGACCGCTATTTCCACCGCGACGGTTCGCCCTATCCGAAGTTCCCCAGACGCACGTGAGCACCGAAACCCTCGACACCGCCCCCGCCGCCCCGCCGGTTCCGCCGCCTCCGCCCGAGGGCCCCGACAGCCCCTGGGGCATCCGCGATTTCCGCCTCCTGTGGTTCGGGCGCGTGGTCGCCGTGCTGGCCATCCAGATCCAGTCCTCGGCCCTGTTGTGGCAGGTCTATGAGATCGCCCGGCGCGATCATCCGATCGAGGAGGCCAGCCTGTATCTGGGCCTGGTCGGCCTGTGTCAGTTCCTACCGCTTCTGGCCTTCACGCTGCCGGCCGGGGCCATGGCCGACCGGCGGGACCGCAAGCGCACGGTCTGGATCTCCATCCTTGTCGAGGCCGCCTGCGCCGGGTCCTTCCTGGCCATGGCCCTGCACGGAAACCCGCCCCTGTGGGGGCTGCTGGCGGTCGCGGCCCTGTTCGGCGCCGCGCGCGCCTTCCTGGCGCCGGCCAGCCAGGCCTTCCTGCCGATGGTGGTGGGCCGCAAGGCCCTGCCGCCGGCCATCGCCGCCCAGTCCATCGCCTTCCAGACCGGAGCCATCGCCGGCCCGGCCCTGGGCGGGGTGATCGTGGGCGTCAATGTGCCCCTGGCCTATGCTGTGTCGCTGGGCATGTTCCTGCTGGCTGTCGCCGCCTTCATCCTGATCCGCACCAGCGGCAAGCCCGCGCCCCAGGCCAATCCTCTGTCGCCCGTCGACTCGGTCAAGGAGGGGCTGGCCTATGTGTGGAAGACCAAGATCGTGCTGGGCGCCATTTCGCTGGACCTGGTCGTGGTCCTGCTGGCCGGGGTGGCCCTGCTGACGCCGATCTTCGCACGCGACATCCTGCACGTCGGCCCGCAAGGCTTCGGCCTGCTGCGGGCCTCCTTCGGCGTGGGGGCCATGGCCATGGCCATCTATCTGAGCCGCTTCCCCATCGTGCGGCACGGCGGGGTCTGGATGTTCGCGGCCGTGGCGGTGTTCGGGATCTGCACCATCACCTTCGGCCTTTCGCGGATCGTCTGGCTGTCGGGCCTGGTCCTGTTCATCGGCGGGGCGGCGGACATGATCAGCGTCAATGTGCGCCAGACCCTGATCCAGCTGGCCACGCCCGATCACATGCGCGGCCGGGTGTCGTCTGTCTCCATGCTGTTCATCGGCGCCTCGAACGAACTGGGCGAGGCCTATTCGGGCCTGATGGTGCGTCTGCTGGGCGCCGTCGGGGCGGCGGTGTTCGGCGGCTTCGGCGCCCTGGCGGCCACGGGCGCCTGGTCGGCGATGTTCCCGGGGCTGCGGAAGGCGGACAAGCTGACTTAACGACCGCGTCTCCTCCCCACGCAGTGGGGAGGGGGACCGCGAAGCGGTGGAGGGGCTCTTGAAGCCACACGGGCTTCTGTGGTGCGGAAAGAACCCCTCCGTCTCTCCGCGTCGCTCCGAGCCACCTCCCCGCGAAGCGGGGAGGAGACCTTAGCGCCGGCTCACCACCCTCTGAAATGCTTCGACAGCTTCAGGCCCTGGTTCTGATAGTGGCTGCCGCTCTCGCCATACAGGCGCACAGGGCGCTCCGTCAGCGGTTCATAGACCAGGCGGGCGACGATCTGACCGTGTTCCAACAGGAATGGGGTGTCGTGGGTGCGGACTTCCAGCACGCCTTTCGAGCCCGCGCCATGCGCCTCGTCCGTGCCGAAGCCGGGGTCGAAGAAGCCGGCGTAGTGGACGCGGAACTCGCCGACCGACGGGTCGATCGGGGTCATTTCGGCGGCCTGGTCGACCGGAATCTCGACATCGTCGGACGAGGCCAGGATGTAGAACTCACCCGGATCCAGCAGCAGTTCGCCCCGCCGCAGGCTCAGCGGCTCCCAGAAGTCGCGTGGGTCGTGGCCGTCGATGTGGTCCAGATCGACGACGCCCGCATGGCGACGCCCGCGGAAACCGACGATGTCGCCGCCCTGCAGATCGACGCCGACCGAGCGGGTCTCCAGCTTGGGCGGATCGCCGGCCTTCAGCCTGAGTTGGTTCAGACGGGTGCCGGGACGGACCAGGATGGAGAAGGTCTGGGGCGCGACCTCCATATAGAGGGGGCCGTCATAGCCCTCGTCCACGTCGTCGAAACTGGCGCCGCGATCGGTCAGCAGGCGCACGAAGACGTCGACCCGGCCGGTCGAGCTCTTGGGATTGGCGCGGGCGATCAGGCCGGCGGGCAGTTTCAGCCGCTCCTGCAGGCGCACGATATAGACGCAGCCCTTCTCCAGCACGACGCCGGCGTCGGTGATCTCGATAGCGTGCATGGCCACGTCGGCGATCCGCTCCTCGACCTTGCGCTTACCGGGCAGGAAGGAGGCGCGGACGCGCCAGGCCTGGTCCGACAGGCGCAGGTCCAGGCTGGCGGGCTGGACCTGGTCGTAGTCGAAGGGCGTGTCGGACGTGATGGCGCCCGCGCCAATCCCAAGAGCTCGACCGGCCGGGTCGACGTCTTCGTGCGCCTGCTGACCGATCGCGGCGCCAGTTTCGACGACGTGGACGAG
>MGLN01000088.1 GCA_001796045.1 Caulobacterales bacterium RIFOXYB1_FULL_67_16 | reverse complement strand
GACCTGTTGAGGCCGTCTCACGAAGGCGGCGAGCAGGTCGAATTCACCGGCGGTCAGTTCGACGCCCTGTCCGTCGGCGTCGGTCAGGGCGCGCGAGGCGAGGTCCAGCCGCCAGCCGTCAAAGGCCAGGCGGCGCGCCGGTTGAGAGGAGAGGCTGCGGTCGCGACGGCGCAGCAGTGCGCGAATCCGGGCGGTCAGTTCGCGGGGTTCGAAGGGTTTGGCGATATAGTCGTCGGCGCCGACCTCCAGACCCACGACCCGGTCCATCGCCTCGCCCCGCGCCGAGGCGATCAGGACCGGGACCGCGCCTTGCAGACGCCTGCAGATGGACAGACCGTCCTCGCCGGGCATCATCACATCCAGGATCACCAGGTCCGGGCGTCTATCCGCCCAGGCGGCCCAGAAGGGGGCGGCGTCGGGAAAGGCCGCGCATTCCCACCCCTCGCGCGCCAGAAGAGCGCAGACGAGGTCGCGGATTTCGGGGTCGTCCTCGACCAGATGGATCAGAACCGTCGTCATGGCCCAAGCTTTGGCGCAACGGGCTTGGCCCCGCCAGAGGGGGATACATGCTGTTACGCACAGGCGCCGGGATGACACACCCCTGGCGGCCGGGTCTGTCAGTCTGCAGTCGTCCGGAACAGGCCGGACCTTGGAAAAGGAACCTGTCCATGACCGTCTATCGTCCCCTCATCATCACCGCTGTCGCGGGTCTGCTGACCTTTGGGGGCGTCGCCGCCGCCGCCGACAGCGCCGAGGCCCAGTCGCGGACCCGCCAGCGCTCGACCAGCGTCAGCGGCCCGCATCACTCCGCCGCCAGCAGCGCCAGCATCTCCCGCAGCGCCGGCTCGACCACGGTTTCCCGCTCGGGCACTTTCGATGGCCAGACCTGGTCCAGCGGACGCAGCCGCACCACGATCGACACCGGCGACGGTTACGCCACGACGGCCGTTCGCACAGGCCCGGCCGGCAACACCCAGACGCGCACCACTTCGGTCTCGTCCAGCGAAGACGGCTACAGCCGCGACACCTCGGTCCAGACGTCGAACGGCTACGGCTATCAGCGTCAGGTGGACGCCGCCCGCGACGCGAACGGTTCGACCGTGAACCGCTCGGCGACGACCAACAGCGGCGCCACGCGCAGTTCGACGGTCACCCGCCCCTACTGACGTCATTCCCGGTTCGGGCGGAGTTTCATCCTGTCCTCCGCCCGTCGCCCCGGCCGCCTCCCCCCAACCCTGCGGCCGGGGCCCCTTCCTTTCGAGAACCCCTATGAAAAACCTTGTCCTTTCCGCCTTGGCGGCCGCAGCCCTGACCGTCCTCGCCTCGCCCGCTTCCGCCCAAGCCTCGGGTGACGCCGGGCGCGCCCTGTTTCAAGGCGCCGACGTCAACAACGACGGTCGCCTGTCCAGGGTCGAATTCGACGCCGCGCGCGAGGGGATGTTCGCCCGCGGTGACGCCAACCGCGACGGCCGCCTGACGATGTCCGAATTGCGGGCTCTGAGGCCGGAGGGCGCCGCGGCGCCTCAGCGTCGGCCCAGCCGAGAGCAGATTCAGAAGCTGCGCGCCATCGATCGCAACAACGACCGTGCGATCGACCTAGGCGAGTTCCGGGCCATGAACGGCGAGCGTTTCGCCGCCGCCGACCGGAACCGCGACGGCTACATCGCCCGCGACGAGATCGCCGAACTGGCCCGTGCCATGACTTTGGGCGGCTGAGGCGAAAGCGCGGCCTTACGCCCTGTGGCGCAGATTCAGGACGCCGGGTCCGGGCGAAGGCTTCCGGGTCAGAGCCACGCCCTTCAGCCACAGCTTCAGCGCCTCCCAATGGATGGCGGCGACGACCTTCAGGGTCAGCAGGGGCATGGCCAGGGCGGCGGCGGCCAGGGCGCGGTCGGTCATGGGTCTGCGTTCGCCGGTCATGGTGGTGGCGATCAGCAGGCCTTCGGCGTCCGAGCCGTTGATGGCGAGGGCCAGGGCCTCGCCCGGCGGCTGGCCCTTGAAGTCATAGTCCATGTCCATCCCCATGAAGGGAGAGACATAGAGGGTCTTGTCGATCTGCTGCCGAAACCGGCCCGCCTCTGCGTCCTCGGCGCTGACGGGCAGGACGTAGAAGCGTCGCTCGCGGAAGGTGCTGGTCACCTCGTAGATCATGGCCGCCAGCCGACCGTCCTCATGGTGACAGAAATAGAGGCTGATCGGATTGAAGACGAAGCCGAGCAGGCGCGGCATGGTCAGCAGGCGCACGGACCCGGCGCCGATCTCCACCCCCGCCTCGGCCAGACGGGCCTCGACGTGAGCGCGGAGGGAACCGCCTGCGCCGTCGCCATAGTCGCGGTCGTGAATCGAAAGCAGATTGAAGCGGTTATGCGAGAAGACCCTCAGACGCGCGTCGACAGCGTCGATCTCGGCCAGGTCCAGCATCAGCCAGAAGACGCGGTAGGTGAAACGGTGCGGCTTTGGGCGCAGGCGCGCATGAAAGACCTTGCCAACATAGAGGGCCGAGGCCTGGGTCACGCGGCCTTCTCAAGCGTGGCCGCCGGCGCGGACAGATGGATGCGGCCGCTCTCGTTCTCGACCGTCCAGGGGCGGCGGACACCGCCCAGTTGTTCGGCCACGGCCAGGCCCGACTGAAGCCCGTCCTCGTGGAAACCGGCGCCGAAATGGGCGCCGCAGAACCACACCCCGCCCTGGCCTTGAAGGCTCCACAATTGCTTCTGCGCCTTGACGGCGGCGGGGTCGAAGATCGGGTGTTCGTACAGTTCGCTGCGCAGCAGGGTTCCGGCGGCCGGCGGGCGCGGCGGATTCAGGGTGACGAACAGGTCCTGGCCCGGCAGACCCTGGAGCCGATTCATCCAGTAGGTGACGCACAGACCGTCGTCGGCGCCGATATAGTTCCAGGACGCCCAGGCGCGGCGACGGCGGGGCATCAGGCCGGCGTCGGTGTGCAGGATGGTCAGGTTGCGGCTGTAGCGGAAGGCGCCCAGCAGTTCCCGTTCGCGCGCGGTCGGCTCGGCCAACATGGCCAGGGCCTGGTCGGCATGGGCGCCGATGACGACATGGTCGAAACGCTCTTCAGCGCCGGTCGCGTCCTGAACCACCACCCCGCCCTCGACGCGGCGGACCTGCTCCACGCCGCGCCGCAGGCGGACGCCGTCGCCGATCTGGCGCGCCAGAGCCTCGACATAGACCCGGCTGCCGCCGACTACGGTACGCCAAAGCGGGCGGCCCACCAGCTTCAGCAGGCCGTGGTTGCCGCAGAAGCGGACGAAGGACTCTGCCGGATAGTCCATCAGGGTGTGGGCCGGCGAGGACCAGATGGCCGCGGCCATGGGCAGCAGGTGGTCGTCGCGGAAGGCTTCGCTGAAGCCTTCGCGCTTCAGATACTGGCCAAGGGTCAGGTCGCCATCGACAGACCCCGCCATATCGGTCGGGGCTGACCGATAAAAGCGCAGGATTTCCTTCAGCATCGACCAGAAGCGGGGGCGGAAGAAGTTGCGGCGCTGGGCGAAAAGGCCGGGCGCGGCGTACTCGAACCGGCCGTGGTCCAGCGACACGGCGAAGGACATGTCCGTCGCGCGCGTCTCCAGCCCCAGATGGGCGAAGAGAGCGATCAGATTGGGATAGGTGGCGTCGTTGAAAACGATGAAGCCCGTGTCCACCGCCGTCTCGCCGGTCGGGCTTTTCACATCGACCGTGTTGGAATGGCCGCCCAGACGGTCGTCGCGCTCATAGATCGTCACCTCGTGGCGCTTGGACAAGAGCCAGGCGCTGGAGAGGGCGGCGATGCCCGAACCCACGACGGCGATCCGCAGGCGCGGGCCGGTCTCGACGGAAGGGGACGACAGGGGCATGAGCGGTCCGTAAAACGAAAAATTCCGTTGAAGATACGTGGCGGTCGAACCGGCGGATCACGAAATGATCCAGACTTTCAGCTGAACCGTACTAGGGTCCATGGATGGACAGGTCTCAGACATTGCGCGAACCAAACCGCCCGTGACGCCAGGCGAGGCGGACTATGATCGATTGATCGAGGCGGTAGCGCTGAGGCGGGACCGAGAGGCGTTCGCGCGCCTGTTCGAGCATTTCGCTCCCCGCCTGAAGGCTTATCTGATCAAGGCCGGCGCCACAGCCGGCGCGGCCGAGGACTTCGCCCAGGACGCCATGCTGACGGTGTGGCGAAAGGCCGAGCTGTTCGACAGCGCCAAGGCCCGGGCGGCGACCTGGATCTTCACCATCGCCCGAAATCGACGTCTCGACGTGCTGCGCCAGGACGCGCGCCGCACTCCCATGCCCGAGATAGAGCTGGCGCAGGAGGAGCCGGAACGGCCGGATCAGATCCTGTCGACGGCTCAGGAGGCCGAACGGCTGAAGACGGCCATGGCGCGCCTTTCGGCCGACCAGATCGAGGTGCTTCGCCTCGCCTTCTTCCAGGACAACCCCCATTCCGAAATCGCCCGCCGGCTGGACCTGCCGTTGGGCACGGTTAAATCCCGCATACGCAAGGCCATGATCAAACTGCGCACCCTGCTTGACGACGACGGAGGCGAGGCATGAGCGCCCGTCACAACCCTTCCGAAGAGAGACTGCTGGCCTATGCCGCCGGCACGCTGAGTCCGCCCGAGGCCGTGGTGGTCGCCGCCCATCTGGCGATGCGGCCCGAGACAGACGCCTGGGTTCGTCGGCTGCAGGCCGTTGGGGGGCGTCTGCTTGACGAACTGGAGCCGGCGGCCATGCCTGAGGACGCCCTGGCCCGAGTGCTGGCCCGCGCCGAGACGGACGCCGGCCAGGCCCTGGCCTCCACGCCCCTGAACGATATGGCCGGTCTGCCGGAGCCCCTGCGCCGCTATGCGCTGGGTCCGTGGCGATGGCTGGGACCGGGGATGCGCGCGCGCGACGTGCATGCGCCGCGCGACGGCGACTGCCGGGTCATTCTGCTGGAGATCGGGCCGGGCCGTGAGACGCCGAAACACACCCACGGCGGGGTCGAACTGACCTGCGTCATCCACGGCGCCTACGCCACCGAGACCCAGCGGTTCGACGTCGGCGACTTCGAGGAGGCCGACGGCGAGGTGCTGCACCAGCCGCGCGTGGTGTCGGAGGATCCCTGCCTCTGCGTCGTCGCTCTGGACGGGCAGATCCAGCTGGACGGCTGGCTGGGCAAGCTGATCCAGCCCTTCATCAAGCTCTAGGCTGGCCGCAGCCCAAAAGAAGAGCGCGGCCCGTTCGGGCCGCGCTCTCGTTCGTCAGGCTTCAGGCGGGATCAGCCGCGACGGTTGTCCCAATCATTGCGCTCGTAACGGATCTGGCCGGCGAGGCGGTCGAAGCGGCGATCCAGGTCGGCGCGCTCCCAGGCGTTCAGACCGCCCCGGCGGTAGTTGGCCTCCAGGCGCAGCAGACCGTTGAACTCGCTGCGCAGGCGGGTCGCCTCGCGGCGGCTAAGCTGGCCGCTGCGGACGCCTCGGTCGATGCGGCGGTCCAGGTTGGCCTGGCGGGCGTCGATCGACTGCCAATCGCTGTAGCCGGCGTGATGCACCGGCGGACGGCCGTGATAGGTCTGGGCGGCGGCGGGCAGGGCGGTCGAGGCGACGGCGGCCAGGACGACGGCGGGGATGATGAACTTCCGCATGACGGATCTCCTCGGGTTGAGCCGATCGAACTGACCGGCGATGAGGGGATATGACGACACGGCGACTGAGCCCGATCTGAACAGAACCGATCAGGTTCGGTTCATCTTCATGAGAAATGCGTCATGGCCTGAGCGTTCCGCCGTTCGCGCAATGGCGTTTCGGGCCGCCCTATTCTATACGGGTCATTCAGGGCCTGTTCAGGAGAATGGCGCCAGATAGACGCCCATGTCCAGCAAGTTCGCCAGTCTGATCGTCGCCGCCGCGACCCTGGCCCTCGCTCCGGTTCTTACTCCGGCGGCGAGCGCCCAGTCGCGCGATGACCGCCAGCAGACCCAGCAGCAACCCCAGCGCCCGCGCGTCAGCCCGGATGAGGCGCGCCGCCGCGGCGGCGAGGCCGTCGGCGGCCGCCCCATCGACACCCGCCCGCGGGGCGATGGCGACTACTCCGTCTTGGTCGAACGCGACGGCCGGGTCCGCGAGGTCGTGGTCGACGGCCAGACCGGCCGGACGCGCGACGGCGGCTCCAATTCCAATCAACGTCGCAGGCCAGACTGATGCGTGTCCTTCTCGTCGAAGACGACGTCGATCTGTCGCGCCAGCTGAAGGCCGCCCTGTCCGACGCCGGATACGCCGTTGACCACGCCCCCGATGGCGAGGAAGCCCATTATCTGGGCGAGAACGAACCCTATGACGTGGTCGTCCTGGATCTGGGCCTGCCCAAGATCGACGGGGTGTCGGTGCTGGAGCGCTGGCGGCGCGAGGGCAAGACCACGCCGGTGCTGATCCTGACCGCGCGCGGCGCCTGGTCGGACAAGGTGGCAGGCTTCGACGCCGGGGCCGACGACTATCTGACCAAGCCCTTCCACACCGAGGAACTGCTGGCGCGGCTGCGGGCCCTGCTGCGCCGTTCGGCCGGCATCGCCTCGGCGACACTGGCGTGCGGGGGGCTGAGGCTGGATCCGCGCGCGGCCCGTGCCAGCGTCAACGGCGAGCCGCTGCGGCTGACCTCACTGGAGTACCGGCTGCTCCACTATATGATGATGCACCAGGGCCGGGTCATCAGCCGCACCGAACTGGTCGAACACCTTTATGATCAGGACTTCGACCGGGATTCCAACACCATCGAGGTCTTCATCGGCCGGCTGCGCAAGAAGGTCGGGCCAGACCGGATCGAGACCGTGCGCGGCTTGGGCTATCGGCTGACGCCGCTGGTCGGCGAGTCCGAGGCGGCGTGAGCGAGACGGGGGCGGCCGAACGGCCATCCGGCGGTCGAGGCGCCGACTGGGGCCGCTATCTTGGACGCCCCGGCCGGTCCCTGACGCGTCGGCTGATCTGGCTGGCCTCGGCCTGGATCCTGGTGGCCCTGGTGATCGCGGCCGTCGTCCTGACCCAGGCCTTCCAGGAATCGGCCCTGCGGCGCCTCGGCGACATGCTGAACGAGACCATCGACGAGATCGTGGTGGCGGCCAGCCGCACCGGCGAGGGCGAGGTCGTGCCCCAGATCCAGGATGCCCGCACTCTTAGACTGCTGTCGGGCAAGTACTGGCAAATCCTGGAGGTGCTGCCGGACGGACGGCTGGTCAGCATCGCCCGATCGACCTCGCTGTGGAGCTATGATCTGGCCCTGCCGGCCGACCTGCCGCCGCGCTTGGACGCGGCTTTCGGCCAGGTGATCACCTTCAACACGGTGGGTCCCAAGAACGATCCGGCCACGCGCGAGCCGTTGCGGGTCGCCGCCAGCATGAAGTCCATCCCCCGGCGCGACAACCCGGTCATCTTTCTGGCCGCCATCGACCGGTCGGAGGTGGACGCCGACACGCGTCAGTTCGCGACCGTCACCTGGGTGGCCCTGCTGATCCTGGGCCTGGGGCTGGTCTCGGCGGTGTTCATTCAGGTCCAGGTCGGCCTGCGCCCTCTGTTCGACCTGCGCAACGAGATCGCGGCGGTGCGCAAGGGGCGAAGCGCCCGGATCGAACGCGCCTATCCGCTGGAGATCCAGCCCCTTGCCGAACAGGTCAACCGGCTGCTGGACCATAACCAGGAGGTGGTCGAGCGCCAGCGCACCCATGTCGGCAATCTGGCCCATGCGCTGAAGACCCCGATCTCGGTCATGCTGGCCGAGGCCGGGACGCAGGAGGGACAGCTGCCGGAGCTGGTGCGGCGCCAGACCCGGATCATGCAGGGGCAGGTCGACCACCATCTGCGCCGCGCCCGCGCCGCCGCCCGCGCCGCCCACGGCCTGGGCGAGACGACGCCGGTGCCCGAGGTGCTGGACGAGCTGGCGGTGATGATCGAACAGGTGTTCCGCGACAAGGGCGCCGAGATCGATTGGCGGGCGCCCGACGACCTGGCCTTCCTGGGCGAACGGCAGGACCTGCAGGAGATCCTTGGCAATCTGATCGAGAACGCGGCCAAGTTCAGCACCCGCCGCGTCCGCGTCTCGGCCGGAGAGAACGGGCTGGGCCAGATGGTGGTCGT
>MGLN01000087.1:8280-14594 GCA_001796045.1 Caulobacterales bacterium RIFOXYB1_FULL_67_16 | reverse complement strand
GGGTATCCATCGTCGGCTCCTCAGCGCAGCAGATAGGGAATCGACACGCTGACCGCACCGGTCGGGCAGTCGGTTTCGCACGGCAGGCAGTACCAGCACTCGTCGAACTTCATGAAGGCCTTCCTGGTGAGCATGTCGATGGCCAGCACGTCGAGCGGGCAGACGTCGACGCACACCGTGCAGCCCTTCTCCGCAATGCATTTGTCGTTGTCGACACTTACCGGCACCTGGGTCGGCGTAGCAGCGATGGTCATGGCGAACTCCTCTCGTTTTTTGACGCCTGACCTGAAAGTCTCGGCCCATCCTTGAGTCTTTCATCCCGACCGACGTTTTTTTACGGAGACCGCCGCGCTTGGGACGCGACCAGACCTTCGAAGCCCTGCTGGCCGAGCACGGCGGCATGCTGCGCCGCATCGCCTCGGCCTATGAGGCGGATCGCGAGCGGCGGCGCGAGCTGGAGCAGGAGATCCTGCTGGCCGTCTGGCGCGCCCTGCCCCGCCACCGGGGCGAGGCGCCCCTTCGCCATTTCATCGCCCGCGTGGCCCACAACCGCGCCGTCACCCATGTGGCGCGCGAGGCGGCCGAGCCGCGCCGCCAGCCCCTGGACGAGGCCGCCCCCTCGGACGCCCCCACCCCGCACGAGGCGGCCGAGACGCGGGATCTGCACGACCGGCTGGGCCAGGCGGTGCGGGCCCTGCCCCTGTCGCTGCGCCAGCCGGCCCTCCTGACCCTGGAAGGATTCGCCCCGGCCGAGATCGCCGACCTGCTGGGCCTGAACCCCAATGTGGTCTCCATCCGCCTGACCCGCGCCAAGGCCGCGCTGCGTGAGGCGCTGAACCCCGCTGTTTCCCGAGAGGTCCGCCCATGACCCGCCCTGATGACGACTGGACCGACCTGACCCAGGCCTGGACCGAGACCCCCGACCCCGAACCCCGACTGGACGCCGGCTTCATCCGGTCCTTGCGCCGCCGCGACCGTCTGGCCCGGCTGAACTTCTGGGCGGAGATGGGCGGCGGGGTCGTGGTTCTGGGCGTGGTCGGCTGGGCCGCCTATCGCGGCCTTTCCCTGCCCGCTCTCGCCACCGGCGTCGTCTTCGTGCTGTTCGCCCTGGGGCTCACCCTGTGGTCACGGCGCGGCGATCCGGGCCTGCTGACCGAAACGCCCGAGGCGGTGCTGCGCTCGGCCCTCGCCCAGGCCCGCACCGGCTATCGCTGGGCCCTCTCCGGCGTGGCGGTCAGTCTGGCGGCCATGGTCTTCTCGATCGTGATCCTGATCGGCCTGCGCGCTCCGGATCCGGAGGACTGGCGCCTGTTGATCGGCCTGGGGGCCTTCCTCCTGATTTGCATCGGCTTCTATCTGCGCCATGCCCGCCGCTGCCGCCGCCGCATGGCCGCCCATCAGGCGGCGCTCGAGGCGCTACACGCCGAGGACGACCGAATCTGACGTAACGGCGTTCTAAAGTCCGCCTCATGACCCGTATCTACCGCACCCGCTCCGCCGAGACCTGGGCCAAGGCCCGGGACGATTATCTGGCCGGCTGCAGCGCCGAGACCGTCTGCCGACGTTATGATCTCGGCCTCGCCGGCTTTCGTCTGCGCGCCCGCCGTTATGGCTGGCGACGCTGCGATCAGGTTACGCCGCCGCCGGGCGAGGCGGACCTGGCCCTCTATGCCGACATCGACCTGGAGGCCCAGATCAAGACGGCTGGGCTGAGGTTCGTCGAAGCGCTGGAGGGCGGCAAGGCGGTCGAGGCGCGGCGTTGGCGCCGGCTGTGGATTGAACTCGACGAGACCCGCGCCCAAATGAGGGAACTCTGGACGAAGGATATGACGCCGCTGGATAAGGTCGCCTACTTGGTCACGCCGCCCGAGGAGGAGCCGGAGACGGAGGAAGAGGCCCGCCTCCTGCCCCTGTCGCCTGAGAACGAGGGTGCGACGGGGCAAGAATAGACGAAAATAGACTCAAAAAAATTCGAGTCGATTCCGTCTATTTCACCGCAGCCCGCAGGAACAGGACCCGCGCCGCCCCATAGTCCCGCGCGTCCAGCCGGTCATAGCCGGGGGTGTCGATCTCGGGCTCGTCAGAGCCGCGCTCGAACACCACCAGGGCGCCGGGCTTCAGCCAGTTGCCCTCCAGCAGCCTTGCCAGGGTCTGTTCCCCCAGGCCCTTGGCATAGGGCGGGTCCAAGAAGGCCAGGTCGAAGGCTTCGCCGTCCGATCCGGGCCGGACGCCCAGGTCCGTCGCGCTGCGCCGGTGCACCCGCGTGCGGCCCATCAGCCCATAGGCGTCGGCGTTCTCCCGGATCGCGCCCCTGGCCCCGTCGTCGGTCTCGACGAACAGGCAGAAGCCCGCCCCCCGGCTGATCGCCTCGAAGCCCAGGGCGCCCGATCCGGCGTACAGGTCGATGACCCGCAGGCCGTCCAGGCTCTCGCCCCAGGCGGCGTGCTCCAGCACGTTGAATAGGGCCTGACGCGCCCGGTCCGAGGTCGGGCGCGTCCCCTGCCCCTCCGGCGCGACGATGGCCCGGCCCTTCAGGCTTCCCGCAACGATCCGCAAGCCTCAGCTCCGGGGGGTGCGGGGCTTGCCGGGTTGCCCGCCGGGCTTTCGCCCGCTGGTCCCCGAAGGTCCCGCCGGCTTGCCGCCGGCCGCGCGCGGGGGCCGCACCGGTCGATCGCTGGGGCCCCCGCTGCGCGCTCCGCCGCTGCGAGCCGCCGGCTTGCGCCGGTCGTCGATGAACTGGTCGTCGCGGGGTTTGAACACCCGCTTGGGCCGGTCCCCCTCGGTCCGCGCCGGCCGTTCGCCCTCGGGCGCCGTCCGCTCGCGCGGCTTGAAGCTCTTGCTGTGCTCGAACCTGGGCTTGGCCTTGGCCCAGCCGTCCTTCTTGGGCGCCCGCTCGCGGCGCTCGACCGCCTCGGCCTGGGCCGTCTCGGCGGCGCGGACGCGGCTGGGCTTGCGCGACGGGTCCGACATGGCCGAACCGGAGCGCCCCTTGACGATGGGGGTCGCGATCCGGCGACCGGGGATGGGCGCGGGCGTCTCGACCGTATTGCCGGTCGGCAGGTTCTCGGGCCGGATGTAGTCGCCCAGCAGCTCGCGGATCACGCGCGGCCCGACCTCCTCCACCGCCCCGACCGGCAGGACGTCGAGGCGGAACGGACCATAGGCCAGACGGATCAGCCGGTTGACCGTCAGGCCGACCGACTCCAGCACCTTGCGCACCTCGCGGTTCTTGCCCTCGGTGATCGAGACCGAGATCCACAGGTTGGCCGGCGACTTGCCGTCCTCGGACTTGGACTCCTTGGCCTTGTCCAAAGTGGCCTCGATGGGGCCGTAGGAGACGCCGTCCACGACGACCCCGTCCTTCAGCACGTCCAGCTGCGCCTGGGTGATCTTGCCCCGCGCCCGGGCCCGGTACTGACGCACCAGGGCGGTCGAGGGCAGCTCCAGCGCCCGGCTCAGCTCCCCGTCGTTGGTCAGAAGCAGCAGGCCCTCGGTCGCCAGATCGAGCCGCCCGACCGAGATCACGCGCGGCAGACCCGCCGGCAGGGCGTCGAACACCGTCGGCCGGCCCGCCGGGTCGTTGTGACTGGTCAGCAGGCCGGCCGGCTTGTGATAGCGCCAGACGCGGGTGGCCTGGGCCGCGCCGATGGGCTTGCCATCCACGGTGATCACGTCGTCGCGCGTCACCAGGGTCGCGGGCGTGTCCAGGATGCGGCCGTTGACCGCCACCTTGCCCAGACCGATCAGCCGTTCGACCTCGCGGCGCGAGGCGATGCCCGCCCGCGCCATCGCCTTGGCGATTCGCTCGCTGCGCACCGGGGCGGCGTCCGCCTTCAACGGCTTTCCGCCCTTGTCGGCGGGCTTGCCCGCGCGGGGTCGATCAGCGCCGGGTTTGTCGCCGAAGGCCTTGCGCGGCTTGTCGGCGAAAGGGGTCTTCCCGTCGCCGCTCTTGCGAGGACCGGAGGATTTGAAAGGCCCGGGCGAGCGTCCGTCTTGACGGGCGCGGGGCTTCTTGTCGTTGTCGTTCGTATGGCGGACCATGATGAGCGGTTCATGCGCATGGCGCTGGACCAAGCGCAAGCGGCGGCGGACGCAGGAGAGGTGCCTGTGGGCGCAATTCTTGTCGATCCTGCCTCGGGTGAGGTAATTTCGACCGGCGCCAACGGCCCGATCTGCGCGCACGACCCCACGGCCCATGCCGAGATCGTCGCGATGCGTCGTGCGGCCACGGCGTTGGAGAACTACCGGCTGACGGGCTTGACCCTCTATGTGACCCTGGAGCCCTGCGCCATGTGCGCCGGCGCCATCAGCCACGCCCGCATCGGGCGCGTGGTCTGGGCGGCCGACGATCCCAAGGGCGGCGCCGTACTCCACGGCCCCCGCCTGTTCGAACAGCCCACTTGCCACTGGCGTCCGGCGACGGAGTGGGGTCTGTTGGCCGACGAGGCGTCCAGCCTGCTCAAGTCCTTCTTCCGCCAGCGGAGAGGAACAGCAGCAGGCGGCGGACGTTAGACGGCCATGCCAAGCGGCGCCGTTATTGAGGAGTATCGCCTTGTCCCAGCCGGTTCTGCGGCCGTCCATCGCTCTCGGCGGCCTCGCCGCCGCCCTTCTCCTGACGGCCTGCGGTCCTGACCCCGACAAGGCGCCCACCACCGGCGACGAGGTGAAGGAGCGCGCCATCGAAGCCCAGACCGCCCGCAAACGCACCGGCGCCGAGGTCCAGGACCGCGTCCTGAACCGCGTCGTCCATACGGTCTATCTGTGCGACAACGGCGAGCGGCTGTCGGTCGACTTCGACAATCCGCGCCAGATGGCCACCATCCGCAACTCCTCCGGCGAGGCGGTGGATCTGTATCAGGAACGCGCCGCCGACGGCATCTGGTACCGCGCCTCTAACGTTGAGTTGCGCGGCAAGGGCGTCCTGGCCACCTGGTCCGTCGAAGGCCGTCAGCCGACGGAATGCCGGGCGGTGGACTAGGCGAAGGCCGCCAGACGTCGGTCCAGTTGGTCGCGTACTTCGGGCCAGTCGTCGTCGATCACCGCGAACATGGCGGTGTCGCGCGCCCGGCCGGTCCAGGTGATCTTGTGCTTGCGCAACACGCCCTCGGCCTTGGCGCCCAGCTTCAGTATGGCCGCCTGGCTTTGCGCATTGATCGCGTCGGTGATGATCTCGACCCGCACCGCGCCGGCGTCAAAGGCGTGGCCCAGCAACAACCGCTTGCACGCCGGATTGATCGCGCCTCCCCGCGCCTCGGGCCGATAGAAGGTCGAGCCGATCTCGCAACGCCGATAGGCGGGATTGATCTCATACAGGCTCGTCGTGCCGACGACGACGCCGTCTGACAGTCGCCGAACCGCATAGGCGATGCGCGTCCCCGCCCGCATGGCCGCCACGGCGCTGTTCCACCAGCCGTCGAAATGTTCGCCCCAGGCCGGAGCCACCATGATCGCCCAAGCGTCGGGGTCGCAGTCGAGAGCCGCACGCACCTCGGCTTGCAGCTCGTTGTTGAACGGCTCAAGCCGCAGGAACCGGTCCTCCAGCGGAATGGGCGCGATCAGCATCACGCCGCAGCGCCTTCCGCGATCAGGAAGGTCCGCAGCTTGTCGGCATCGACGCCCTTGGCGACAAAGGCCTGGCCGACGCCGCGCGCGAGTATGAGCGTCAGGGCCCCGCCCTCGGCCTTCTTGTCGCCGGTCATTAGGGCCAGCAGCCGATCGGCTGCGAAGGCGCCCGCCTGGTCCAGCCGCGTCGGCAGGCCCGCCGCTGCGACCACCGCCTCGACCCGCATCGCCGCCTCGGCCGAACACAGGCCTTCGCGCGCCGAGTAGCGGAAGGCCATACAGCAACCCAGAGCCACGGCTTCCCCGTGGGCCAGGGCGTCTTCGTCGAACCCGACCTCGGTCTCTATGGCGTGGCCGAAGGTGTGGCCCAGGTTCAGCAGGGCTCGCCGCCCCGCCTCCTTCTCGTCCTCGCCGACCACGGCGCTCTTGATCTCGACCGAGCGGATCACCGCCCGTTCCAACGCCGCCGGCTCTCCCTTGGCCCCGGCCGCGCCTTCGCCCGCCAGCCAGTCGAAGAAGGCGGGGTCGCAGATCAGCCCATGTTTCAGGACCTCCGCCCAGCCTGACCGCACCTGCCGCTCCGGCAGGGTCGCCAGCACGTCGATGTCGGCCAGGACCAGGCGCGGCTGGTGGAAGGCGCCGATCAGGTTCTTGCCCCGCGGCGTGTCGATGGCCGTCTTGCCGCCGACGGATGAATCGACCTGGGCCAGCAGGGTCGTGGGAATCTGCACGAAGTCGATGCCGCGCATGTA
>MGLN01000087.1:0-8230 GCA_001796045.1 Caulobacterales bacterium RIFOXYB1_FULL_67_16 | reverse complement strand
CCTTGCGGTCCAGGCCGATCTCCAGCAGCCGGTCCAGCACGCGCTCCAGCTGGACGAAGGACTTGGACGCTTCGCCCGCCGGAACGGCCACGAGCTCGGAACGGACCCCCGCAGAACTCAGCGACGCGGTCAGCGCCGGCCCGTGAATCGCGGCCACGATATCGTCCGTGATGACGACGGTCCGCCCCTTGACCAGGGGCGCGATGCGCGCGCCCGCCGTCGCCAGCAGTCCGCGTCCCACCACGACGTCATAGGCTGCAAAGCTTCCCCCGCTGACTGGAATGGTCGTCATTGTCTGGTCTCCGCGCGGCGGCGTTCGCGCCAGTGGCGGCGCAAGCTCTTGTGGATGGCGTCGACCGCCTGACCGTGCGAGCCCTGCCCCACGTCGACGATCACGTCCGCCTCGCCATAGATCGGATAGCGCACCTCGGCCAAGGTCGTCAGGACTTGCAGCGGGTCCTTGCCACGCAACAGCGGCCGCGTGTCGCGACGCGCCACCCGTTCGGCGATGACGCCCAGGTCGGCTCGCAACCAGACCGTATCCGCCCGCTCCTTCAACAGGGCGCGCGTCTCGGGGTTCATCATCGCGCCCCCGCCGGTGGCCAGAACGATCGGCGGGCCTTCTAGAAGGCGACGGATAACCCTCGCCTCGCCTGCGCGGAACTCGTCCTCGCCCAGGGCCGCGAAGATCTCGGACACCGTCATTCCCGCCGCCGCCTCGATCTCGGCGTCGCCGTCGGCGAAGGGCAGGCGCAGCCGCTGGGCCAGCCGTCGGCCGACCGAAGATTTGCCCACCCCCATCAGGCCGACCAAGGCTATGGTGCGGCTGGGCCCCGGATTCGCGCGCCGCCTCATCCGGCGGCTCCGGCGGAACGGACGGGCGAAGAAACGGCGAAGGCGACGGCGCAGACAGGCATGATCCTGAAAACCTCTACACCAAGCCTGACCACACGCCATCCGCTCGCGGGACGGATTGTGGAATGACGCCTCAAATCGAAGCCTTCCTCGAAATGATGGCCGTGGAACGGGACGCCTCGCCCCATACTCTCGCCGCCTATGGCCGCGACCTCGCCGACGCGCAGTTGACGCTGGCGGGCGACGGGGGGCTGATGGCGGCGAACGCGGAAGCTGTGGAGGCCTGGTTTGCCGATCTGTCGCGGCGCGGTCTGTCCGCCGCCACCGCCGCGCGCCGCCGGTCCTCCGTGAGACAGTTCTATCGCTTCGCCCTGGCCGAGGGCTGGCGCAGCGACGATCCTTCCCGCCGGCTCGACGCCCCCAAACAGGGCCGCCCCCTGCCCAAGGTGCTCAGTCGCGAGGAGATCGACCGGCTGCTGGCCGCCGCAGGCGCTCGCGACGCGGCGGCCGGCCTGCGCTTGGTCGCCCTGGTCGAACTGGCCTACGCGTCGGGTCTGCGTGTCTCGGAACTGCTGGGACTGAAGGTCGAGGCGGTCCGCCGCGACCCGGCCTATCTCATCGTGCGCGGCAAGGGCGGCAAGGAACGGTTGGCGCCGCTCAACGCCGCCGCCCGAGAGGCGGTCAAGGCCTGGCTGACCGCCCGCGAAGCCGGCCTTAAGCCGGAAACGCCCGACAGTCCCTGGCTCTTCCCCTCCTCCGGCCGCAGCGGGCACCTCACGCCGCGCCGCTTCGCCCAGTTGCTGGACGAGGCAGCCACGACGGCGGGGATCGACCCCGGCCGCGTCAGCCCCCACGTCTTGCGCCACGCCTTCGCCACCCATCTGCTCGAAGGGGGCGCCGACCTGCGTGTCGTCCAGACCCTGCTCGGCCACGCCGACATCGCCACGACCCAGATCTACACCCACGTCGCCACGGACCGGCTGGCCCAGGTCGTTCAGCAAAACCACCCCTTGGCCCGAGAGGACTGAACCAACCATTCAGGGACTCAACGTTCACCGCTTGCCCCCTCGCCCCGACCTCACTAGTTTCGCCCGCCTTCCCTAGGGGCGGTTTTCCGCTTGCAGTTCCGGACGCCTTTATGGCCACGCATTATCTCGACTTCGAAAAGCCGATCGCCGATCTGGAAGCCAAGATCGAGGAACTGTCGGCTCTGTCCGAAACCTCGGGCGGCTTCGACGCCGAAATCGCGGGGCTGCGCAAGAAGGCCGAGCAACTGCGCAAGAAGACCTATGCCGGTCTCGACCCCTGGATGAAGACCCAGGTGGCGCGCCATCCGCAGCGCCCGCACTTCGTCGACTATGTCGCCCACCTGTTCACGGATTGGACCGAGCTGCACGGCGACCGTCAGTTCGGCGACGATCAGGCCATCCTGGGCGGTCTGGCCCGCTTCCGAGGCCGGCCGGTCGTGATCATGGGGCACGAGAAGGGGCACGACACCGCCACCCGCATTACCCACAACTTCGGCATGGCGCGCCCCGAGGGCTACCGCAAGGCCGTGCGCCTGATGGACATGGCCGAGCAGTTCGGCCTGCCCGTTCTGAGCTTCATCGACACGGCCGGCGCCTATCCCGGTCTAGGGGCCGAAGAGCGCGGCCAGGCCGAGGCCATCGCTCGCTCTACGGAGCGCTGCTTGACCCTGGGTGTCCCGTCGATCGCCACCATCACCGGCGAAGGCGGCTCGGGCGGAGCCATCGCCATCGCCGCCGCCAGCCGGGTGCTGATGCTGGAGCACTCCATCTATTCGGTCATATCGCCCGAAGGCGCAGCCGGCATCCTGTGGCGGGACGGCGCGCGCGCGCGCGACGCGGCCATGGCGATGAAGATCACCGGGCCGGACTTGATGAGCCTGAAGATCGTGGATCGCCTGATCGACGAACCCGTCGGCGGCGCCCATGCCGATCGCGAGGCCGCCATGGCCAATGTCGGCGACGTCCTGGCCGAAGAGCTGGGAGCCTTCGACGGCCTGTCGCCGCAGCAGATCAAGACTCAGCGGGCCGACCGCTTCTACGCGATCGGGGCGCTCTGATCTCGCTTTCCGGTCCGGGTCTGTTTGCGCCAAAGCGCCGCATATTCCCCGCCCAGGCGCGCCACCAGTTCGTGGTGCGCGCCCCGCTCGACGATTCGTCCGGCCTTCAGCACCAGAATCTGATCCGCATCCGCCACGGTGGACAGCCGGTGCGCCACCACCAGCGTGGTGCGGTCGGCGCTGACCCGCCGGAGAGTCTTCTGGATCGCCGCCTCGGTGCGGCTGTCCAGCGCGCTGGTCGCCTCGTCCAGGATCAGGATGCACGGATCGGCCAGCAGAGCGCGAGCGATCCCGACCCTCTGACGTTCTCCCCCTGACAGCTTCAGCCCCCGCTCCCCGACGCGCGTCGCCATGCCGTCTGGCAGGCCGCGGATGAAGTCCGCCAGCTCCGCCGCCTCGGCCGCCGCCCAGACCTGCGCCTCATCGGCGTCGGGGCGAGCGAAGGCGATGTTGGCATAGAGAGTGTCGTTGAACAGGGCCACATCCTGCGGGACCAGGGCGACTGCGGCCCGAAGCGAGGCCTGGGTCACGGATCGGACGTCATGCCCGTCGATCAGCACCCGCCCCTGCTGGGGGTCGATCAGCCGAAGCGCCAGTTTCACGATGGTTGACTTGCCCGCGCCCGAGGGGCCCACCAGGGCGGTCGTCGTGCCGGGCGCCGCGACGAAGCTGACGTCCTCCAGCCCATTGGCTCGGGCGTCGTGGCGGAAGCCGACGGTCTGGAACTCGACCGACGCGCCACGCGCGTCCGCAGGACGCGGCAGGGGCTGGGCGTCGGCGGCGTCCGCGACCTGCGGCGTCTGTCGCGTCACCTTCAGCATCTCCTCCATGTCGATGAAGGACTGGCGAATTTCGCGATAGGCGAAGCCCAGGATGTTCAACGGCGCGTACAGCGAGATCATGATCAGCACCGCCGCCGCCACGTCTCCCGGCCCCATACGACCGGCCGCGGCCTCGAATCCGGCCATCACCGCCATCACGCCCAGCCCCAGGTTCATGATCAGGGCCTGAACCGCGTTCAACAGGGCCAGAGAGCTGTTGGCCTTCAGCGCCGCCTGGGCGTAGTCGCCAAGCGCCTTGTCATAGGTCTGGGCCGCACGCGTCTCCGCGCCGAAGGACTTGACGGTCTCGTAGTTCAGCAGGGCGTCCACGGAGACGCCCGCCGCCTCGGAATCGGCCGCATTCATCACGCGGCGATGCTCCAGCCGCCAGTTCGACAGAGAGAAGGTGGCGATGGTGTAAATCATCACTACCGCCACGGCGACGGCCGCGAACCGCCAGTCGTACTTGCCGCCCAGCACCGCCGCCGCCAGCACCAGCTCCAAGCCGGTCGGAACCAGGTTGAACGCCAGAATTCGCAGAAGGAAGTCCACCGCCCGCGATCCGCGATCCAAGGTCCGCGACAGGGCGCCTGAGCGCTTGGTCTGGTGGAAGTCCAGCGACAGGCTGAGAGCGTGAGCGAATGCCTCGGCGGCGGTCGTCCGCTGGGCGGCCGAGCGCACGGGAGCGAACACTACGTCAGAGACCTGGGGCGCCGCCGCCGACAGGAAGCGGACGAAGGCCCATCCGACGGCGAAGGCGGCGAAACCCCAACCGACGGCGACCGCCGCCCCCTGCCCCGCCGCCAGCCGATTGACTGCTGCGCCGAGCACCAGAGGCGCCAGCACGCCCAGCCCCTTGCCCGCCAGGGTGAGGCCGATGGCGGAAATCAGTCGCGCGCGCAGCTGAGGCGCGCCCGACCGGGCGACCAGCCGCACCAGATCCGTCAACGCCTTCCATGTCGCCGGGCCTTCCGTATTGTCCTGCATGCCCCCTGCCTGCTGCGCCTTGACCAAGGGGTCGCGCCGGCGGCCGGAGCGCTCTCCGCGCATCGCCATGCTCCGCATATGGACAGTCCCTGCGTCCGGCGAAAGGCCGCAGAGGTCGAACGGTTCAGTTCAGGCCGGCGATCGCTTCGATCAGTTCGTCGACCGCCGCCTCCGACGTGGCCCAAGAGCAGACGAACCGCACCGATCCGTCGTCGAACTGATAGCAGGCCCAGCCTTGGGCGTTCAGCCTTTGATGCGCCTCACGCGGCATGCGCACGAAGACGGTATTGGCCTCGACAGGGTGCGCCAGGACAAAGGGCGACCGGGTGGCGACGCCCGCCGCGAGTCGTTGCGCCATCAGATTGGCGTGGGCGCCGCCCGACTCCCAGTCGCCGCTCTCCAGCAGGCCCAGCATCGGTCCAGCCAGCAGACGCGCCTTGGACGCCACCTGTCCCGCCTGCTTCAGCCGGTTGTCCAGCCGCCGCGCCAGGCTCTTGTCGAACAGCACGATGGCTTCAACGCAGTTGGCGCCCGCCTTGGCCCCGCCGAACACCAGCACGTCCACGCCCAGGCGCGGGATATCCTTAAGGTCGAACCCCGCCGCCGCCGCATTGGCCAGCCGAGCCCCGTCCAAGTGAACGCCGTAGCCTACGGCCTTTACCGGCTCGATCAGACGGCGCAGTTCCTCTTCGGTATAGACGGCGCCGTATTCGGTAGCCTGGGTCAGCGACAGGGCCGCCGGAGGCTGACGATGCCCCACCTCCGGTTCCGCCAGTTGCGCCTTCAGAGCAGCGGGATCGATCCGGCCCGAGAACCCAGGCAAGCCGATCAAACCCACGCCCTGTCCAAAGAAGCCGGGCGCCCCCGTCTCGTCCGTGCAGACGTGGGCTGCGTTGTGCGCCAGCACCGCCTCGAACGGAAAGGCCAACATGGACAGGGCGATGGCGTTGGCCGCCGTGCCGCTGAAAACGAACCGAATTTCGGCGTCGGCGTCCAGCCTCTGGCGGATCTGATCGGCGGCGCGCGCCGAGACATCGTCTGCGCCGTAGGATCGAGCGAAGTCGGCGTTGGCGCGGATCAACCCGTCCAAGGCGCTGGGCGCCATGCCAGCGGTGTTGTCGGATCCGAAATCGTAACGCATCAGCTCTTCTTCGTCGTCAAATCGCTCTGGTCGCCCCCGACCGTCCGCACACGAACGACCGGCATGACATCCTCGTCGCCATAGGGCACGGCGACCTGATGCGGGAAGGGAATTTCGATGCCGGCTGCGTCCAGCGCCTCCTTGCCGCCTTGCATCAGATCCGCCTGGGTCTGCCACCAGTCCTCGACCTTGACCCAGGCGTGCAGCGTCACCTGGACCGCGCTGTCCAGCAGCCCAGTCACACCCGTCCACGGTAGGGGGTCTTTCAGCACCTTCTCATGCGCGGCCGCCATGTCGGCCAGGACGCCGCGCGCCTTGTTCAGATCGTCGCCGTACCCCACGCCGAAATTGATCTCGATCCGCCGCGTCTGCTGGCCGGTCAGATTGGTCAGAGGCTCGCTCAGGACCTTGGAGTTCGGAATGACGATCTTGTGGTTGTTCGCGTTCGACAGCTGGGTCGTGAACAGGTCCAGCCGCTGCACCGTGCCCGCCATTCCCCCGACATCGACCACGTCGCCGACACGATAGGGCCTCAGCACCAGCAGCATGATGCCCGAGGCCACATTGGACAGGGTCCCCTGCAGGGCCAGACCGACGGCCAGTGACGCCGCGCCCAAAACGGCGATGATCGAGGTGGTCTGCACCCCCAGCCGCTGGAGGACGGCGATCATGCCGATGATCACCACGACGACCCGAACCACCTGGACGGCGAAACTGAGAACCGTCGGATCGTGGCGGAACCCCCGCACCCGGGACAGAGCGTTTCGCGACGCCCGCGAAGCCCATTTCGCCGCAAACAGGGTGGCGACGAAGATCAGAACCGCAATGGTCAGGTTGATGGCGAAGTCGCCCGCCATGTCGGTGATCTTGGCGATCATGGCGGTATCGACGGCGACCGCCTGACGCCCGGCGGCGACGGCTTCTGCGAGAGGAGAGGCGCTCAACATGGGGCGGGTCTAACGCCTGAAGCGTCGATTGGAACCCCTCCAGGCGTCAATATTCGGCTTACTTCGCCCAGTCAGGCTTGCGCTTGTCCAGGAACGCCCTGACGCCCTCCTGGCCTTCGGGCGAGACGCGGGCGCGCGCAATGCGCTTAGCCGTATCGTCCAGCAAGCCGCCGTCGATCTTGTGGCCCGCGATGTCGTTCACCAGCCGCTTGGCCTCGCCCATCGCGCCGGGCGCGTTTCCGGTCAGGCTGTCCGTCAGCATTGCGATGAATTCGTCCACCGAACCCTCGGGCAGGACCAGGTCGATCAGGCCGGCGTGGGCGGCGTAGTCGGCGTCGAAACTATTGCCCGTCAGGAACAACTGGCGGGCGCGACGCGTGCCGATGGCCTCGATCACATAGGGAGCGATGGTCGCCGGGATCAGGCCCAGCTTGACCTCGGAGAAGGCGAAGCGCGCGCCCTCGACCGCAACGGCCATGTCGCAGGCGGCGACGATGCCGGCTCCGCCGCCCATGGCCGCGCCCTCGACAACGGCGCACGTCAGGGCGGGCACATCGTGCAGCGCCTTCAGCATCTTGGCCAAACCCAGGGCGTCGTCGCGATTGTCGGCCTCGGACCAGTCGGCGGCGTCGCGCATCCAGTTCAGATCGGCCCCGGCGCTGAACGTACCGCCGGCGCCGCGAATGAAGACCGCCCGCACATGGTCGGCGCCGTGCAGGGTCTCGAACGCCTCGTGCAGGGCGGCGATCGTGGCGGCGTCGAAAGCGTTCTTCTTCGCCGGACGATTAATGGTGATGAAGACCACGCCGTCCGTGGTGGCGTCGATCTGAACCAGGTCATCGTTGGCGTCCGGCGCGGGATCGGCCAGCAGGGGATGCGAGATACTGTTGATCTCCGCCGCCTCGGCATCGGTGACGTCCAGGGCGTTCAGGTCGGCTTCGGTCGGTTGATCGGCCATGGTCGTCTCCAAATTTAGGGTCCGCTCCCAACGAAGGGCGGAAGAATAGGTTACATCCGGAAGAGGCCGAACGTGGTCTCCGGGATCGGGGCGTTCAGGCTCGCCGATATAGCCAGACCGAGCACATCCCGTGTTTGCGCAGGATCAATGACGCCGTCGTCCCACAAGCGGGCTGTGGCGTAATAGGGATTGCCTTCGTCCTCATATTTCTGGCGGATCGGCGCCTTGAAGGCCTCGGCCTCCTGGGTCGACCAGGTCTCCGCGTCGCGGTGAACGGTGGCGAGGACCGACGCCGCCTGCTCGCCGCCCATCACGCCGATCCGGCTGTTCGGCCAGGTGAAGAGGAAGCGCGGGGAATAGGCGCGGCCGCACATGCCGTAGTTGCCGGCGCCGAAACTGCCGCCGATCAGGACGGTGAACTTCGGAACCTCGGCC
>MGLN01000086.1:12741-18751 GCA_001796045.1 Caulobacterales bacterium RIFOXYB1_FULL_67_16 | reverse complement strand
GGCCAGATGGGCATGTATGTGCGCGCCCTGTCCTACATGATGAGCCACGGCGCCGACGGCCTGCGTCAGGTGGCCGAGGATGCGGTGCTGAACGCCAACTATATCAAGGCCCGTCTCGGCGACTTGATGTCGGCGGCCTTCCCCGACGGCCCCTGCATGCACGAGGCCCTGTTCGACGACGAATGGCTGAAGGGCACGGACATCACCACGCTCGACTTCGCCAAGGCGATGATCGACGAGGGCTTCCACCCGATGACCATGTATTTCCCGCTGGTCGTCCACGGGGCCATGCTGATCGAGCCGACCGAGACCGAGTCCAAGGCCGAACTGGATCGGTTCATCGAGGCCATGCGCCTGCTGGCGCAGGCCGCGAGGGCCGGCGACGTGGATCGCTTCAAGGGTGCGCCTTTCCACGCCCCCCTGCGTCGTCTGGACGAAACCCGCGCCGCCCGCTCGCCGGTGCTGCGCTGGACGGCCCCGGAAGGATCGAACCAGGCGGCGTAAGCCGCTCCCCCAAGGTGCTTCATCCTGGGGCTTGTCCCCAGGATGACGGTGGTTAAGAGGCGATCGACCGCGACGTGTCTTTACGGCCACAGACCGGACGCCACGCTCAATCATGACCAAAGCTTCACACCGCCGACACGGATCGGCCATGGACGCAGGGTCCTAACGGAGGCTGTGGCGATGGGGTCACGGTCGGTCTTTCCCTGACTGGATAGGGATCGAGCGGGCGCGGCGATCGTTGTCACAGGACCTCCTCCCCTCCTCCCTCCCCGACGTCGCCTTGTCCCTCGCCGCCACGATTCGCCTGTCTTCCTCCCGTACGCGCAGCCGCACCCTGCGCGTGCTGAAGCGCTGGGCGTTGATGGCCGGAGGCGTGGCGGTCGTCCTTCTGGGCATTCTGATCGCGCCCCTGCCCGGCCCCGGCGGGATTCCGGTTATCGCCGTCGGCCTGATGCTGATCCTGAAGAGCTCCTACTGGGCCAAGCGGCTGTTTATCCGCGCCCAGTACGCGCGGCCGAAATGGGTCTATCCCTTCCGCCGACTCATGCGCAGAAAGCCGGAGTTCGCCCCGGTCTTCTGGCAGCAGGCGCTGCGCGCCGAGAAGATCGTGCTTAAGCGCCCCCGGCGCCGCCTGACCCGGACGCGCAAAAGCCTGCGTCGGTATTTCCGGAAACTTTTCCGCTAGTTCCCGAGACATTTCGCGGTTGCGAGACCGCAACCGCTAACCACATCATCGTGAACGCCGTTCTCCCTCTACAGGCGTATTCTGCCTGGGCGTTATCAGAGAACCACTCATGCGTTGGGAGGCGCTAAGGTCATGATGTCACGCGTACAAAAGGGCATGGTCGCGGGCGTCGCCGCTACGGTCGCGGCGTCGCTGCTCGAAATACCCAACATGTTCCTCAACTGGTTCGACCCCTTGCAGGGGGTCATCGCCACCATGATCGGCATGCCGGGGAATCTGGCCGTCGGCTGGGCCATCCATGTGGTCAGCGGCATATTCATCCTGGGGCCGCTGTTCGGGGTGCTGTGTCCCCGTCTGCCGACCGACACGCCCGAGACCAAGGGCATCGTCTTCGCCGTGGGCGCCTGGGTGGTCATGATGGGCGCCATCCTGACCTTCGGCGACTATCGCACCTTCACGGCGGCCGCGGGCTTCGGCACCTTCGGCTGGCTGCTGATCACCCATGCGGTGTTCGGCATCGTGCTGGGCAATGTCTACGCCCGTCTGGTGGCCCGCGAGAAGCGCCGGCCGACCCATGTGATGGGCGGCGCGACGGCCCACTGAGCCTGCGCTCAAGAGCATAAGAAAAGGCCCCCGACGAAGCCGGGGGCCTTTTTTCGCAGTCTAGACTGGCCTCAGTTCAGGCGGTCGCCGATCTGGGCGATGGCGGCGTCCAGCAGCGGATCCTTGGCGCCGCCGGCGAGGCGGGCGGCCAGGATCTGTTCCGCGGCCTTGGCGGCCAGGTCGGCGGCGGCGGCCTTGACCTCGGCGGACGCCTGGGCCTCGGCCTGGGCGATGCGGGCCTCGGCCATCTTCTGGCGACGCTCGAGCGTCTCTTCCAGCTTGGCCTTGGATTCGACTTCCAGACGACGGGCGTCGGCTTCCGCCTGGGCCATCATATCAGCGGCCTGGGCCTCTGCCTCGGCCTTCTCCTTGCGGATCTGGGCCAGCAGGGCTTCGGCCTCGGCGCGCAGACGGGCGGCCTCGTCCAGGTCGGCCTGAATCTTGGCGCCCTTGGCGTCCAGCTGGGCGGCGACCATCTTGGGCACGCCGACGGCGATCAGAATACCGAAGAAGATCAGCAGGCCGACGCCGACCCAGATCTCGGGATTCGACAGGTCCCAGATGCCCGGTTCAAAGATCAGGTTCATCAGACGGCTCCCTTGGCGAGGTCGAGTTCGGCCTTGGTCGCGGCCTGGCCGGTCAGGCGCTCCACCATGGCGCCGGCGGCGTCGGAGGCGATGGTCGAGACATTGCCCATGGCGGCGTCGCGGGTCTTGGCGATGGCGGCCTCGGCTTCGGCGATGCGGGCATTGACCACGGCTTCTTCAGCAGCCTGGCGCGCGTTGGCCTCTTCCGTGACGCGCGCCTTGGCGGCGGCGGCGGTGGCGCGGGCGTCGGCGCGGGCCTTGGCCAGATCGGCCTGGGCCTGGGCGGCCTGTTCGGCGGCCTCGGCCTGGACCTGACGCGCGGTGGCGACGGCGCCGGAGATGGTCTCGCGACGTTCATCCATGACGCGGCGCAGGCGCGGCGCGAAGACCTTGGCGATCAGGAAATAGAGCAGGAAGAACAGGACCAGCAGATAGCCCATCTGCCCGGCCCAGTGCTGGGTCTCGAACTGGGGCAGTCCGCCGCCGCCGTGGCCTTCGGCCTCGGTGGTCGCGTGGGTGTCGTGAGAGGTGGGTGCGGCCATGGTGTCCGTTCGTCCGAAAAGCAGAAAGGCGGCGACGGCCTCAGCGAGAAGCCGCCGCCGCCCTAAACCCCGGATGGATCAGGAGTTCAGGATCAGGATGCCCAGCACGAAGGCCAGGATGCCCAGGGCTTCGGCCAGAGCCGCGCCCACGAACAGGTTGCCGACTTGCGAGGCGGCAGCCGACGGGTTGCGCAGCGCGCCGTTCAGGAAGTTGGCGAAGATGTTGCCCACGCCGATGGCCGAGCCGATCATGCCGAGGGTGGCCAGGCCGGCGCCGATGTACTTGGCGGCTTCAGCTTCCATGGTGAGTATCCTTGTTTCAGTCAGGTGGGTTGGAAGAAGGGAGTTCTCGAACTGGGCCGGGCCTTAATGGCCTTCACCCAGGTTGACCACATCATTGAGATAGATGCTGGCCAGAACGGCGAACACGAACGCCTGAAGGAAGGCGACGAGGAATTCGAGGGCGGTCAGGGCGACGACCATGGTCATCGACAAGGCGGCGATCGGCAGGCCCCACAGGCCCAGGCCCTCGCCGACGAAGGCGCCGGCGCCCAGGGCCACGACGAAGCCGGCGAAGATCTTCAGCGCGACGTGGCCGCCCAGCATATTGCCGAACAGACGAAGAGCCAGGGTCACCGGACGCAGCAGGAAGGACAGGAACTCGATCGCGCCGACGACAGGGCGCAGCACCAGAGGCGCGCTGGCCGGCCAGAAGAGTTTGAAGAAGCCCAGGCCGTTCTTCAGGAAGCCCACGCCGATGACCAGCAAGATCGTCAAGGCGGCGAAGGTGACGGTCACGGCCAGCTGCGAAGTCGCGGTGAAGCTGAGGAACATACCCAACAGGTTCATCACCAGCACGAGAAGGAACAGGCTGAAGACGAACGGGAAATATTTGCGGCCTTCGTGACCGATGATGGAATCGGTCACCCCGTCGATCATGTCGAACAGGCTTTCGCCGGCCGTCTGCAACCGTCCCGGCACCACCTTGGCGCTCGAGGTGACCAGTTGCAGGAACAGGACGATGGCCACGAAGGCGACCGTCATGGCGACGTGCGAATTGGTGATCGCCAGCTGGGTGTGGCCGAAGACAGGCAGGTTCACCGCGCCGAAATCGACGAGCGGCTGGATCTTAAACTGGTGAAGCGGATCGGCCATCAGCCTATCGGTCCTCGTCTTCCTCGTCGTCGAAGGGGACCGATTTCGGTTCGACCCCGCTCGCCTTCGCCTGCGCCATCAGCCGGTTGGCCGTGCGGCGCGCCATGTAAATCGACAGAGCGAAGCCCAGAAGGACTCCGCCGATGATACCCCAGGGATTGGTCCCGAACAGTCGGTCCGCCCCAAAACCTAGCCCCAAGCCCAGGAAGACCCCGCCGAGCAGTTCGGCGACGATCTTGTAGGCCTGGCTCGTCACCGCCTGAGCTGCAAGATGCTCCGACGTCTTCTGAGCCGTCTTGTCTTCCAACGCGGATGCGCTGTCTTGGAGGCGTTTGATCGCCTCTTCGCGCGATTCCGACATAGGGGACATGGCCTGTGCGCTCAGCGCCCGAACAATGTGTTGAGGCAGGTCTGAATTCGGCGCGGAAACTAATCGTGAGCGGCCGGTTGGTCAAGGCGTCGTGAACAGAGGCTAAATCTTTGTTCCGAATGAATTTTCACAGCGCATCCAGCAGGCGTGGCGATGCGTCGCTGTGTGAAGGGGCGGATTCGCACGCCCCGCATGGCGATCTGTCGCCCGAACGACTAGGTTGGCGGACATGAACATGCACGTCCCCTCCCCCGCGCCCGAACGCCGCCCGATCGCCGTGCGGCTGGCGACGCCGCGCGGCTTCTGTGCGGGGGTGGACCGGGCGATCCAGATCGTCGAGCGCGCCATCGAGAAGTTCGGCGCCCCCGTCTATGTGCGCCACGAGATCGTCCACAACCGCCATGTGGTCGAGCGGCTGAAGGCCATGGGGGCTGTTTTCGTCAAGGAACTGGACGAATGCCCCGACGACCGGCCGGTCGTCTTCTCGGCCCACGGGGTGCCCAAGTCGGTGCCGGCGGCGGCCCGGTCGCGCGAGCTGCTGTTTCTGGACGCCACCTGTCCCCTGGTGTCCAAGGTCCACGTCGAGGCCGAGCGTCATCATGCCGCAGGCCGCCACATCATCCTGATCGGCCACGCCGGCCACCCGGAGGTGATCGGCACAATGGGCCAGCTGCCCGAGGGCGCCATCAGCCTGGTCGAGACCGAGGCCGACGCCGAGGCCTTCGAGCGGCCCGGCGACGCCCCCCTGGCCTATGCGACCCAGACCACCCTGTCGGTGGACGACACGGCTGGCATATTGAAGGTGCTGAAGCGGCGCTTCCCCGAACTGCCCGATCCGCACAAGGAAGACATCTGCTACGCCACCACCAATCGCCAGGAGGCGGTCAAGGTGCTGGGCGAGGGCTGCGAACTGGTGCTGGTGGTCGGATCGAAGAACTCGTCCAACTCGGCCCGGCTGGTCGAGGTGGCCATGCGCGCCGGCGCCCGCGACGCCCGACTGGTCGACGACGCCTCACAAGTGGATTGGAGCTGGTTCGACGGGGTTCAGACGGTGGGCGTCACAGCCGGCGCCTCGGCGCCCGAGCCCCTGATCGCAGCCTTGGTGGACGCCATCGCCGAACGGTTCGACGCCACGGTGACCGAGGACGGCGGCGCCCGCGAGACGGTGACCTTCAAGCTGCCGCGGCTTCTGACGCACTGACGGCGGGCTGGAGCGGCAGGACCACGCGGAACAGGCTGCCGCAGCCCGGCTTGCTCTCCACCTCGATCCGCCCGCCCATCAGCCGCGCCAGGCCGTTGGCCGCCGTCAGGCCCAGGCCCAGGCCGTCCGCTTTGCAGCGCGCGTTGTCGTCGCCCTGCGCAAAGGGTTCGAACAGGGTCGCCGCTTCGGCGCGGGTCAGGCCGGGACCGGTGTCCTGAACCTCGAAGGTCAGGCCGTCGCGATCCAGGGCGCGAACGACCACCTTGCCCGAGGCGGTGAAACGGATGGCGTTGCCGACCAGGGCCCCCAGCAGTTTTTCCAAATGGACGACGTCGCCCAACCAGGCGCCGTCGACGGCCTCCA
>MGLN01000086.1:10073-12711 GCA_001796045.1 Caulobacterales bacterium RIFOXYB1_FULL_67_16 | reverse complement strand
CGCATGATGATCGCTCTGCACGGTCCGAAGCAGAACCGCAGGCTTGAAAGATTGCGCCTCCAGGCTCACCGCCCCGTCGTCCAGTCTGACGACGTCGAGCAGGTCTTCGATGAGCTGCAACTGGCGCAAGCCTGAGGCCTTGAGAATGTCCAGACGCTCGCGTTGGCGGGGCGTCAGCGGATCGTGGCCGAGAATCTCCGCCATGCCCAGAACGCCGTTCAGCGGCGTGCGCAGCTCATGGCTGACGTTCGACAGGAACCGGCTCTTGGCGGCGTTGGCGGCCTCGGCGTGTTCAAGCGCCGCCGACAGCGCGGCCTCGGAGGCCCGAAGACGGCGCATGTCCCGCGACATCCGTCCCATCAGCAGCCCGCCGCAGACCGCCAGAAGCCCCATCATCAGGAGAAGCAGCGGCAGGGCGTGGGTCAGGATCCGGTAGCCCGGCCGCTCCGGGGTCCAGGCGACCTGGCCCAGGACGGCGCCTCGCGCGTCCAGGATCGGCAGGCCGATCATCCCATTCGGCACGCGGCCGCCGGGGACGAAACGCACGTCGGCCTTGCCCATGCGGGTGCGGATCCATTCCACCTCGGCCGCAAAAGGTTTGAAGGAGGCGAGCAAGGGATCCTGCCCGCGGGCGGGCGTCTGACCCGTGTGGGGCACCACGGTCGACACCGCGACCACATAGACGACGCCGTCGACCTGGACGAAGCCGGTCTTCGTCAGGGCGGCCCTCGCCCCGTAGGCGGAACGATCGCGCATCCGCGCCTGCCGGGCCAGTTCGTTGATCAAAGGCCGCGCGGCCTGGGCCAGGGGATGGGACTCGTCGGCGTGGGGCGGGGCGTCGGCGTGGTTGACGCGCAGCAAACGCCCGTCGGGCCCATAGCCCAGGGTGGCGACATGCCCATGGCGGCCCGTGTAGACGCTGCCCACGAACCGATCGAACCACTGGGGCGCCGAGGGCGCGGTCAGTTCGCGCGCCGCCTCGTCCCAGACGGCGACCGGGGCAAGATCCTCGCCGGCGGTTTCGGCGATGCGCGCCAGGCGCAGACCGACCATGGCGGCTTCACGGGCGCGCTGGTGATCGTCGATGCCCTTGCTGACGATGCTCAAGACGCCGACCATGCCGACGACGACCGCCAGCATCAGAACGGCCACAAGCCGGAAACCCGTCATTTCTGACTTCATACCGTCCCCCGGTGACAGGGGTTTCCTTAACCCTGGGGAAGCGTCGCCGTCGTTAATGAGAGCCTAGGGGGTTTTCCCTAGTCGCCGACGAAGTCCTGGGCGAACTCCGGCGCCTCGTCCTCGGTCACCGGATCCTCCTCGTCGGCCGGGTCGGTGCGGCCGGGATCCGGCAGTTCGAACCCGATCGGTACGGACAGGTCCAGCAGGCCGGCGGCCTTCATCTCCTGTACGCCGGGAAGGTCGTACAGGCTGGCGAGCCCGAAATGTTCCAGGAACCGGTCGGCGGTGGCGTAGGTGACGGGCCGCCCCGGCGTGCGCCGACGCCCCCGCAGCCGCACAAACCCCATCTCCAGCAGCAGGTCCAGCGTGCCCTTGGACAGGGTGACGCCGCGCACGCTTTCGATCTCGGCGCGGGTGACGGGCTGGTGATATGCGATGATGGCCAGGGTCTCGAGCGCGGCCCGCGACAGGCGGCGCGGCTCCTCGCGCTCCTCGGTCATCATGAAGGCCAGGTCCGCGGCCGTGCGGAACCGCCAGCGGTCAGCGACGCAGTCCAGCTCCACCCCACGCCCCTCGTACCGGGCGCGCAGACCCGACAGGGCGCGGGCGACATCGGCGTTCTCGGGCAGGCGGGCGGCGATCTCGGCGGCGCTCAAGGGACCGGCGGCGGCGAACAGCAGGGCTTCGACCCGGCGCTCGATCTCGCCGTCGTCGGGTTGGAAGGAGAGGTCAGACATGGGGGCATCCGCACATCACGGCGTCAGCTCCAGCGGATGGCCGGCGCCGCGCCGCTTCAGATACAGGTCCGCGAACGGCGCCGTCTGGCGGATGTCCATGGCCCCCTCCTTCACCAGCTCCAGGCTGGCCGAGAGGGTCGAGGCGGTATAGCTGGCCTGGCTGGGGCCTTCCGGGTCTTCGGGGTGGGGCGCAACCTGTTCCAGCGGGGTCCAGTCGGCCAGACGCGGCATGATCTCGCGCAGCCAGTCGCGCGCCGCCTCCAGCGGAAAGGCCTCGACCCGCTGGCCGGGCGAATAGCGCCGCGCCTCCTCGCGACGGCGCTGGGTCACATAGGCGCTCATCAGGTCATACAGGCTGGCGTCGATCCGGTCGGACGGAACGATCACCGTCGCCTCGGGGTCGCCGCGGGTGAAGACGTCGCGCTTCAGCTGGGGCCGGGCCAAAAGCTGGTCCACCGCCTTGCGCATGGCCTCCAGCTTCTGCAGCCGGAAAGCCAGTGCGGCGGCCATCGCTTCCGCCGGCGGCTCCTCGCCCTTGTCCTTTTCGGTGCGCGGCAGCAGCAGGCGGGACTTCAGATAAGCCAGCCACGACGCCATCACGAGATAGTCCGCCGCCAGGGCGAAGTTGCGCCGCCGCGCCTCGTGCACGAAGGCCAGATACTGTTCCGCCAGACGGGTGATCGACAGTTTCAGCAGATCGACCTTCTGGGTCCGCGCCA
>MGLN01000086.1:1491-10047 GCA_001796045.1 Caulobacterales bacterium RIFOXYB1_FULL_67_16 | reverse complement strand
TCGTAGCCGTCCAGATCGACGACGAAGGCCTCGCGTTCCTCGACCTCCTCGGCGTTGAAATCGAGGTTCGGCTGAAACGCCTCTCTCACGCCTGCGCCTCCCCCACGTCTGGCCCCTTGGCGGCGTCCGTCTTGCCCGCCATCGCCCGGAAGAAGCGTTCGTGGCCAGCGACCGGATCCAGCGGCTCCGGCGTCCGAACGATCCGGGCCAGGGCCGCCTCGGCGCGGCGATGCGCACCGCCCTTCAGCGCGCCGACGCCTTCGGCGACCTGACGCATCTCGTCCATGTCGCCGTTCCAGTGGATGACGATGTCGCATCCGGCCTTCAGCGCCTTGTGCGCCCTTTGGGTCAGACTGCCGGACAGGGCGTTCATCACCAGATCGTCCGACAGCAACAGACCGCCGAAGCCCAGCCGTTCGCGGATCAGCCGGATCGCCTTCTTGGACTGGGTCGCGGGGCGTTTGGGGTCGATGGCGCTGAAGACGATGTGCGCCGTCATGCCGATCGGCATGTCGGACAGGGCCTTGAACGGGGCGAAATCCCAGGCGTCCAGCGTCTCGAGATCGGCATGGACCGTCGGCAGGTCCTTGTGCGTATCGGCGAAGGCGCGACCGTGCCCCGGCATATGTTTGATGCAGGGCAGAACCCCGCCCGCCAGCAGCCCTTCCGCGGCCGCACGCCCCAGCAGGGCGACGGTCTGAGGATCCTGGCCATAGGCGCGGTCGCCGATGATGTCGTGGGCGCCGGGCACAGGCACGTCCAGCACAGGCAGCAGATCGACGGTGATCCCGACCTCGCGCAAGTCGTGGGCCATCAGCCGCGCGCCCAGCCGCGCCAGTTCGCGCGCCTCCATCAGATCGTTCGTCGCCTTCAGATAGGCGTTCCCCGGCGGGTATTTGGGCCAGTGGGGCGGCCCCATCCGCTGGACCCGCCCTCCCTCCTGGTCGATCAGGATGGGAGCCTCGGCGTCGCCGATGGCGGCGCGCAGCTCGTCCGTCAGGGCCCGCACCTGTTCCGGGCTGTCGATGTTGCGCCGGAACAGGATGAAGCCCCAGGGCCGCGTCTCGGCGAAGAAGGCGCGTTCGCCCTCCGTCAGCCGGTGGCCCGCACAGCCGTAGATGGCGGCGGAAGTCACCGAACGATGCAATCCCGTCCGGCCGCCTTCAGGGCGTTGCAGAAGGCGACCGCCCGTTCCCGCGACAGGCCGGTGAAGGTGGTGCGGTACAGGGTCGAGCCATTGGACGATGTCACCTCGGTCACCCGCTTTTCGGCGCCCGAGGCATATTGGCCGAAGCGGCCGGCGACAGCGGCGTATTCGCGGTCGGCGATCTCGGTCGAGGAGAAGGCGCCGATCTGGACCGAGGCCGAGCCGCCTGCGGCGGCCGGCGCCGAAGGCGCGGGCGTAGAAGCGGCCGGTGCGGGCGTGGTCGGACGCGGAGCCGCGGGCGCCGGCGTCGTCGCCTTGGCGGGCGGCAGGCCCTGGCCGGTCGGCGCAGCGGTCGGCGGCGCGGCCGGGCGCGGCTGGGGCGCCTCGGGCGGCGGAGTGAAGGTCACGGGCGCATCGGGGCTCTCGGCCTCGTCGCGATAGACGCGCACGCCCTCGGCCGGATCGACCGGCTGGGCGTCGATGGGGGCGGCGGTCTTCATCTCGCCGACGGGCTGGCCGACGGCCGGCGGCGCATCGGTCGAGGCGCGCATGCCGGAGCGGTAGAAGAAGATCACGGCGATGATCAGCACCAGCAGGATGACGGCGCTGACGATCAGGGTCACAGGCGGCGACTTGCCCCCGCCCGATCCGACGTTGCGGCCGCCGCCGCCGGCGCGCGGATCATAGGAATTGCGACGGAACGGCAGGTCGTCGTCGGTCGGGGGCGTATAGGCGCCCTGTCCCGGTCGCTGGCCGGGTCGGTTGTCGTCGTCGAAAGACATGGGTCGCGCTCCGCCGTTCTGCCCGACGCCGCGAATCGGCGTGTCGAGCGGTTAGTTTAACGCCCCGCCGCCGTCTTTCGAATCACAGATCGAGCGCCAGGTCGAGGCTGAACAGTTTCTGGTGGACTTCTATCGCGTACCGGTCGGTCATTCCGGCAATATAGTCGCACACCGCCCGCGCCCTCTGGGTGCGATCCTCGGTCAGGGCCGGCACGCCCCATTCCGGCGGCATCACCTCCGGCTCGGCCATGAACAGTTCGAACAACTGCGACAGCACCCGCCGCGCCTGGCTGCGGGTCCGGTTGACCCGGTAGTGCCGATACATCCGCTCGAACAGGAATTTGCGCAGAATGGCCAGGTCCGCGTGCATCGACCGGGAGAAGTCCACCAGGGTCCGCGAGGCTTTGCGGACGTCTTCGGTCGACCCGATCCGGTCCTCCTCCAGACGACGCGCCGTCTCGGCCAGCACGTCCTCGACCATGACGCCGATCATCCGCCGCACGGCCTCGATCCGCAGCATTCGGTCGTCGATGGCGGGCCAGTCGCGCCGGACCTCGGCCAGGGTCGGCCCGATCAGCGGCACCTGGTCCAGGTCCTGAAGCGTGATCAGCCCGGCCTGCACCCCGTCGTCCACATCGTGGTTGTTGTAGGCGATGTCGTCGGCGATGGCGGCGCACTGGGCCTCCAGCGAGGCGAAACTGTCCAGGCGCAGGTCCCAGCCCGCCTCCCCGCCCGCGCGATAGGGCCGCACCACCGACCAGGCCGGTTCGTCCAACCGATGCGCCACCGGGCCATTGTGCTTGATCACCCCCTCGACCGTCTCCCAGCTCAGGTTCAACCCGTCGAACTGCGGATAGCGGTTCTCCAGCTCGGTGACGACGCGGAAGCTCTGCACATTGTGGTCGAAGCCGCCATGGTCGGCCATCTGGATGATCAGCTCGTCCTCGCCGGCGTGGGCGAAGGGCGGGTGGCCCAGGTCGTGGGCCAGGGCGATGGTCTCGGCCAGGTCGTCGTCCAGCCTCAGCGCATGGGCCAGGGACCGCGCGATCTGCGCCACCTCCAGCGAATGGGTCAGGCGGGTGCGGTAATGATCGCCCTCGTGCGCCACGAAGACCTGGGTCTTTTCCTTCAGGCGGCGGAAGGCCGTTGCATGGATGATCCGGTCGCGATCCCGCGCGAAGGCGGTGCGGGTGCGGCTCGGCGGTTCGAAGAAACGCCGCCCCTTGGTCAGATCGGCGCGTTCGGCGTAGGGGGCGAGAGGGGTCTGGCTCAAGTCATCAACTTTGAAGCGGCTTTCACGAGACGGGGCCTTTGCGAACGCCCGCATGCGCCTCATATAGACAGGCGTGAGCACCGTCCAATCCACAGAACCGTCCACACCCGCCTTCAGCGTCGCCACGCGCGCGCCGGAAGGCATCGTCCTGGCCGCCAGCGCCGCCAAACGCCTGGCCAAACTGGGCGCGGCCGAGGGCAAGAGCCTGATGCTGCGCGTCGCGGTCGACGGCGGCGGCTGCTCAGGCTTCCAATACCGGTTCGAACTGGTCGAGACGGCCGAGGACGACGACCTGCGCATCCAGGCCGACGGCCAGACCGCCCTTATCGACCCCGTCTCAGTCCCCTTCCTGAAGAATTCCGAGATCGCCTATGTCGACGAACTGGCCGGCGCCCAGTTCGTGGTCCGCAATCCCAACGCCGCCTCCAGCTGCGGCTGCGGCGTCAGCTTCTCGATCTGAACAGGCTTACCGTCGGCGCCGGATCAGAGCCCAGACGGTCGCCGCGACCGTCGAGCCCAGCAGCGCCGAGTAGAACAGGTCCTGCACGCCGTCCGCCACCAGGGCGCCGACCAGGCCGATCAGGCTGAGAACGAAGATGACGGCGGGCGCGCCGAAGATGGCCATAAGGCCCAGGTCCTTGCGGCTCATTGGCGCCTCCGCCGCCCCTTGGCCAGCCAGAGATAGAGGCCGGAGACCAGAATGACGATGGTCGCCACGTCCAGTACGGCCCACAGGATCTTCAGCCAAATCCCCCCATAGTCGCCGAAGTGAAGCGGCTTGGACAGGGAAAGGGCCTTCACATACCAGGGCGTGGGCGCCACCGCCGCCAGCTCGCCCGTACGGGCGTCGATCAGGGCCGGGGTGAGCAGATGGGTCGTCAGGGGCGTGCCCCCGTGGAAGAAGACGGCGTAGTGATGGTCGGTCGAATAGTCGGTGCCTGGAAAGGCGACGAACTGCAGCTTCATTCCCGGCAGCGCCTGTTTGGCCCGCTCCACCGCCGCGTCCAGCGACGCCCGTTCCCCGGTCGGCGCCGGCGTGTCGTAGGCGGCGGTCAGTTCCTTGAGCGCCGTGCTCTTCCAATAGGCCAGGATCGGCGTCGCCAGGGTGTTGACCACCCCCGTCGTCCCGACCACCAGCACCCAGGCCGCCGTCACGACGCCCAGTAGATTGTGATAGTCCAGCCAGCGGGTCCGCGCAGGCTTGGACGCCCTGACCGTGCCGAACGGCAGCCGCCGCATGAAGGGAGCGTACAGCACGATCCCCGACACCACGGCCGCGACGAGCATCAGCCCCATCAGGCCCAGGAACAGCATGCCCGGGAGGCCCAGGAACAGGTCCGTGTGCAGCTGAAGCAGGAACTCCATGACCGGATGGCCGGCCACCGGCGGGGCCACCGACCCGCTGGTCTGGTCGATCGGCTCGAAGCTGTAGGCGCCGGCCGGGCCGTTCGGATCCACGCTGGTGACGTTCACCACCGGCCGGTCCTCGTCGAAGCTCATGAAGGCCGGGACCTCGCCCGGGTGAAGCGCCAGACCCGCGGCCAGCACCGCGTCCAGACTCAGCAGCGGCCCGTCCGGATTGGCAGGAACCCAGGCCTGCTCCAGCAGCACCTCTTCGATCTCATGGGTGAAGACCAGCGGCAGACCGGTGACGCACAGCATCAGCAGGAAGAGCGTGGAGACCAGGCTCGACCACTTGTGCGTCCAGGACCAGGCGCGGATCGTCCGCGTCTTCATCCGATCAGAATTCCGCCGAGACCGACAGGCGGAAGGTGCGGGGCGCGCCCAGGGTCAGATAGTTCGACCCCGGATAGCCGCCGACCGCGACCCACTGATCCTCGTCCGCGACGTTCTCGACCCGCGCCCGCACCGTCAGATCCTTGCCGCCGGCGACGAAGGCGTAGCGCACGCCGGCGTCGAACCGGGTCCATTCTTCCAGCTCCAGGGTATTGGTCGAGTCGGCGGGCTGTGCGCCGGTGTAGACAGCCCGGCCTTCCAGCGTCAGACCGGAGACCGTCGGCACGTCCCATTCGACATTCAGATTGGTCTGGAAGTCTGGCACGCCGATGGCCGACTTGCCTTCGTTGGCGGCCGTCAGCGAGCGGTTGATCTCGGCCTCCAGCCAGGTCGCGCCGCCGATCAGGCGCAGGCCGGCGACCGGCTCGCCATAGACGGTCAGCTCGACCCCTTGATTCTCCTGCTCGCCGCCGTCGGAGTAGACGCCTGTAGGCCGGGTGCCCGCGACGGGATCTCCGTTGGAGGTGAGCGAGACCAGCGCGCTGGGCAGAGTCGTGCGGAACACGCTCAGCGTGCCGCCGAAGGACCCCGCGTCATACTTCACTCCGACTTCGGCCTGTTCAGCGCGGAAAGGTTCCAGCACTTCGCCGCCGTTGGTGACGGTGACTGGCACGGCAGCGTCTCCCCAGCCCGCCACCACTGCGTTCGCCACCGCCGGCGCCGTCGTTCCCGGCACGAGGGCTTCGGCATAGTTGGCGTACAGCGAGATCTTGTCGCTGGGCTTGTAGACCAGGGCGAAGGCCGGGGTGGTCGCGTCGCTGGAATAGGACGAAAGCCCCGCGGCGGTGTTGTAGTCGTAGGAGCCGGTCTTGATCTCCTGATAGCGAACCCCGACCGTGGCCAGCAACCGGCCGTTCAGGAACGACAGGCGGTCGGCCACGGCGACCGAAGAGTTGCGGACCCGCTCCGTCACGTTCGGATCGTCCAGATCGCCGCCGATGAAGAAGTCCGGGGTCGGGGCGGCGACGGAGACGGGATTGTACAGATCGCTGGCGAAGCCCGAGAAGTTCGAGAAGGCGTAGGCGTTCTTCGACTTCGACTGCACCTGCGAGGCGGACATCACCAGACGATGCTCCACCGGGCCGGTCTTGACGTCAGCGCGCACCCCGACGTCGCCCGACCAGACCGTATCCTCGCGCACATTGTCGAACCGATAGGCGCTCAGGCTTCCGTCGGCCTGGGCGGTCGGGTTGGCCAGGACATTGTCCTCCTTGCCCTGACGCCCGCCGAAGGCCGCCCAGGCGGTGACGCTGTCGGTGATGTCAAACTCGCCGCGCGCGGCGCCGAACAGCTGTTCCTCATCGGTATAGGTCCAGGGCTGGGCGAAGTTCTTGTCGGCGGAGGGGGCTTCGGGAATACCGCCGGAAGGCGTCACCGTCGGACGCGGCGCGTCGATGCGGTGGTCCTGCCAGCCGAGGTCGGCGGAGAAGCGGGCCCGGTCGCCCCGGCGGTCGACGCCCAGGCCGATCACGCGCAACTGGCCGTTCTCGCCCTCGACCGAGCTCTCGCCGTCGCGGCTGGCGATGTTCAGCCGCGCGCCCCACTGGTCTTCGGCCCCGAAGCGGCGCGCCAAGTCGGCGGCGGCGTAGATCTCGTCGTTGCCCGACACCCCGGCGGTCAGGCGCGTCAGAGGTTCGCCGGCCCGCTTGGGCGTCAGGTTGAAGGCGCCGCCCACGCCGCTCCCGCCCGGCGCCGCGCCGTTCAGGAAGGCCGTCGCGCCCCGGAACACCTCGACCCGCTCGACCAACTCAGCCGCCACGAACTGGCGCGGCAGCACGCCGTACAGGCCGTTGTAGCTCATGTCGTCCGAATAGACCGGGAAGCCCCGGACCACATACAGTTCCTGGAAGTTGCCGAAGCCCTTGGTCACCCGCACCGTCGGATCGTTCTGCAGCACGTCGCCGATGCCCTGCGCCTGCTGATTCCGCACCAGTTTTTCGGTGTAGTTGCTGGTCGAGAAGGGCGTGTCCATCGCCTCCATATTCCCCAGCAGGCCGACCCGACCGCCGCGCGCCATCTGGCCGCCCGCATAGGCCGAGGTCAGCCGCACCTGCGACCCCGTCACGACGATCTCGTCCAACTGGGCCGGCGTCGTCTCCTGCGCGAGGGCGGGCGCGGCGGCGGTCAGGGCCAGCAGGCTGGCGGCGCAGGCGAGACGGCGGATCGGACGAGCCATGGTTTGCAACATATTCTCAAGATCAGGAGGTGGCGGGTCCCATACGCCCGGATGCGATTGCTTTGCAATGGCGCATGAGCCCGCGCTGTTGGACCTGTTGCCGCACCCGGCTTGTAATTAGCGAATATCCTAATTAGGTTCTTTCCTATGAACACCCTGTTCAAAGCCCTGTCGCATCCGGTGCGCCGTCGCATCATCGCCATGCTGCGCGCCGGTCCTCTGGCCTCCGGCGACATCGCCGCTGGCTTTGACATGAGCTGGCCCACGATCACCGGCCACCTCAACGCCCTGAAGGAGGCCGGTCTCGTCAGTCCCGAGCGCGAGGGTCAGACCATTCGTTATCGACTGGAGATCTCGGCTATCGAAGAGGCCATGGCCTTTCTGATGGACATGGCCGGAACGGGCGAAACCGCCGAAGTCCCGTCCATCGTCCGAAAGGCGCCCCGTCGATGAAAGATCGCCTGTCCCTGCTGGACTATCTGACCCTGGCCGTCTTCGCGCTTCAGGCGGCCTTCGCCCTGCACATCGGCCTCGACGGCCCGACCACGCCGATGCCGATGCACTGGAACAGCGAGTTTCAGGTTGATCGCTGGGGCAACCGGGTCGAGTTCGCGACCTTCCTCGGCGGCATGACCCTGATCGGCTTCATCGCCACAGCGGGACTAGGCCTGGGCGCCCTACGCGCCGTGTCTGCAGGCGACGCCTCGCGCGGCCGTTCCTTGCGGATCGGCCAGGGCATAAGCCTGTTCGTCTTCGCCACCATCGGCCTGCTAATCAGTTGGACAGGCCTGGGCAACGCCACGGTCGAGACCGGGCCGATGGTGACCATGGCGGCGGTGTCGCTGATCCTTCTGGTCCTGGGCGCCTTGCTGGGCCGGGTCGCGCCCAATCCGGTGGTCGGGGTCCGCACGCCCTGGAGCTACAAGAGCCGCCTGGCCTGGGACCGCTCCAACCGGCTGGCGGGGCGGCTGTTCTTCCTGCTGGGACTGGTCGGCCTGATCGCCGCGCCGCTTGCGCCCCAGCCGCTGGGCGCCCTGTCCCTGACGGGGGCCGTGCTGATCGTCGCCGCCCTCTCGGTGTTCGAGAGCTGGCGCGTCTGGCGCAGCGATCCCGACCGCCAGCCCTTCTGACTCACGCCCGCAAGGAGACCGCCATGTTGCTGCTGACACTCGCCCTGCTCGCCGGCCCGGTATCGACCGAGATCGACCTGCCCGTCGAACCCGCGCCCCTGCACGGAACCCTGCTGACGCCCGAGAATGCGAGCGCCGTCGGGGTCATCCTGCCCGGCTCCGGCCCGACCGATCGGGATGGGAACAGCCCCATGGGCGTCTCCGCCTCCACCTACCGCCTGCTGGCCGAGGGGCTGGCGGCCCAGGGGATC
>MGLN01000086.1:0-1448 GCA_001796045.1 Caulobacterales bacterium RIFOXYB1_FULL_67_16 | reverse complement strand
CCGAGGCCGATCTGCGCTTTGACGCCTATGTGGCCGACGCCCGCGCCTGGGCCGCCGAGGCCGCCGGCCGCGCCGGCAAGCCCTGCGCCTGGCTGATTGGTCACAGCGAGGGCGCCCTGATCGCCCTGAAGGCGGTCGAGGACGGCGACGACAAGATCTGCGGCCTGGTGCTGCTGTCCGGCGCCGGTCGTCCGGCGGGCGTGGTCATCCGCGAACAACTGACCGCCCTGCCCGAACCGATGAAGGCCCAGGCCTTTTCGGCCCTGACAGAGCTGGAGGCCGGCCGCACCGTCGCCGATACGCCGCCCGCCCTGGCCGCCCTGTTCCGTCCCTCGGTCCAGCCCTATCTGATCTCCTGGCTGCCGCTGGACCCCGCCGCCCTGATCGCCGCCTACGACGGCCCCGTCTTCATCGGCCAGGGGACCACCGACCTCCAGGTCGGCGTCGCGGACGCCCAGGCCCTGGCCGCCGCCGATCCCCGGGCGACCCTGAAGCTGTGGGACGGCGTCAATCATGTGCTGAAGACCGCCCCCGCCGACCGGGCCGCCAACATCGCCGCCTATTCCAACCCCGACCTGCCCCTGGCGCCGGGGGTGGTCGAGGATGTGGCGGCCTTCATCCACGATCAGACGGGGCGCTGAAGCCCCCGAGGCGAGAACGGGTCTGGAGCCGCGACATCCGCCTCCCTATCTTGGCGCCATGCCCGTCGCCCACCTCTCCTCCCGCGCCCTCGTCTCCGTCACCGGCGAGGAGGCCAAACCCTTCCTGCACAATCTGCTGACCCAGGACGTGGAGACGCTGGGCGACGGCGAACTGCGGTTCGGCGCCCTGCTGTCGCCGCCCGGACGGCTGTTGTTCGACCTGTTCATACTGGGCGAGGCCGAGGGGGTTCTGCTCGACGTCGCCGCCGACCGCCGCGACGCCCTGATCCAGCGCCTGTCGATGTACAAGCTCCGCGCCAAGGTTCAGGTGGCCGCCGACGACCGCCCGGTCTTCGCCGCCTGGCCGGACGCGCCCGCCGGCTTTCTTCCCGATCCCCGCACGCCCCTGATGGGCGGCCGCCTGTACGGCGAAGCGGCTGCGGACGCGACCGAGGCCGACTATCACGCCCACCGCCTGTCGGTCGGCGTACCTGACCCGACCGCCGACGCCCCCCAGGACAAGACCTATCCGATCGAGGCCGATTTCGACCTGCTGAACGGCATCGACTTCCAGAAAGGCTGTTTCATCGGCCAGGAGACCACCTCGCGGATGAAACGCCGGGGCTCGATCAAGAACCGCATGCTGGCCCTCGACTTCGACGGCCCCCCGCCCCCCTTCGGCGCCGAGGTGCTGAAGGGCGAGCTGCGCGCGGGCGAGGTGCTTTCTGGCCCTCGACTTCGACGGCCCCCCGCCCCCCTTCGGCGCCGAGGTGCTGAAGGGCGAGCTGCGCGCGGGCGAGGTGCTTT
>MGLN01000085.1:1046-14323 GCA_001796045.1 Caulobacterales bacterium RIFOXYB1_FULL_67_16 | reverse complement strand
CGACCGCATCTTCCACGACCCGTCCAAACTGGTCACGCCCAAGAATCCGGCGGTCTTCCTGCGCCGCATGGACCACTGGCGGGCGCTGGAAAATGCATGATTAGACTCGAAAAAAAGTGAGTCTATTTTCGTCTATTCTTTTGCGCTCGGTGAATTTGCACTGCGTGGAAAAGACGGTGCAATGTGCAAAGAGTGCAATTTCACGGCGGGACTAGAGTTTTCTTTTCAAAGACCGTGCGGACATTATGGCACGGTTTTGAAGGGCGCTAGATAAAGGGGCGTTCGCCCGCGCCATGGGATTGAAAAGGCGCGGGTTTGTTTGCGAAATTAGGATAGCACGGCGCTCAATGCCGTCTCCTCCTCGCCTGCAGGGAGGGGGCTGAGGGGTAAGGGGCTCTTTCCGTCCCACCGAACCCGGGGTCCAGAACCCCTCCGTCACGGCGCCGAAGAGGCGCCGCGCCACCTCCGCGGGGTGTGGGGAGGAGACGTTGGTCCCGGTCGGATCAGGTTCGGCAGATGGAGACGCCGCCGTCCACGAGAGTCGCCGTGCCGGTCATGAAGCTGGAGGCGTCGGAGGCGAGGAAGGCGGCGGCCTGGGCGATTTCCTCGGGCTGGGCGATGCGTTTGAGGGCGTGCAGGCCCGAGACGAAGGCCAGGGTTTCGGGGGTGTCGGCGACGGCCCGGCCCATCGGCGTGTCCACCCCGCCGCACAGCAGGGCGTTGGCGCGGATGTTCTGGGCGCCGAACTCGGCGGCGATGACCTGGGTCAGGCCGATCAGTCCGGCCTTGGCGGAGGCGTAGGCGGCCATGCCGGGAAATCCGACCGTGTGGCCCACGAAGGTCGAGGTGAAGAGGATGGAGCCGCCGCCGCGCGCCAGCATGGCCGGGATCTGGCGTCGGGCGCAAAGGAAGGCCGCGGTCAGGTTTATGTCGAGCGTCTCGCGCCAGCCGGCGATCGTGAGGTCCGGCGTCGGGCCAGTCTCGGGAATGGCGCCGGCGTTGTTGAAGGCGATGTCCAAACCGCCGAACCGCTCCTCTGCGGCCTGAACCAAGGCGGCGGCCGTCGCTTCGTCGCGGATATCGCCGGCGACCGAAACCGCTTCGCCGCCGTCAGCGCGGATCGTGGTCACCAGGTCGGCGAGCTCGGCCTCACGACGCGCCGAGACCACGAGCCGAGCGCCCTGGGCGGCGAACAGCCGCGCGGCGGCGCGGCCGATGCCGGAGCTGGCGCCGGTGACGATGGCGACCTTGTGTTGAAGCGGCTTCATGATCTGTCCTTTTTGCAGCGGAGCGCCGTCTGGCGTCGGGGCGACTTACACGCTGGCTTTTGCCCGTACGGTCGTGCGGCGGCTGGCGGAAAGCGGCTGCGGGATTGAGAAAGGGGCGCTCCAGGCGCTGCGCCACCCTGTCGCTGGAACGGAAGCGGTTTCCGGGATTTTCATCGTCACGCGGCCATGAGGGTCGCGCTCCCCGAGGACGAGACACATGACCGACGAACGGATCGAGGGCGGCGCCTATCAGGCGAGCGGCAAGACGAAGAAGGGTTTCGGCAAGCTGGTCGGCGACCAGAAGCTGCAGGTCGAGGGCGCGCTGGAAGACGCCAAGGGCCGGTCGCTGGAGACCTTCGGCAAGGCGATGGACGCGGTGGATCGGCTGGTCGAGAAGGCCCCGGTCGATTATCGCGACCGCGCCCGCCAAGTGGCCGGCGAGGCGCGCAAGCGGCCCCTGGTGACGACCCTGTCGGTGGCGGGCGTCGGCCTGTTGCTGGCCGGGATGCTGACGCGGCGGCGGTAGTCCGCATAGCGGCGCTTTAGATCCTCCCCCGCTTGCGGGGGAGGGTTTGCGTGTCCTTCAGGCGTAGTTCTCGCCCAGGTAGACGCGGCGGACCTCGGGGTCTTGGACCGCTTCGTCGGCGGTGCCTTCGAACAGCACCGCGCCGCCCGAGATGATCGAGATGCGGTCGGTGATGTCCAGGGTCTCGCGGACATTGTGGTCGGTGATCAGGACGCCGATTCCCTGATCCGCGAGATAGCGGATCACGGAACGGATGTCGGCGATGGCCAAGGGGTCGATGCCGGCGAAGGGTTCGTCGAGCAGGATGAAGGAGGGACGGCCCGCAAGCGCCCGGGCGATCTCGACCCGGCGACGTTCGCCGCCCGACAGGCCGGTGGCCGGGGCGTGGCGCAGGTGGTCGATGTGCAGTTCGTTCAGCAGGCGGTCGGTCTCGGCCTCCAGCTGGTCGCGCGGATAGTTGAGCTCGACCACAGCCTTGATGTTCTGCTCGACCGTCATGCCGCGGAAGATCGAGGCCTCCTGGGCCAGATAGCCCAGGCCCATGCGGCTGCGCTGGTACATGGGCTGGGCGGTGATGTCTTCGCCGTCCAGCCAGATCGTGCCGGAATCCGGCGGGATCAGGCCGGTGATCATGTAGAAGCAGGTGGTCTTGCCCGCGCCGTTGGGGCCGAGCAGACCCGCCACCTCGCCGCGCTGTACCGTCAGGGAGACGTCGCGCACCACCTGACGCGGGCCGAAGGCGCGGGCGATGTTGCGCACCCGCAGCCCCTTTTCGGCGGCCGGGGCCGCCGGTTGAGGGGCCGCCGCCGGCCGGTCAGCCAGGTTCAGGGCGGAGAGTTCCTTGCGGGCCAAATCGGGAATCCGTGCTCAGTCTGACCGGGGCCGGGGGCCTCAGTTGGTTCCGTCGGGATAGAAGACGCCCTGGATGCGGCTGCCGGCGCCCGCGCCCCGCGGAGCGCCCGACATGGTCGCCGCGTCGGTGTTGACGTTATAGGTCAGCCGCCCGCCGGTCAGGACGTTCTTGCCCTGGTTCAGGATGACGTTGCCGGTCACAACCAGTTCGCCGCTCGCCAGGGTGTAGACGGCGCGGTCGCCGCGCATCGACTGGGTCGGAGTGACGAAATAGACCGTGCCCGTGGCCTCGACCCGGGTGAACTCGCCCTGAGCGTCGCGGTAGGCGGTGATCGACTCGGCCCGCAGACGGTTCTGGCCCTGGGTGATTTCGGCCCGACCGCGCAGGCTGATGCGGTCCGTGGTCTGTTCGCCGTCGTCGGCCCCGAAGGCGATCGGCTGGTTCGAGGTCGTGCGGCCGCTTTGGGCGTCGCCGACGGCCGGCAGGGCCAGAAGGGTCAGGGCCGTCAGGGCCGCTGCGGCGCGACCTAGGAAGGTTTTGGATGTCATCGCCGTCATTCGCCTGATCCCGAAGGATTGATGGTCCCGCTTATCTTGGTGTCGCCAGAGCCCTTGAACACCACGCGCTCGCCCTGATCATAGATCGCATAGGACGAAGCGTTGATGGTTCCAATAGGGCCCGCGCCCTGAACCCCCCGTGAACCCGTGATGATTCCGGTGCGGGTGTCCACCACCGCCTCGGGCGTGGTCAGGACGAAGCCGGAGCCGCCGTCCGAAATCCGCACGTTGGGGCCGATGGTCACGGTGCGGGCCTGTTCGTTGTAAGTCCCGCCGTCGGCGGTCATTTCGGTGACCTTCCGACCGCCCAGGTTCAGCTTCAGGGCCGGACCCACCAGGCGGAAATGGCCGGTGGCGGGGTCTCGGATCGCCCCTTGGGCGCCGACGGTGAAGGCGCGGCCCTGGGCGTCCTGGCCGTGGAACAGGGGCTTGTCCAGCCGGACCTCCTGGCCCTGGCTGGCCTTGCGCTCGACCCCCGACATGACGGTGCGGAAGACGGTCCAGGTCAGGACGCCGCCGGCCAGCACTAGGATGATGATCGGCAGGACGCGGCGATACAGACGCACCCTGCGGGAATGGGCCCTCCAGCGCGCGCCGGCCTGAGCCACCCGCGCCTCGTCGGCCGCCTCGCCGGCGGATCTGGAGCCTGAAGGATCGCGGGGATCGGTCACGGGATCAGCTGTGGGCGAAGATGTCGATCTCATCCCAGCCGGCGAGATCGAGCGCCGAACGGGTCGGCAGGAAGTCGAAGCAGCGGGCCGCCAGTTCGGCGCGGCCCTCGCGCGCCAGCATCTGGTCCAGCCTGGCCTTGGCGGCGTGCAGATAGAGGACGTCCGAGGCCGCGTAGTCGAGTTGGGCCGGGGTCAGTTCGGCGGCGCCCCAGTCGGACGACTGCTGGGCCTTGGACAGATCGACGCCGACCGTCTCGCGCACCACGTCCTTGAGGCCGTGGCGGTCGGTGTAGGTGCGGGCCAGTTTGGAGGCGATCTTGGTGCAATAGACCGGCCGCGTCTCGACCCCGAGGTGCAGCAGGAACATGCCGATGTCGAAGCGGCCGAAATGGAAGATCTTGGTCACCGCCGGATCGGTCAGCAGCCGCTTCAGATTGGGGCAGTCGTAGGCGGGGCGGTTCAGCCGCACCACATGGGCGTTTCCGTCGCCGGACGACAGTTGGACCACGCACAGGGGGTCGCGGCGGAAGCGCAGGCCCATGGTCTCGGAATCGACGGCGACTTCGGCCCCCAGGTCCAGGTCGTCGGGCAGATCGCCCTCATGCAGGTAAACGGTCATGGCAGGTTCTTACACGGCGAAGCCAGTCGGCGAAACGGCCTCGCGACGAGCATGACGAAGGGCCGGAAACGACGACGGGGCCGTGTTCGAAAACACGGCCCCGTCTGAAAGATGGTGCCCAGAAGAGGACTCGAACCTCCACGGCCGTTAAGCCACTGGCACCTGAAGCCAGCGCGTCTACCAATTCCGCCATCTGGGCCCCGTCGGCAGCGCCTTGCGGCGTTTCCATCGGGAAGGCGCGGACCTCTAAGGGAGGGTCCCGGCGGGGTCAACAGGGTTTTTTCGTCGGGACGCGGTTTTATTTCGCAAGCGCGGCCGCAGACGCCGGCGGATGGCCATTCGGCGGGGTTCGGGCTAGGGTGGGCCAGTTTTTCCGCGCCTTCTCCTCCCCTTGATCGGTGCGCCCGTGATTCTGACCGTCCTTCGCGGCGGCGCCCTTGCGGCGCTGTCGGCCCTGTTCGTCGCCATGCTGGGGCCCTTTCAGGGGGCCGAGCAGAACGTCGGCCTGAGCGACAAGCCGGCGCACGCCATCGGCTTCTTCATCATCACCGTCTGCCTGGCCCTGATCGCGCCGAGCCTGGGCGTCTGGCGCACGGCCCTGCTGGCCCTGGCCCTGGGCGCGGGGGTGGAGGTGGTTCAGGGCATCAGCGGACGCTCGGCCAATCCGTTCGACCTGCTGGCCGACGGCATCGGGATCCTCGCGGCCTCGATCGTGCGGGGCCTGGCGGAGCGGGCGCGGCCGGATTGGTTTCCGGCTCGTTAGGCCTGTTCGCTTACCGCGCCTTGAGGGGCGGCGGCCTATGTCTGGCCCATGGCGGACGCATCCCAGATCTCACCGACGAAAGACCGTCGCGCCGCGCCGCGCCCGGCTTTCCGCAAGCGCCGGCGGCGGCGCGAGCGGGTGCACATGTTCGGCCAGCTGGTCGATCTGGTGAAGCCCGAGGAGGTGCTGCACCATGTCCAGGACGCCGTGGCCGAGGGGCGCAAGAGCCTGGTCGCCAACCATAATCTGCACAGTCTCTATCTGATCCAGAAACACCCCGAGATGCGGCCCTTCTACGAGAAGGCCGAGCTGATCGAGGTGGATTCCACGCCGATGATCTGGTTCTCGCGGGCCCTGGGTCTGCACAGCCGAGGCTTTCACCGCTGCACCTATCTGGACTGGCGCGACCATTTCTGGAGCGTGGCCGACCGCAAGGGCTGGCGGGTCATGTCCGTCGGGGGCGAGCCGGGCGTGGGCGAGGAGGCGGCGCGGCGTCTGCGCCGGCGCTACCCCAAGGCAGAGATCCGCACCCGCCACGGCTTCTTCGACGCGACGCCCGGATCGGCCGACAACGCCGAGATCATCGCCGAAATCCAGGCCTTCAGGCCGCATATCCTGTTCGTCGGCATGGGGATGCCGCGCCAGGAGCTGTGGACCCTGGCGGTGTTCGACGCCCTGCCCGACTGCGTGATCTTCTCGGTCGGGGCCGCCTTCGACTACGAGGCCGGAACCCAGACGCCGGCGCCCCGCTGGATGGGCCGTGCCGGGGTGGAATGGGCCTATCGCCTGTTCCAGAACCCGCGCCGGCTGTTCCGCCGCTACTGCGTCGAGCCCTGGACCCTGATCCCCCTGGCCGTCCGCGACCTGCGCGCGGCGCGACGCCGCATGGTCGGCAAGGCCGCCAAGCGGACCGAGGATTTCGGAGCACCGCCGGCCGATAATTTTCCTCGCGGCGCCGGATAGATATTCCTACTTGGCGAATAGGTATTTATCGCCATGATCGAACCCAATCGCCGTCCGTCCTGTTAAGGTCGGGCCGCCTCCGCCAGGGGGTTCGAACCGGGAGGCCCGATGCCGAGAGACCAGGGACTGCACGTCGCCATCGTCGGGGCGGGCTTCAGCGGCCTGCTGACGGCGATCCAGTTGCTGAGACAGGACCCGGCGGTCAGGGTCAGCCTGATCGAGCGCCGCGCCGCCTTCGGGCCCGGCGTCGCCTATGACACGGGCAATCCCGGTCATCTGCTGAACGTCCGGCTGGACAATATGAGCGCCTTTCCGGACGAGCCGGGACATCTGGCCGACTGGCTGGCGGAACAGCCGGCGTGGCGGGCGCAGGACGGCTTCATCACGCGCGGCATGTACGGCGACTATCTGCGCCATTTGCTGGACGAGGCCCGCGACGGGGCGCCGGAACGGCTGAGCCTGATCCGCGGCGAGGCCCGGAGCCTGGATGCGGTCGAGGGCGGCTGGCGGATCGAGATCGGCGACCGGTCCGTGACCGCCGACGCCCTGGTGCTGGCCCTCGGCAATCTGGAGCCGGCCTCGCCGCCGGGGCTGGACGCGGCAGTCCTGGCTTCGCCCGCCTATGTCGACAATCCCTGGCGGATCGAACCGGAAACGATCGGCGCGGCGCGGAACATACTGGTGATCGGCTCGGGCCTGACCATGGTGGACGCGGTCCTGACCCTGCAGCGGCCGGGGCGTCGTTTCACCGCCCTGTCGCGTCACGGCCTGCTGCCGCGCGGCCACGCCACCGTCCCGCCGGAGCCTTTCCTCGGCGAATTTTCGGGCAGCCCCAGCGCGGTTCTGCGCCAGGTGCGCGAGGCGGCTCTCACCCACGACTGGCGCGCGGTGTTCGACCGGCTGAGACAGGGCGCGCGCGGCCTGTGGCGGCGATGGACGCCGGACCAGAAGCGACGCTTCCTGCGTCACCTGCGCCCCCTGTGGGACGTCCATCGGCATCGGATGTCGCCGGGGACGGCGCGGGAGATCGGCTCCCTGCTGGCCTCGGGCGAGCTGAGGGTGCTGGCGGGCAAGCTGACCGGCGCGGTGCTGGACGGGGAGACGGTCGAGGTAGCCTGGCGTCCGCGCCATCGCCGTCGGCCGATCCGCGACCGGTTCGATCTGTTGATCAACTGCACCGGCCCGCTGGGGACGATCCAGCACAGCGCCGAGCCCGTCATCCGCGATCTTCTGACCAAGGGCTATGCTCGCCCCGACCCCCTGGGCCTGGGCCTGGAGGTCGACGAGGCGGGACGGCTGACGGACGCCGCAGGCCGTCCGGCGCCGGGGCTTTACGCCATCGGGCCTTTGACGCGGGGCGCCTTCTGGGAAATGACGGCCGTCCCGGACCTGCGCGGCCAGGCGCGGGAACTGGCCGCCACCCTGACCGCCGGTCTCGCCCGGGTTTAGGACGGGGCGGCGATCCGGGAACGGCGGCGCGGCTGGGGCTCGCCCGGCGTGGTCGTCAGGGGATTTTCGACGGTCGGGCGCGCGGGCGCGGCGACGGCGCGCGTCGCCTCGCCGGAGGGGGACGAAACGCCTGCGCCCGACGCCGAAGCGGAAGCGAGCGGGGTCTGGACCGGGGCCGGCGCAGGCTGGGCGACCGGCGGCGGGGCGGCCATGGAAACCACGACGGGCGGAGGCGGCGCGACCAGGGCGGGATCGACCAGATCCAGAGGTTCGATCGGCGTGGTCACCAGCGCCATCTTGGCCACGGTCGGCTCCACGCCCGCATGGCGGCCGGTGAAGGCGGGCGGCAGGCCCCAGCCCCCGCCCCAGCGATAGAAGATGTGGGTTCCGATCTGGCGCATCTTGACCAGGCGCTCGGCCCAGTAGGGAGCGACCCAGTCGGTGTGATAATGGGTCGCCATGCCGACGCTGGAGGCGACGAAGCCGTTCAGGGCGGCGCCGGCGGCCAGACGGGCGCGGGCCCAGCCCTCGGGCGAGGGCGGACGGGTCATGGCGCCGTCGCAGGTGAAGCTGAACTGACAGCCCGTCGTCCGCTCAGACCCCTGGAAAATCACCCCGCACACCGTCTTGGGATAGGCCGGATGGCGCATGCGATTGATCACCACCTGGGCCACCGCCGCCTGGCCCGCCGCCGTCTCGCTGCCCGCTTCATAATAGACGGCGGCGGTCAGGCAATCGAGGGCGCGGGCGTAGTCCTCCAGCTTGTCGGCCGGCATGATGAAGGGCTTGGCCGACAGGATCGGCAGGGTCGAAAAGGGAATGGCCGCGTTGAAGGCCCGCGCCTCGTCCGGGGTGATGGGGCGGATGTCGTCCGGCGCCAGGGTGGCGTCGACCATCTGCTCCATCCCGGCCGGCGTCTGCTGGGCCAGGGCGGTCGGGCGGGCGACAAGACGCGGTCCCGCCGCGCCTTGTGAGCGGATGAACAGAACTCCGCCGAAGACGAGGGCGAGAGCCAGAACCGCCAGCCCGATGTAGTGAATGCGGCGCAGGACGAAGCGACGCCGCCGGAGCGGCCGCAAACCATGTGGAGGCTCAGCTTGAGGACGGGGCCCCGCCCGCAGGCTGGGCGGCGCGGCAAACGGCGGCGGCGGGCGACGAGGTTCGCGGTCTATGGTCATGGCTGCTCCGGCGGCGGGGAGGCGGATCGCGGGGCGTCCGATCATCCTGCACAGCAAACGCGGCGCCGCAATGACGACGCCGTCTCAAGAGCCGGAGATGAATAGACGCCACGTCGCCCTGTGCCGTTTCGACCCAGTGCTGGAGAAGAATGTATCAGGACGGGAAGGAGAAATCTCCCCCAAACAGGCCTCAGCCCGCCATACGTACCCATTCGAAGGTCTTGCCGGGCGCCTGACGCTCGCGCCAGCGATAGTTCACTTGGTCCCAGCGGGAGATGCGGCCGGTCAGATTGTCGAGAACGAAATCGCCCCGGTCCGTGGCCACCAGCAGAACGGCGTGCACCTCGCCCCAGCGGGTTTCCACCACCGCAATGGACAGGGCCTCGACCGGATAGCCGGCGCGCATCAGGGCGCGGCGTTTGGCCAGGACGAAGTCCTCGCAGTCGCCGCGCGCCCGATCGCCGTTCGGCACGGCCCAGTAATCGCTGACGCCGTAGACGCGGGCGTCCGATCCGCTGCGGATCTGGCGATTGACCGTGCGATTGATGTCGGAGATGGCCTTCCAGTCGGTGTCGGAAAGGGTGATGAGCGGCGCGCGCTTGGTCGGTTCAGGCCGCACCCAGTTCGGATCCAGATCCCGGACGCGGGCCGAAACCGCGCGGCCGAAATCTTCGGCGGAGGCGGCGCCCCCCTGCTCCGAAGCTGTCGTCGTGGCCGCATCGGCTTCGACGGCGGACGAGGCGACGTCCTCCATGGCCACGGCCGCGCCCGGGCGACGGGGATCGGACACGGCGGCCGCGGGCGCAGCCCTTTGCGGGAAGACCCGGCTCCAGTCGAAGCCGTTCGACGGCGCGGCGGCGCGGGTCGAGGCCGGCCGGGTGGCGGCGACTTGTTGCGGCCTGCCGAAGACGCCGGCCCAATACAGGGAATTGGCTCGGGCGCGGATCTCAGCCATGTTGACCCGCTCGCCCGGCGCCAGGCAGTCGCGCGGCGAGCGTTCGCAGAAATCCAGAAAGCCGGAAGGGGCGGCGGCCGGCGCGCCGACGGGCATGCGCGGCGAGCCGGCAGGGGACGATCCCGCTGCGGCCGACGGGCTCGCAGCCAGAAGGGTCGCGCCGAACGCAGCGGCGGCGATCAGGGCGGCGTGGCGCGGTAAGCGGACAATCGACATGGGCGATCCCTGTTCCATGGGACCATCCTGCGCGGGCCGCCTCAACATCGGCCTTAAAAGTACGGTTTAGGGTCGCTGTAGAAGAATGGTTGCGCGCCGTTAACCGAGTTCCGGCGCGGTCGGCCCGATCTTTGCTGCGGCGCCGCATGCATCGCCTTGGAAACATCTTCGGGCTTGGCTATGCTAGAGGAACAGTGAGGGACATGACTATGCTGACCTGGTTGCGCGGGGGCCTGTTGGGCCTGACCCTGTTGTTTGGCGTCGCGGCGTGCGGCTCCGGCCCGTCGACGGCCCCGGGCGAGGCCGTGGATCTGTCGGCGGTTCGCACCGTTCCCGAATATCGCCTGGGCGCCGCCGACAAGGTGCGGGTGAACGTCTTCGGCGAGGAAGCCCTGACGGGCGAGTTCATCGTCGGCGGAAGCGGCCGGATTTCCATGCCGCTGATCGGCGAGGTCCAGGCCGCCGGTCTGACCATCACCGAGTTCCAGACGGAAATCGCCGAGGCCCTGAAGAAGGGCTACATCAACGAGCCCCGGGTTTCGGCCGAAGTGCTGAACTATCGCCCCTTCTACATCCTGGGCGAGGTCAACAAGCCGGGCGAGTACCCCTACACCAACAATCTGACGGTGCTGAACGCCGTCGCCACGGCCGAAGGCTTCACCTACCGGGCCAATACCCGGCAGGTCTATATCAAGCGGGCCGACGGGGCGAGCGAACAGGCCTACCCGCTGACGACCGCCACCCAGGTCGCGCCGGGCGACACGATTCGGATCGGCGAGCGATTCTTCTGACACTGAACGCTTGCCAACCGCCCTGCGACCCCTGATCTAGGGGAAATGTTCGCCAAACTGTTCAATCGCCGACCGGTGGCGCGTTTGCGCCGCCGTACCTCGACGCCCGAAGGAACCGTGGCCTGGGCGGTCGGCGACATCCATGGGCGGCTGGATCTGCTGTCGCCCTTGGTCGATGCCATGATCGCCGACCTCGACGCCTCGACCGCGTCTCGCAAACTGCTGATCTTCCTGGGCGACTATATCGACCGCGGGCCGGATTCGAAGGGCGTGATCGACCTGCTGTCCAGCCTGCGCAGCCGCGGCATGTACGAGCTGCACTTCCTTAGGGGCAACCACGAGGACCGGATGGAAGCCTTCCTGACGGATCCCGAACTGGGACCGGGCTGGTGCGACTACGGCGGACGCGAGGCCCTGGCCTCCTACGGGGTCACCCCGCCCTTCGACAAGACGGACACGGCCGGTTGGGCCGCCGCCTGCGAGGCGCTGAACGCCGCCGTGGACGACAGCCAGCGCGCCTTCCTGGCCGGCCAGGAATACAGCTTCACCCTGGGTGACTATTTCTTCGCCCATGCCGGCGCCCAGCCGGGCGTGCCCCTGCACCACCAGGACCCGCAGCAACTGATGTGGGTGCGACAGGCCTTTCTGAACCATCCCGCGCCGTTCGAGCGGGTGGTTGTCCATGGGCATACGCCGGCGGAAACCGTCCACGCCGATGATCGCCGGATCGGTCTGGACACGGGCGCCTACGCCACCGGGGTGCTGACGGCGCTGCGGCTGGAAGGCGAGACGCGGGAACTGATGCAGACGGCCTCGGCGGCGGGTCAGGTCAGCCTGAGCCGCCGACCGCTCTAGAGCCGCCGATCAGATCGGCATGGCCATGATTTCCTTGTAGGCGGAAATCACCTGGTCGCGGACGGAGATCACGGTCTCCAGAGACGCCTCGGCCGAGCTGAGGGCGGTCACCACGTCGATCAGATTGCCGTTCCCCTGGATCGACTGGGTCATCTGGGTCTCGGCTGCCCGGGACTGCTGCGCCATGTCGGTCATGGCGTTCTTGACCAGGTCGGCGAAGCCGTTGTCGCCGGAGACGGGCGGTTGGGCCGCCGTGGGCATGGCGGAGCCCTGGACGGCGGCGTAGGCGCGGGCGGCCATCATCGGGTTCATGACTTACGTCCTCAGCGCTTGATGATGTCGAGGGTGCGGCTGTCCATCGACCGCGCCGTCTCGATGACGTTCAGATTGGCCTCGTAGGCCCGCTGGGCCTCGCGCATGTCCATGGCCTCGACCAGGGTGTCCACATTGGGCCGCATCACATAGCCCTGCTCATTCGCGGCCGGATGCGACGGGTCGTAGTCCATCTTGAAGTCGCTGTCGTCGGGCCGAACCTCGGCCAGGGCGACGCCGGTGGCGCCGTCGACCTCGCGCGCCTGGAAGACCGGCACCTGGCGACGATAGGGGTCTCCGCCGGGGGTGCGGGCGGTGGACTGGGCGTTGGCTATGTTCTCGGCGATGATGCGCATCCGAGACTGCTGGGCCTTCAGGGCCGAGGCGGCCACGGCCATGGCGCTGTTCGAGGGGGGGACAGGATCGGGCATGGGTCAGTCCTTCTCAGGCCGAGCCGGGCTTGCGGGCGGCCATGCGGATCATGGACATGGACTTCTGGTAGAAGCCGATGGCGGCGTCGTAGGCCATGCGGCTCTCGGCCATCTTCAGCATCTGCTCTTCGACCACCACGGAGTTGCCGTCGAGCGTGGTTTCCGAATCGGGCGACTTGGTCGGGTCGAAGCGCGGCGGGGTGACCGGCGACGACAGGTGGGCCCGGTTGGTGCGAACCATGGGCAGTCCCCCGCCCGAGCGCAGGGCGGCGGCGAAATCGGTCGGCTGTTTCAGGTCGCGGCCGACGAAGCCCGGCGTGTCGGCGTTGGCGACGTTTTCGGCGATGACCCGCTGGCGCTCGTCCAGCCAGCCCAGCCGGCCCTTGATCTGCCCCAGCAGCGGAATGTCGGCGACGCCCATGGCGGTGTCTCCCGTGGCGCGGATGCGCGCGATGGGCAGAAAATGCCGCCTCTATGGTTAACAGGCCGTTATCTAAACCCCTCGTTAACCGTGGTGGTTAAGACTTAAGGAAGAGCGCCGACAGCGCGGGGCCTTAAGCGTATGAATTTCCTCGATCTCGCCCGCGCCGTCTTCGGCCTGGCCTTTACTCTGGGTCTGATCGGCCTGGCGGCCTATGCGGCGCGCCGCTATGCGCCCCAGTTGATGGCCAAGCTGAACGCCCAGAGCGGCGAGCGGCGGATGCAGGTGGTGGAGACCCTGGTGCTGGACCCCGCGCGGCGGCTGGTCTTGGTGCGCATCGACGAGGAGGAGCGACTGATCCTGCTGGGCGAGGGCCGCGAACTGATCGAGCCGCGCCAGACGGAGCTGTTCAAGTGAGGGGGATCCGCATTCTCCCTCTCCCTGCGGGG
>MGLN01000085.1:0-1024 GCA_001796045.1 Caulobacterales bacterium RIFOXYB1_FULL_67_16 | reverse complement strand
CCCCCCTCCCCCGCAGGGGGAGGGAGAAAATCTTCGCCGTTCCCGCCGCGTCAGAACTGAAGCGCGCGGCCCTGCTGTCGCTGTTCACCACCCTGGTCTGCCTGGCCTGGCCCCTGGCGGCCCTGGCCCAGGACGTCGCCGGCGGCGGATCGGCCATCAATATCGACCTGGGGACCGGGTCGGGCCTGACCCAGCGGGTTGTCCAGTTGGTCGGTCTGATGACCGTCCTGTCGCTGGCGCCCTCCATCGTCATCATGACCACCAGCTTCGTGCGAATCGTCGTGGTTCTGTCGCTTTTGCGGACGGCCCTGGGGATGCAGCAGTCGCCGCCGAACGCGGTCCTGGTGTCCCTGGCCCTGTTCCTGAGCGCCATCGTCATGGCTCCGACCTGGCAGGACGCCTATGATTCGGGCATCCGTCCCCTGCTGGATCAGCAGATGGAATTGCCCCAGGCCTTCGATGCGGCGTCCGAACCGGTGAAAACCTTCATGCTGGCCCAGGTGGACCGTTCGGACCTGGCCCTGTTCACCCGGCTGAGCCGCGTGGAGGCGCCGACCAACCTGCAGGACCTGCCCCTCCGCGTGGTCACTCCCGCCTTCATGATCAGCGAGCTGAAGAAGGCCTTCGAAATCGGATTTCTCCTTTTCGTTCCGTTCCTTGTGATCGATCTGGTGGTCGCCAGCGTGCTGATGTCCATGGGTATGATGATGCTGCCCCCGGTGGTCGTATCCCTGCCCTTCAAGCTGATCTTCTTCGTACTGGTGGACGGCTGGAGACTGGTCGCGGGGAGCCTGGTCGAGAGCTTCCAGCGGGCCTCGGGAACCGGATAATCCCCGCCCCATAAGGCTTTGCGCCTTTTACCCGCTTGCAATAACCGGAGAAATCCGTGTTGATCCCCCGGTCCTCGCTCTGAATCGGGCGACTAACACTGGAAATGTTTCTTATGACCACTCAAGCCGAACTGATCGCCGCCGTCGCCAAGGACGCCGGTGTCTCGCAGGCCGACGCCGGCAAGGTGCTGACC
>MGLN01000084.1:7466-15738 GCA_001796045.1 Caulobacterales bacterium RIFOXYB1_FULL_67_16 | reverse complement strand
AGGGCGCCTTCCCGCGAAGGGCGCCACGCTCCTGGTTTGTTAACCGGAGCGTTTGTTGCGTCTGAATAACGCGTATCTGGAGAATTTCGTGGCCCGTATCGCTGGCGTCAATATCCCGACCAACAAGCGCGTTGAAATCGCGCTTCAGTACATCCACGGCATCGGCCCGGCCGCCGCCAAGGACATCACCGAAAAGGTCGGCATCGAAGCCGCCCGCCGGGTGAACCAGCTGACGGACGCCGAAGTCCTGTCGATCCGCGAGACCATCGACCGCGACTATACGGTCGAGGGCGACCTGCGCCGCGAAACCTCGATGAACATCAAGCGTCTGATGGACCTGGCCTGCTATCGCGGCCTGCGTCACCGCAAGGGCCTGCCGGTCCGCGGTCAGCGCACCCACACCAATGCTCGCACCCGCAAGGGTCCGGCGAAGCCGATCGCCGGCAAGAAGAAGTAAGAGAGAGCTGACCGATGGCCAAGGAACCGGGTCGCGTAAAGCGCCGCGAACGCAAGAACATCACGTCGGGCGTCGCCCACGTGAACGCCAGCTTCAACAACACCATGGTGACCATCACCGACGCGCAAGGGAATGCCATTTCCTGGTCGTCGGCCGGCCACATGGGCTTCAAGGGCTCGCGTAAGTCCACCCCGTACGCCGCCCAGATGGCGGCCGAGGACGCCGGCAAGAAGGCCCAGGAACACGGCCTGAAGACGCTGGAAGTCAACGTTTCGGGGCCGGGCTCCGGCCGTGAGTCGGCTCTTCGCGCCCTGCAGGCCGTGGGTCTGACGATCACCACCATTCGCGACGTCACCCCGATGCCGCACAACGGCTGCCGTCCGCCCAAGCGTCGTCGCGTCTAAGCGACACCGCCCAAAGCACCCCCATCTCCGTCGGCTCCACCATGGCCTCGTCGACAAGGCCGGAGCCGACGAAACCCGTTCGAGGGACAAAATGATCGAAAGAAACTGGCAAGAGCTGATCCGTCCCGAGAAGCCGCAGATCGAGATCGGTTCCGACGCCCAGCGTAAGGCGCGTCTGGTGGCCGAGCCTCTGGAGCGCGGCTTCGGTGTGACGCTCGGCAACGCCCTTCGTCGCGTTCTGCTGTCCTCGCTGCAAGGCGCGGCGGTGACCGCCATCCAGATCGACGGCGTGGTTCACGAATTCTCGTCGCTGGAAGGCGTGCGCGAGGACGTGGTCGACATCGTTCTGAACATCAAGCAACTGGCGCTGCGCATGCACGCCGAAGGCCCCAAGCGCATGACCCTGCGCGCCACGGGCCCCGGCGTGGTGACGGCCGGCCAGATCGACGTGCCGGCGGACATCGAGGTTCTGAACCCCGATCACGTCATCTGCACCCTGGACGACGGCGCCTCGATCCGCATGGAGCTGACCGTCCAGAACGGCAAGGGCTATGTGGCGGCCGAGTTCAACCGTCCGGAAGACGCGCCGATCGGCCTGATCGCCGTCGACGCCCTGTACTCGCCGGTCAAGAAGGTGGCCTATCGCGTCGAGCCGACCCGTCAGGGCCAGTCGCTGGACTACGACAAGCTGCTGCTGGAAGTCGAAACCAACGGCGCGGTCACGCCGGTTGACGCTGTGGCCTACGCCGCGCGCATCCTGCAAGACCAGCTGCAGATCTTCATCACCTTCGAAGAGCCCAAGAAGGCTGTCGAGCAGTCGGACGGCAAGCCCGACCTGCCCTTCAACCCGGCCCTGCTGAAGAAGGTGGACGAGCTGGAGCTGTCGGTCCGTTCGGCCAACTGCCTGAAGAACGACAACATCGTCTACATCGGCGACCTGATCCAGAAGACCGAGGGCGAAATGCTTCGCACCCCGAACTTCGGCCGCAAGTCGCTGAACGAGATCAAGGAAGTTCTCGCGACCATGGGGCTCAGCCTCGGCATGGACGTGCCGAACTGGCCGCCCGAAAACATCGAAGATCTGGCCAAGAAGTTCGACGACCAGATCTAAGTTCAACCCTCCGCCCGTCTCCTCTCGGGGAGAATGTCGGGGCGGTTAGAAGATTACGGACCTAGGTCTCCCCAGGAGATACCGGGTTCGGAGTAGGAGAGACCCTGATGCGCCACGGCGCCGCCCATCGTAAACTCGGCCGCACGACCAGCCACCGCACCGCCATGTTCGCCAACATGGCCGCCTCGCTGATCAAGCACGAGCAAATCACCACGACCCTGCCCAAGGCGAAGGAACTGCGTCCCTTCGTCGAGAAGCTGGTCACCCTGGCCAAGAAGGGCGACCTGCACGCGCGTCGTCAGGCCATCAGCCAGGTCCGCGACGTGCCGCAGGTCGGCAAGCTGTTCGAAACGATCGGCCCGCGCTACGCCGAACGCAACGGCGGCTATATCCGGATCATGAAGGCCGGCTTCCGCCACGGCGACAACGCCCCGATGGCCGTGATCGAGTTCGTTGATCGCGACGTCGAAGCCAAGGGCAAGGACTCCGGTCCGGTCCTGGCCTATGAAGGCGACGACGAGGCCTAAGCCTTTCGTCTCTGACGAGGCGTGGATTTAGAGGGGTGGTTGGAACAATCCAGCCGCCCCTTTTTTTCATCTTCCGTTGACCGACTGCGGTCATCATCAACTTTCATTGGCGTTTGCCGAAAACCGCACTAGATTTCGTCTAGGAGTGTCAAATGGCAAAGCAGGCTTATGTGGTTTCCGGTCGGGTCGGGCCTACGTCTGGCCGCCCCTTCCGAAACGTATCTAGCGGTGCGTTTTCGGCCACGGTGATGTCCAACGACGCTTATAAGCGGGCGTCGGCCAAAGCCAATTCAGCGATCAGCCAAGCGCTTCGAAGCCCGCCTTCTCCGCCGGGCAAGAAGAAATAGATGTCTTACAATGCGATGTATGAGCGCCTGGTCGATGGCAGCTCAAACCCCGTTCAGGGGTACATCGCATACGGGCTGTACAAGAGCGCCAAGCGTGAATGGATCCGCGAGTTTGAGGCCATTCACAAGAGAAGGCCGAGGCCTGCTGAGGTTCAAGCCTATGTTGAAGGCTATACCCAGCAGATGCGTGATGTTTTCGAGGCGCAGGCCGCCGGCGTCCTGGCCAATTTCGCGGAAAGCGCCGTAACCGACGCCAAGCCTGCCATTGTGGAAGAGGCGCTTAAAGGAGGGTTTTGGCGTTCGGTGATCCAGTCCATTTCCGCAAACGCCATCTATACGCTTATACTCTTGGTGATCGTCATCATCCTGAAGCGCGCAGGTATCGACATTCTCTCGCTGGCCGGCTGAGATCTTAGCAGTTCGGGTCGTGTCTTGATCGTCGATTTCCGCCCCGACCACGCCGCCGCCTGGGCGCGGCTGAACGCGGCCTGGCTGGCCGAGGGCGGCTTCGCCGTCGAGGCCAAGGACCGGCGCTCCATCGACGATCCGCACGGGGTTTTCATCGCCGGCGGCGGCCGGATCTTCATCGCCGAGCGGGACGGGGAGGCGGTCGGCTGCTGCGCCCTGATCCGTATTCCGGACGGGTTCGAGGTGTCGAAGATGACGGTGACGCCCGCCGCGCGCGGCCTGGGCCTGGCGCGGCGTCTGCTGGAGGCCTGCGAGGCGGCGGCCCGCGCGGCCAAGGCGACGCATCTGTACCTCGAGACCAACAGCGCCCTGAAGCCGGCCATCGCCCTGTACGAGAGCTTCGGCTTCATCCACCTGCCGCCCCGCCCGACCCCCTACGCCCGCGCCGACGTCTTCATGGAGAAGCGGCTCTAGCGCCCTGCAACGCGACCACGCCGCCGCTCTCCTAATTCGGCGGAAAATATGCTGGACGATCAACGTCGTGGCTCCGCGAATCTCTCTTTTGCTCAGCACGCGCTGAAAGGCGCGCATAATTGCTTGGGGGTCGGCATGTCCGGCGGAGCTGGGGAAGAATGGACGAAAATAGACTCAAAAAATTCGGGGTGGATTGAGTCTATTTCGCCCGGATCCGGCGGCGACCAGGGGCATGTTCAAGCGTCGCCGTATCAGGGCTGAAATGGGTTGCAATTGCGAGTCGTTCGCGGCAATTGGGCGCCACGGTCAAGGCGGCGGCGATGTCGACGGCCTTTGTCCCGCCGCCACGCCCGCGTGGCCTTCCTCTGATCTGGAGCTGATCCGTGCGCCCTCGCCAACCTCTCGCCGTCGCCCTTCTGTTCAGCCTGGCCCTGCCGGCATCGGCCGCCCTGGCCCAGTCCTCCGACGCCGCCGGCCCGGCGCGTCCTGCGGGAGGACACAGCCGCGCCGCCTTCATCGGCGGCTATGACGCCAACCGTGACGGTCGCGTGGATCGCGCCGAGTACGACGCCCTGCGCGAGGCCCGGTTCAAGGCCGCCGACGCCGACGGGAACGGGGTGCTGACCGAAGAGGAGTATGTGGCCGAATACGCCGGCCGCCTGCGCTCCCAGTACGCCGCCGCCTCGCGCCCCTCGGACGAGATGTTCGAGCGCCAGCTGAAGCAGGCAGTGGTGCGGTTCTCGGTGATCGACCGCGACCGCGACGGTCTGCTGTCGGTCGAGGAGAACCAGGCCGTCGCCCTGCGCACCTTCGAGGAGCACGACACCGACAAGGACGGGGTGGTCTCGGTCGATGATCCGGAGCCCAAGCCCGAAACCGACGGCGACGCCCCCGCCACGGCGCCCCGGTCATGAACCGGCTTGGTCTCGGCGTCGGGGCGGCGGTCGCCGTCCTCGGCGCGACCGGCGCCTCGGCCGCGGATCTGAACGTCGAGTTGGTCGTGCCGACCCAGACTTCGGCCGCCTATCACAAGCCCTATGTGGCCATGTGGATTGAACGGGCCGACGGCGCGCCGGTCGGCACCCTGTCGGTCTGGTACGACCTCCGGGTTCGGCACGGCAACGGCACCGTCTGGCTGCGCAATCTGCGAACCTGGTGGCGCAGCGGCGGGCAGGCCCTGACCCTGCCGGCGGACGGCGTCAGCGGCGCCACCCGATCGCCGGGCCGCCAGAGTCTGCGTTTCAAGGGCGATCAGGGCGTGCTCGCCCGGCTGGCTGACGGGGACTATGTCCTGGTCGTCGAGGCGGCGCGAGAGCAGGGCGGTCGCGAGGTGGTGCGCGTACCCTTCCAGTGGCGGTCCCGCGCCCGCACGGCCCGGGTGGAGACGCGTGCTGCGGGCTCCAGCGAGCTCGGCGCCCTGACGGTCGCCGTCCTACGATGACCTGAAATCCTCCATTCCCAGGGGCAACCCTGCCTATCAAATGCAAATGCGACGCAAAACTAGTCGGTAAGCCGACAAGAAGGAACAAGACACTCATGACGCTCTCTCTCGCCTCTTCCCTGAACAACCGGCTGCTGGGCGCCTCCGCCCTGGCGCTGGTCCTGTCCGTCTCCAGTCAGGCCCTGGCCCAGACGAGGCCGCAAACCGACAGTGAGGACGACGCCACGACCCAGCTGTCGCTCGGCAAGATCGTCGTCTCGGCCGGCGTCGAGAAGATCGCCACCGACACCCCCCAGGCGGTCACGGTGCTGAACCAGGACGATATCGACGACACCCAGGCCTCGACCATCGGCGACCTGCTGGACGATGTTCCCGGCGTCTATACCGCCGGCGGCGCCAGCAACCTGGGCCAGACCTTCAACATCCGCGGCATGACCAGCAATCGGGGCGAGGTCCTGATGCTGGTCGACGGCGTCGAGAACTATTTCGAAGGCTATCGGATGGGCGCCTTCTTCTCGGAGCCCGAACTTTACAAGCGGGTGGAAGTGCTGCGCGGCCCCAGCTCCTCGACCCTCTACGGCTCGGGCGCTCTGGCCGGGGTGATCAACTTCACCACCAAGGATGCGTCAGACTTCCTGACGGGCGACGACCGTTTCGCCCTGCGTACCCGGTTCGGCTATGAGTCCAACGGCGACGGCAAGCTGGGCTCCATCATCATGGCGACCCGTCCTACTGAGAACGTGGACCTGCTGATCGCGCTGAACGGCCGCAGCAGCGACGACTACAAGGACGGCAACGGCGATGTCGTGACCCCGTCCGACGCCAGCGCCAACTCCGTCCTGGCCAAGGCCCGCTACTATATCGGCGGCGATCGCAAGCACAGCGTCTGGGCCTCGGCCCAGGTTTGGGAGACCGACAGCTATCAACTGTATGACCAGATTACGGGTTTGACGGCCTTCGGCACCGTGCGCCGCCGCACCCGCGACGAGGCCTTCATCCTGGGCTATGACAACGGCTTCGAGGGCAATGATCTGCTGGATCTGAAGGCTCAGGTCTCCTTCTCGGAAACCCTGACGGACCAGGACGGCATCGCCCTGTCCAGCAGCCTGGGCTATGCGTCGGAATACAGCTATTCGACCGTTCAGGCCCGGATCGAAAACACGTCCAAGTTCACCCTGTCGCCCGATTGGACGGCCTTCGTCACCGCCGGTCTCCAGTACTACAGCCAGGAACGCCGCAATCCTCGCTACAAGGCCGACGGCAGCCTTTTGGCCAATGGGGCGACCACCCACCCGGAAGGCGACACGACCCGCTACGGCGGCTTCGTCCAGGCGGAGATCCTGTGGCGCGACAAGCTGGTGATCACGCCCGGCCTGCGGATCGACCATACGGAGCTGAGCCCCGGCGCCGGCGTCGTGGTCGGCGGCGGATCCACCGCCGTGCCGGAGGAGGCGACCAACACCGGCTATTCGCCCAAGCTGGCCGTGCTCTATAATCTGACCGACTATCTGAACGTCTTCGGCTCGGTGGCCCACACCGAACGGATGCCGATCCTGGACGAGGTTTACAGCCGCTCGGGAACCGCTCCGGTCAACCTGAACCTGGATCCGGAAAAGTCGGACAACTACGAGCTGGGGGCGTCCCTGACCCTGCGCGGTCTGGCTACGTCGTCCGACCGCCTGAACGCCAAGCTGACGGCCTTCAACAACACGGTTGAAAACCTGATCACCTCGGCCTCGGCCACCTCGGGCTACTTCATCAATGTCGGCGAGGCCAAGTACGAGGGCTTCGAAGTCGAGGCCGAGTATGCGACCCGCAGTCTCTTCGCCCGGGCGTCCTACGCCACGGTCGATGCGACCAACGAGACGACAGGGGTCCTTCTGAACACCCGTCCGGCCGACGAGTTGAACCTGAACCTGGGCTATGTTCTGAACAGCCTGGATCTGACGGTCGGCTGGCGCGGCGAGTTCGTCAGCGGGATCAAGAACTACAACGCCACGACCGGCGCCGTCTCCTCGACCGTGGACAGCTATAACGTCCACGACCTCTACGCCACCTGGCGGCCCCGCAGCGGCAGCCTGGCGGGCATGGATGTGCGCTTCTCGGTCGACAATGTTCTGGACGACTATGTGAAGAACAATCTGGCGTCGTTCGCGGGCCAGGGGCGCAGCTTCAAGCTGAGCCTCGGCAAGACCTTCTGACGTCAGTGGTCCTGTCACGAAAAGGGCGCCTGTGCGCCCTTATGGCCTCCGTTCTTCTGAACGGAGGCCTGCTGCTGGCGGCGGCGATCCAGCCGGTCGAGCGGAGCCTGGTCATCGAGCCGCAGGCCATGGTCGTGGAGCTGATCGGGCCGGAACACGGCGTCGCCATACCGGAAAGCCTGAAGTCCGATACGCCCAAGGACCAGCCGGCCAAGACGGCGGCGTCGGCGCCCTCGACGCCGCCGACGCCCGCGCCGACGCGCCTCAGTCCCGCCCCGGCGCCCGATCCCATCGTGTGGCGGCCGCAGGAGGTGAAGACGCCGACGCCGCCGACGCCGGCGCGTCCGATCGCCGCCGAGAGCGCGCCGCCGCCGCCGTCCGCGGGGCGTTCCGCCGATGCACCGCCCAGTTCCGTCGCGGCGCCGCCCTCCAGGCCCGCTCCGCCCGCCGGCGGAGCCGTGAACGCGCCGGTCTCATTGAGCGGCGCCCAGGGCGACGCCTATGGCGCTCGCGTCCGCGCCCATCTGGAGGCGCACAAGATCTATCCGCGCGGAGCCAAGCGGCTGCGCCAGACCGGCGTGGTCACGGTCCGGTTCGTCATTGATCGGGAGGGGCGGGTGATCTCGTCCCGCATCGTCTCGGGTTCGGGCGTGCCGGCCCTGGACGAGGAGGCGATGGCCATGCTGACGCGGGCCAGCCCGGTGCCGCGCCCCCCGGCGGGCGTGCCGGGAGCCCGGATCGAGATGCGGACGCCGGTCGAGTTCTCGCTGGAGAACTGACCGGCGCTCGGCTGCAAGCAGGCTATTCCTTGGACAGGTCCTGGCGCTGGAACCAGGCGATCGAGGCTGCGACCGGCACGACGCACCACAGGACCAGACTGGTGATCGCTTTCACAACCAGAC
>MGLN01000084.1:7077-7445 GCA_001796045.1 Caulobacterales bacterium RIFOXYB1_FULL_67_16 | reverse complement strand
CGGCCACTGCCGCCTTGAGCGTGTCATAGGCCAGGCCGGGCAAGAGCAGCTGGGAGGCCCAGTCGGTGGGCGCCCAACCGATGATCGGCAGCAAGGGACCGCCCAGGAGGCCCTGGGCGAAACCGAGGGCCCAAGGCACGAACAGGGCGGCCAGAAGCGACCGGCTGACCACCGCCGCCAGAAGGGCGATGAGGCCGTACTGGACAATGCGGATATAGGACAGCAGCCAGGTGAGCAGGAACTCGACCAGGTTGAAGTCGCTGAGGTCAAAGCTCATTGGCCGACCTGCAACCACGGCCTGAGAGATGAAGAAGAGGAATGAGGCGATCAGCATGGCCAGCATGGCGATCATGGCCAGGACCTTCATC
>MGLN01000084.1:0-7060 GCA_001796045.1 Caulobacterales bacterium RIFOXYB1_FULL_67_16 | reverse complement strand
GCGGTAGTCGCCGGCATAGACCGCCGCCGCCGCCAGCAGCATGAAGACCAGCAGCACGCCGTTGGCCCCATTGCCGGCGGCGAAGCCGAAGGCCTCGGCCAGATTGACCGGCTGGTTCCCCATTTCGGGCGGCAGATTGGCCTTGGCCGCCAGGGCGTCGCCCTTGGCCTTGGTCATGAGGAGATAGGCCAGGCCGCCGAAGACGAACAACAGGGGCGTCAGCACGACGCTGCAGAAGATCGCGGTCCGGTTCCGCGACACGCGATAGGCTTCGGATTTCAGCGCATCAACCAGCATGGTCGGTCCCCTTCGCAGGCGTGCCCTGCACGCCGGTCCAGCCGGTTTCGGTCATGAAGACGTCTTCCAGATCGGCGCCGATCCAGCGGGCCTCCTCGATATCGACCCCGGCCTCGACCAGGGCGCGGATGGCGGCGGGCGCTTCGGCGCGAGGCACGGCGGCGACCAGGGCGTCGCCGTCCAGCGCCGCCTTTTCACCCAGCACGGCCATGGCCTTCGCCAGAGGCGTGACGGACAGGCGCAGGCGCTCGCCCGAGGCGGTCAGGTCGGAGACACGGCCCTCGGTGATCACCTTGCCCTTGTTGAAGATGGCGACCCGGTCGCAGACGCGCTCGACCTCTTGAAGTTGGTGACTGGCCAGAATGACGGTCACGCCGTCGTCGTCCGCCAGGCTGCGGATCAGGGCCCGCATCTCCTGAATGCCGGGCGGATCCATGCCGCTGGTCGGCTCATCCAGAATGACCAGATCCGGCTTGGTCATCAGGGCCGCAGCGACGCCCAGGCGTTGCAGCATACCGACCGAGAAGCCGCGCACCCGGCGATCCGCCGCTTCGGTCAGGCCGACCCGCTTCAGCCAGGCCTCGATGTCGGATGAAGCGACCCCGCCGTGGGCGTGGCCCAGCCAGACCAGAACCTGACGCGCGGTCATGAAGGGGGGGAAGCGCGGCGTCTCGATCATCGAGCCCATCCGCCGGGTCGCCGCCGGATCGCCGATCCGACCGCCCATGACCGTCGCCTCGCCCTCGGTCGGGCGGATCAGGCCCAGCAGGGTGCGGAACAGGGTCGACTTGCCCGCGCCATTGGGGCCGAGGATGCCATAGACCCCGCCGCGCGGGATCGACAGGGTCAGGCCGTCCAGAGCCTTCACCGTGCCATAGGTCTTGGTGAGGCCGCGGATTTCGATAACGGTTTCCATGGGCGCAAGCTTGGCGCGAGAACCGTGTTCCGACAAGGCGTTGCGGACCTGTCGCGGATTAAGTTTCGGCAATGGTTCCGTGTCGCTTGGGACGGATGTCGTCAGGCGTAGTTGAAACTGATCGAGATGCGGTCCGATTTCGCCCGGTTGGTCGGCACCTCGTGCCGCAGCCAGCTTTCCCACATCAGGATCGTGCCGGCCTGGGGCCGCAGATAGACGAAGGGGCGTTCGGCCTCGGGGGCGTCGTCGGTGACGCCGGGGCGGGCCATCATGAAGGGCAGGCGGGGGTCTTCCAGCTTCAGCGACGAGGCGCCGTCCGGGACGTCGATATAGATGGTGCCCGACAGATAGGCGTGGGGATGGATATGGCCGGTGTGACCGCCGCCGGGCTTGAGGATGTTGACCCACAGATTGTCGAGACGCGGCTTGCGCGCCAGGTCGAAGTTGAGGGCCTGGGCATAGGCCAGCGCGTGACGGTCCAGGTGGCGCTTCAGTTCGGCGAACTCGGGGAAGCGCTGGGGCAGGTCGTTCAGCGAGGCGTAGGAGGTGTAGCCCCGATAGGCGTTGTCGCGGCACCAGCGGCGGCCGGCCTCGTCCTCTTCGGCCATCATGCGGACGACGTCGATCAACTGTTCATTGAGCTCGGCCCAGCCTCGGCTGTCGGCGAGTGAGGCCTCATAGACCTGGGTGACGAAGAGGGGGCGCAGGGACATGAGAGGGGCTTAAAGCCTGCGAGCCCGGCTGAAAACTCCTTCCGTGATCCGCGCGGCGAACGGCTGGGCAGGCGTGCACGATCCCGCTAAGACTCCCGCATGTTCAAGTCCGTCCTTGTCGCCAATCGCGGCGAAATCGCCTGTCGCGTCTTCCGTACCGCCAAGCGGATGGGAATACGCACCATCGCCGTCTATTCCGAGGCTGACGCTCAGGCTCTGCACGTGCGCGAGGCGGACGAGGCGGTGCTGATCGGGCCGGCGGCGGCGCGCGACTCCTATCTGGACGGGGCCAAGGTGCTGGCGGCCGCCAAGGCGACGGGGGCGGAGGCGATCCACCCCGGCTATGGCTTCCTGAGCGAGAACGCGGATTTTGCAGAAGCGGTGGCGGCTGCGGGGCTGATCTGGATCGGGCCGGACCCGGCCTCGATCCGCGCGATGGGGCTGAAGGACGCGGCCAAGGAACTGATGATCCAGGCCGGGGTGCCGGTGACCCCGGGGTATCAGGGCGCGGACCAGTCGGAAGAGACCCTGACGGCCGAGGCGGCGCGGATCGGCTATCCGGTGCTGATCAAGGCCGTCGCGGGCGGCGGCGGCAAGGGGATGAAGCGGGTGGATGATCCGGCCGACTTCGCCGCCGGCCTGGCCAGCGCCCGGCGCGAGGCGGCGGCCGCCTTCGGCGACGACCGGGTGCTGATCGAACGCTACATCACCCGTCCGCGGCATATCGAGGTGCAGGTGTTCGGGGACAGGCACGGCGATGTCGTCCACCTGTTTGAGCGGGACTGTTCGCTGCAACGCCGCCACCAGAAGGTGATCGAGGAGGCGCCGGCGCCGGGCATGAGCGAGGCCGTGCGCGCCGCCGTGACGGGGGCGGCGATCAAGGCGGCCAAGGCGGTGAACTATGTCGGGGCCGGGACCATCGAGTTCATCGCCGACGCCTCGGACGGGCTCAAGGCGGACGGGGTCTGGTTCATGGAGATGAACACCCGGCTGCAGGTCGAGCATCCTGTGACCGAGAGCGTGACCGGCGTTGATCTGGTGGAATGGCAGTTCCGGGTGGCGGCGGGCGAGCCCCTGCCGCTGAAGCAGGATCAGATCCGGCTGAACGGCTGGGCCATGGAAGCCCGCCTCTATGCCGAGGATCCGGCGAACGGGTTTCTGCCGTCGATCGGGCGGCTGGAGCATTTCGTCATGCCCGAAGGCATCCGGGTCGATACCGGCGTGGAGCAGGGCGGCGAGGTCAGCCAGTTCTACGACCCGATGATTGCCAAGCTGATCGTCCATGAGGACACCCGCGAGGCGGCCGCGGCGCGGCTGGCCGAGGCGGCGGGCGAGGTCGAGGTATGGCCGGTGAAGACCAATGCGGGCTTCCTGAAACGCTGCCTTGATCATCCGCGCTTCGTGGCGGGGGATGTGGACACAGGCTTTATCGCGGCGGAGGAGGGGGCGTTGCAGCCGATCGACACGCCCGAGGCGGTCCTAGCAGCCCTGACTCTGGTGGCCGAGGCGGCTGCGGATTCCGAGCCGTTCGTGCATGATCGGTTCAGCCCCTGGGGCGGACAGCCGGGTCTTTCCTACGGGCTTCGGCTGAATGGACCGCGCCAGTCGATGGTCTGGGCTCGGATGGACGGCGAGGCGATCTCCGGGTCGGTGGCTCCGATCGAGACGGGTTGGCGCAGCGGCGAGGGCATGTCGGCTCAAGTCGGTTTTGACCAAGTTCAGGCCGGCGACCGGCTGTTCGGTTATCAGGCTGTGGAAGACGGCTTCGTGCTGTTTGTCGACGGCGAACCGCGCAGGGTTGCGCCTTATCGGGCGGCGACCGGCCGTGGGGGCGGCGTCGTCTCCGACGGCTCTCTCCGCGCGCCCATGCCCGGCAAGGTCGTCGCCGCCCCGGCCAAGGCGGGCGACGCTGTCGCCAAGGGCCAGCCGGTCGTGGTGCTGGAGGCGATGAAGATGGAGCACGCCCTGACGGCGCCGTTCGACGGCGTGGTCGAAAGCGTCGCAACCGTCGGGGATCAGGTGGTCGAGGCGGCGGTGCTGGCCGTGGTGAAGGCGGCGGACTAAAGCCCTATGCCGCCCAGCGGCCGCATCTGGATGGACTCGTCCATCTTGGCCATCAGCCCGTAGATCGGCCGCCAGGCCCCGCTCTTGCGCAGGTCTTCGCTCCAGGACTGATGGGTCGGCTGATCGACCCAGACTTCCGTGACCCACAGGACGTCGGCGTCGGCAAGGTCGTGCGACACGATGTAGGAATGACAGCCGTGCTTCTTGACGGCCGGATCCAGAAGCAGAAGCGCCAGTTCGTCGCGGCGGCCAGGGAAGGCCGTGAGGCGCGTGATCAATCCGTACATGCCCATCCCGTGGCGTCCGATGGGGGGACGCGCGTCTCCCTGGCTAACGCCCGACAGATTAATGAATCTGGCCAAGCCGCCTAAGGGCGACTACGTGGGCGCCATGTCGCTTCACATGATCAAGCTGGGCGTCGGGGTGCCGGACGTCGAATGGCTGGAGAACCGCGCCGCCAGGGGCGGCCCCCTGATCGTCCATACCCGGATGACGCCGAAGCGTGCGCCGGAGATCGAAGACGGCGGGTCGTTGTACTGGGTGGTGAAGGGCGTGATCGTCTGCCGCCAGCCGGTTCTGGACATCGCCACCCTGGGCGAAGGCCAGCAGAGCCGGTGTGAAATCACGCTCGAACCCCGGGTGATCCGCACCGCCCCCATGGCGCGCCGCCCGTTTCAGGGCTGGCGCTACCTGGAGCCCAAGGACGCGCCGGGCGACCTGGACACATTGGACGCCGGGGAGGCGCCCGAGGAACTGGTGCGGCAGCTTCGCGAGCTGGGGGCCTGGTAGGCGTTTCGGCGGGCTTTTGTGAGTTGACCCGGACCCGCGCTCGTGGCCTGTGCCGCGTCCGATGATCGCGCTCAGCCCCCAGACCCGCACCGCCTTCCACGACCTGCTGCACCTGGCCTGGCCGGTGATCCTGGCGCGGATCGGCATCATGACCATGGGTCTGACCGACGCCATTGTCGTCGGCAATTTCTCCAGCCGCGAGCTAGCCTTCCATTCCCTGGCCTGGGCGCCGACGTCCATCGTCGTGACGACGGCGGTCGGTCTGATGCTGGGCGTGCAGGTGATGACCGCGCGGATGCTGGGCGAGGGGCGGCGGCACGCGGTCGGCTCGGTGCTGCGCCGGGGCCTGACCTATTCGTTGCAGATCGGCGGGGTTTCGATGATCGCCCTGATCGCGATCGGTCCGTGGGGGCTCGGCAAGATCGGCCTGGAAGAGGGTCTGGCCGAGGGGGCGAGCCCCGCCCTGATCGTCTTCGCCCTGTCCATGCCCTTCTATCTGATCTCGGTGACCGGTCAGTTCTTTCTAGAAGCTCTGGGACGGCCAAAGCCCGGCATGGTCGCCATGTGGGTGGCGAACGGGGTCAATCTGGCGCTGAACCTGCTGTTGGTCCCTGACCTCTTGGGCATGGGGTTCAACGGCGCCTTCGCCTCGGCCTGGGCGACCTTCGGAGCACGCGCCGCCCTGGCCCTGTTTCTGGTGATCTATATCCTGCGCCTGCCCGAGGCGCGGTCGCTGGGCCTATTCGACAAACCCGAGCGCGATCCCAAGGCGGCGCGTGACCAGGTCAAGGTCGGCCTGGGCGCCGGCGCCTCCTATTTCATCGAGGTCGGGGCCTTTTCCGGTTTCACCTTCTTCGCCGGCCAGATCGGCGCGGCCGAGACGGCGGCCTGGGCCGTGGTGCTGAACGTCTCGGCCATCGTCTTCATGCTGCCCATGGGGCTGTCCTCGGCGACGGCGGTTCTTGTGGGGCGCAGCTATGGCGCCGGCGACGGGCGAGGGGTGTTGCGGGCCGGTCTGGTCGGCCTGGGCGTGGTGACGGCCCTGACCTTCGTGGTCGCCCTGGCGGTCTGGCCCAGCGCTCCTCTGATCGTCGGCGCCTATAACCGCGACCCGGCCCTGTTGGCCATTGCTGCGCCGGCCCTGGTGCTGGCCACACTCTTCTTCGTCGCCGACGGGATCCAGGTGGTGGCCGCCCAGGCGAACCGCGCAGCCGGCGACGTCTGGTGGCCGACCATCATGCACTTCACGGCCTACGGCGCGGTCATGATGCCGCTGGGCTGGGTGCTGGCGCACCGGATGGGCGTGGACGGCCTGGTGTGGGCGGTGGTCATCGCCAGTCTGGCCTCCTCGACCCTGTTGACGGGGCGATTCATCCGTATTGCGCGTCGTCTGCCGCAAGGCGTTTGAGGAAACCGCGCCGCCGCTCTATATCCCTGCGCTTCCCCGAACTCCTGGACGATCATGGCCCGCATCCTCATCACCTCGGCGCTGCCCTACATCAACGGCATCAAGCACCTGGGGAATCTGGCGGGCTCGATGTTGCCGGCCGACGTCTGGGCGCGGTTCAAGAGGGCCCAGGGTCATGAGGTCCTCTATATCTGCGCCACCGACGAGCACGGCACCCCGGCCGAGCTGGCCGCCGCCGCCGCCGGGCAGGACGTGCGGACCTATTGCGACGAGCAACACGAGATCCAGAAGGCCGCCGGTCAGGCCTTCGGCCTCAGCTACGACTGGTTCGGCCGGTCCTCGAACCCGCAGAACCATCGCCTGACCCAGCATTTCGCCGAAGCGCTGGAGAAGAACGGTCTGATCGAGGAGCGGGTGGACCGGATGATCTATTCGATCGACGACGCCCGTTTCCTGCCTGACCGCTATGTCGAGGGGACCTGCCCGCACTGCGGCCATGTGGGGGCGCGCGGCGACCAGTGCGACAACTGCGGCCGGCTGCTGGACCCGACCGACCTGATCGATCCCTATTCGTCGGTGTCGGGCTCCCGGAATCTGGAGGTGCGCGACACCCGCCACCTGTATCTGCTTCAGACCAGGATCGAGCCCCAGATCCGCGCCTGGGTCGACGACAAGACCGGCTGGCAGACGCTGGCCAAGTCTATCGCCTACAAGCATCTGGACGAGGGGCTCATCGATCGGGGCATCACCCGCGACCTGGCCTGGGGCGTGCCGGTGACCAAGGACGGCTTTCCCCGCCCGGGCATGGAGGACAAGGTCTTCTACGTCTGGTTCGACGCCCCCATCGAATATATCGCCGCGACCGAGGAGTGG
>MGLN01000083.1:8855-11225 GCA_001796045.1 Caulobacterales bacterium RIFOXYB1_FULL_67_16 | reverse complement strand
CCAGGCGCAATCCCGATCACGGTGATGCGGCGCGGGGAATGCAGCATGGCCTCGGCCACCTGCGGATTGGCGACGATAACGTCGCGGGCGTCGGCCGGCAGATCGACCGCGAAGGACGTCCCGCGCGGCAGATTGATCAGTTGCGGCGCGGCGCCCATGGACACGGCGGCGCGCGTCTGGGCCAGGCCGGCGACCGGGGCGGCCCCCAGGCCGGCCAGCAGGACGCAGGCCAGGGCGACGGTCTTGCGCACGGGCGTCTTCCTCATGGGGTGGTCACCACTTCCGGTTCGCCGCCGCGATAGACGCGGACGCTGCGGGACGCGCTGGCGACGGCCCGGGGCGCACGGGTCGCGCCCGAGGGCCCGGCCGTGTCCGCATAGGAGCGCAGCGACAGCGACAGTTCGCCCTCGGACTTGGCCTGGGCCAGGAGCACGGCGTCCTGGGGGCGGACCTCCAGGGTGGCGGTCGCGCCGACCACGGCCTGGGCGTCGTCGCCGGCCCGCGTGGACTGGTCGATGGCCAGAACCTTGACGTTCTGCATCACGGTGGCTGATGAATATTTAGCCGTTGTGGCGCCGCCCTCGACGGCCGAGCTTCCGCCTTCGTTCTGCACCGTCAGGACCACATCGACCCGGTCGCCGGGCAGGATGAAGCCGCCGGCGGCGGATTCCACCGTCACGGCGATGGCCATGGCCCGCATGCCGGGCTCCAGATAGGCGGCCAGATAGCCGCTGTCGCCGGCGCGCACGATCTTGCGGCCCACGATGGGCTCTCCGGCCAAAATGGGTTCGCGGACGACCGAGCCGACATAGTCGGACTTGGCGCCTATGCCGACGGCCTGGGCGACCGCCTTTGCCGCGCCCTCGACGGCGGGCGCAGCCTTTTCGTCGGGCTTGTCGGCGGCGGGCTGGGCGGGGAGCGGGACCGAGCCGTCGGTGATGAAGGCGGGATTGACCTCGTCCACGGGCCAGTCCTTCCAGGCCAGGTCGCCGTCGGTCAGGCGTTTGCCCGGTTCCAGATCCTTGGCGGCGACCAGGACCTTGGCCATTGGGCGGGCCTCGACGGCGGCGGCGGCGGCCGGAGCGGCGGGCGCGCCGTTACCCATGGCGCGCACGACGAGGGCCAGACCCAGGGCCGAGACGGCGGCGATGCAGATCACGACGATACGGGCGGGCTTCATTCGAAAACTCCGACAGACGCCGCGACCCGGACCCCGGCCGATGATGCGTTGCCGTTAACGATCATGACGCCTGCGGGTTAATGCGTTCCTAAGCCTGGCGACTGGAGCCCGCGTCAGCCTGCGGTCAGGAAGCGGCTCATCAGATCGGCCTCGGGAAAAGCCAGAAGGGCGCCGATGGCGATGGCGACGCCGTAGGGAATGTCGCCCTGGGGTTCCAGCAGACGGGCGACCCAGGTCACGCGCGGGGGCGCGGGGGACAGAAGAGGATAAGACTGGCGGGCGATCAGCAGCAGCAGACAGAAGCCGCCGCCGGCGACGCCGATCCCCAGCAGCAGCGGCGCCAGATCGCCGAACCCCAGCCACAGACAGGCGGCGGCCAGGGCCTTGGCGTCGCCCCCTCCGATCCAGTTCAGGGCGAACAGACCCATGCCGACGACCAGGGCGGCGACGCCCACGCCCAGATGAACGGCGATCTCGACAGGATTAAGCCCCGCCAGCAGAGCCGCAGGAAAGAAGGCCGCCAAAAGCGCGAGGGAAATCCAGTTCGGAATCCGCATCGTGGTCAGGTCGGACAGACCGGTGACCACCATCAGGATCGGGAAGACGGCCAGGAAGGCAAGGCTCAGAAGGTCCATGGCGATATTCCTGCCATGCGCGGATTAAGGCCGGGTTGCCGCCCGACAAAAGAAGAAGGGCCGGAGCATACGCTCCGGCCCTTCCGCAGTTTCAAGACGGCGAGGCGTCTTAGGACTTCTTCGTAAGGCCGGTGGCGACTTCCTGGAGGCGGGCGTCGAGGTTGGTGCCGATCGTGGTGAGCACGGTGATGATGACGACGGCGATCAGAGCAGCGATCAGGCCGTATTCGATGGCCGTGGCGCCCGACTCGTCCTTGGCGAAACGCGAAATGAACTTGGTCATGGTAGATCCCTTTTAAAATTGTCCAGCGAGCAACTTGGCGGGGGGAGCCGGTAGCCCGCTTGACCCCCAAACGCAGGATCAGAATGACCAACGGCTGTTAAGGGTGAGTCACGAATTGTGGTTACGTTCGGATTCACCAAAGAAAATCGGAATTTTATTGCTTCAGCCTTTGTTGAGGAAGCCGGAGGCATGATGCGCGCGTCCGCGTTCCTACGCGCCATCGTACAGAGCCGCCGATGCCCCGCCTTCTTCCGATCCTGCTCGCCGCCGTC
>MGLN01000083.1:2682-8825 GCA_001796045.1 Caulobacterales bacterium RIFOXYB1_FULL_67_16 | reverse complement strand
CGAGCCACGCCCAGAGCGGGACCATGAACGTCGAGATTGATCGCTCGGCGCGGGTTCAGCTCAGCGGCCCGGCCGCCTCCGTCATCGTCGCCAATCCCGCCATCGCCGACGTCACCGTGGTGGACGCCAACACCCTGTTCATCCTGGGCAAGGGCTATGGGGTGACCGAGGTGGTCGCGGTGGACGGCGTGGGCCGCACCCTGTTCCAGCGCGAGATCGTGGTGACCGGCGGCTCCACCGGCACGGTTCGGGTCTGGCGCGGCGCCCAGGCGACCGAGATGGCCTGCGGCTCGTCCTGCGCGCCCAGCGTACGGCGAACCCAGGGCGCCGGCGCCGCGACGCCGTAAGAAGGACCGATGATCCGCCGCCGCGCCTTGATGCGATCGCCGCATGACGCCCGCAAGGGGCGGGAGGGCGCGGCTGCGGTCGAATTCGGCCTGGTGGCCATGCCCTTCCTGCTGCTGCTCTATTCCCTGATCGAACTGGGCCTGGTCTTCCTGATCGACGCCGTGGCCGAGAACGCCGTGGTCGACGCCACGCGCCTGATCCGCACGGGTCAGGCCTATGAGCAGGGCTTCGACGCCGCCAAGTTCAAGACCGCCTTTTGCGACAATATGAGCGTGTTCAAGAGCGACTGCGCAGCGCGCACCACGATCGACGTCCGGGTGGTCTCCAGTTTCGCCGCCACCGACGAGGGGACGGACGCCGACGGGGACGGCGTGCCGGACGATGACAGCTATAACGGCGGCGACGCCGAGGATCTGATCCTGGTGCGGATCTGGTATCGCCAGCCGATGATCGCGCCGTCCCTGACCCAGGCGGTCACCCACGGCGGAACGGGCGAGGTCGTCATCTCCTCCACCACCGCCTTCCGCAACGAACCGTGGAAGGCCTAGGGCGATGATGCGACGGCTCAAGCGGCTGGCGAGCGACGACCGCGGCGTGTCCGCGGTCGAATTCGCCCTGGTGGCCCCGGTGATGATCCTGTTCTACGCCGGCATGGTGGACCTGTGTCAGGGCTATATGGCGCTGAAGCGGACCAGTCACGTGGCTGCCGCAGCCGCAGACTTGGCGTCCCAGTCCACCGTCCTGACCGCGGCGGAGGTCGACGGCCTGTTCCAGGCCGGACCCAGCATCATGGCCCCCTTTGACTCCGGATCCCTGGAACAGAGGATCAGCAGCGTGACCCGGGTCTCCTCGACCAAATATCAGGTGGACTGGAGCCGCAGTTCCAGATCGACCGGCGCCCTCTCGGGCGATCTCGCCGTCGCCGACGCCAAGGTGCCCGCCGACATGCTGGCGAACGGCGAGTCGGTGATCATCGCCGAGGCGGCCTATACCTATAATTCGCCTTTCGAGCGGTTCCTGCCCGAAATCCGCTTTGAACGCCGCGCCATCCTGGAGCCCCGCCGCTCGGCCGTCATCACCTGCGCCAACTGCTGATCAGCCGGCGAGCGCCCGACGCAGGGCGGAGATCTTGACCTCGGTCTCGGTCAGCTCCGCCTCCGGATCGCTGTCAGCGACGATCCCCGCTCCGGCCAGGGTGCGGAAGCGCCAACGCCCGTCCCGGCGCTCGAACGCGGCGGTGCGGATCAGGACCGAGGCGGTCAGGCCGCCCCCCTCCTCCAGAATGAACAGGGACCCGCACCAGGCGCCGCGCGGCGGCTCCAGGTCGGCGATGACCTTCATGGCCTGATGTTTGGGCGCGCCGGTGATGGAGCCGGGCGGGAAGGTCGCCTCCAGCAGGTCGGCCGGCGTCACCCCCGGCTCGGCCCGACCGACCACGGTCGAGACCAGATGATGGACCGTGGGGTGGCTCTCGATCGCGAACAGCCGCTCGACCGCCACCGAGCCGACGCGCGAGGCGCGGGCCAAGTCATTGCGCATCAAGTCGACGATCATGAGATTCTCGGCGCGATCCTTGGCGCTGGCCTGAAGCTCGGCGGCCAGGGCCGCGTCCTGGACCGGGTCGGCAGACCGGGCGCGCGTGCCCTTGATCGGCCGCGCCTCGATGCGCCGGGTCTCGCCGTCGAACGCCAGGAAGAGCTCCGGCGAATTGGACACCAGGGCCCGCTCGCCGATCCGCCAAAAGGCGCCATAGGGCGAGGCCCGCCCCTGTTGCAGCCTCAGGAACACGTCGAGCGGATCGGCCTCGGGCGTCAGCGCGCCGCCCCAGGCGCGGGCGATATTGGCCTGGAACAGCTCGCCGGCGCCGATGCGGGCGACCACTTCTGCGACCGCGTCGCGATAGGCCTGGTCCGGCGCCTCGGCCGTAAAGGTCTCGGCCGGAGCGCCGGGCGTCGCAGGCGTGACCGCCGCCGCTCGCCATTGCGACGCCTGGGCGGCCGCCGCCTCAGCCTGCGCCGCCGTCGCTCCCCGACCCACCGCGCGAACATGCCGCCGATGATGGTCGAAGCTCAGCATCGCCGGATAGCGAGCCAGGATCAGGTCGGGCCAGACGAGGGGCCGCTCGCCCGTCGCCGGTCGCGCCCCGGCGTCATAGGCGGCCAGCCCGATCGTCCCTGCGCCCCAGGCCGGATCGCGCAGGGGATCGAACAGATCGCCCGCGCTTGCGCCCGCATGAACCCGGTCCGGCGCCGCCGCCACATGGGACCAGCGTCCGCCAGGCCCGCCGTCGGACAACAGGGCCAGGGCCCCATCCGCCCCGCCGATACCGGCCGCGACATTCAAAGGCTCCGTCCACGGATGATCGCGGACAACAAGATGGACGAGGCGGTCGTTCACGCCGACAGCCGCGCCTCGATCCGCGCCCTCAGAGCGGCGTCGACGCCCAGGACCTGGTCCAGATAGGCGTCCAGGGATCCATGCCGGGCCTCGACCTCGGCGAAGGCGGCCTCCAGATAGGCGGGCTCGACGCCCAGGAAGGCTGTGACCGCCTCGTCCGACGCGATGCGGCCGGTCATCTTGTGCAGCTGCCGGGCGATGGACGGGGCGCGGCCCGCCAGATCGACGGCGGTATTGGTCAGCAGATAGTCCTCGACCAGATCGTCGCGGTGCACGCCCAGCAGGTGATGGGTCAGGGCGGCGAGGACGCCGGTGCGGTCCTTACCCGCCGCGCAATGGATCAGCACGGGCCGGTCCTGATCGCCCGCCAGGGCTCCCAAAGTCTGGAAATAGCGACCGAAGACGTCGATGTGCGAGGGGTCGAACGGCAGGGACCGATAGGTCCGCTCCATGAACCGGCGGCCGGAGGCGGGGGTCAGGTCTTCGGTTTTCAGGAAGGTGATGTGGGGCGCCTCGGCCCCGTCGTCGATTCCGCCCTCGATCAGCAGGGCGTCGAAGCCTTCATGCCGTCGCGACGGCTGGTCCCGCCGCTCGCCGGGCCGCCGCAGGTCCACCACCGCGCCGAGGCCCATAGTCTTCAACCGCTCCAGATCGGCGTCGGTGGCGCGGGCGTGATGGGCCGAACGCAGCAGGCGGCCGGGACGCACGCGTCGCCCGGCCGCCGTGGCGTAGTCGCCATAGTCGCGAAAGTTGTCGATGGCCTCGAAGGCGTGGAGACGGTGGCTCATGGCGAGGCTTTTAGCGCGCCGGCAGCAGCCCCGCCATGGCGTCCAGATAGGCGACGAAGGCGGCGCGCCCCTCCTCGGTCAGACGGGCCTCGGTCAGGGGCTTGCGGCCGATGAAGCTCTTGGTCACGGCCACGAAGCCCGCCTCCTCCAGCTTTCTCAGATGGACCGACAGATTGCCGTCGGTCGTCTGCAGCCGGGCCTTCAGGGTGTTGAAGTCGGCGACCTCCGCTCCGGACAGATAGGCCATGATGCCCAGCCGGATGCGCCCGTGGATGACCTCGTCGATCCGGCTGATATCGAAGTCGTCCGCCATCAGACGATCTCCGACGGTTCCTGCCGCATCAGGATCAGGCCGGGGACCAGGGCGACGGCGAAGAGCACCGCCGCAAAGACAAGATACATGACCATGTCGCCGGCGAACCAGCCCATGACCACCGCTCCTACATAGGAGCCGAGCCCGGTCAGGGTCATCCAGCGGGTCTTCGTCATGGCCCCGCCGACAAGCCAGGCGGAGCCATAGGCTACAAAGACGACAGTCGGCATCGCCATCATCGCGGACCAGTCGCCGGTGTTCAGCCCCATGGCCATCAGCCCCAGCCAGGTCGCGAAGATCCCATATCCTACCGCTGTCCAAGCGGCGCCGACGGCGCGATTGCCCGCCGACTGATAACCCGGCTTGCCCTTCATACGGCCGATCAGGACGGCCAGAGCGGCTCCGAACACCAGACCCGCGCCGATCCAGAGCCAAACCGAGGCCCAGCGCGATGCATCGATCAACCCGGTGAGCAAAGCCCACTGTCCCACATTGGCGATGCCGAAGATGAAGGACGCGGCGACCAGGATCGGCCCCGCCAGCAATGGCGCGTGCCGTCCTTCGTGGGCCAGGGCTCGCATATAGGCGATGTCGTCATGGATCGTCTGTGTGTCGCGCGTCATTGCGCCCTCCTCCTGAAATCTGATGACCAAAGGATGCACAATGTTCTTTGTTTTGTAAAGTGCTCTTTTATGCGTCATCTCGCGATGGATCAGATCTGGCGGCGGGCTTTTCGCACGGCCCCTCGAACGGCGAGCGGAACGCGAACGGCAGCCGGCAGGAAGTTGATTCCGTAAAGCCAGGCGAAGGCCAGCCCTCCGATACCCAAGCCGCGCACCGATCCTTCAGTCGCCCAACCTATGACGAGAAACATGCCCGCACCGATGATAGAGACGGCCATCAGTTGACGACTGTACAGTCTGTAGCGGAGGCGGCGTCCCTTCCCGTCCGTAGCGATCCAAAAGCGACCTCGGTCGAAGATGTACATTGACCGGAACTGTACAAGGAGCCCGATGCTCCAGAGCGGTCCGTTGAAGGACAGACCCCCAACGCCCCGCCGTGCAATATCTTTGCCCTGGCGGCTCAACAACTGCTCTATCCGACCAAGCACGACCGGATCCGCCACCGCCGGATCCAACGCCACGCTGCCCCGAAGACGCCAAAGAAAATCAAGCACCATAGCCAGCCCCCTCGCCGTATTTCATTTGCAGACGGCCATGCGCCACAGCCTCAGCCCCCTTCCGCAAAGCGGAAGGGGGAGGCAAGAGAGATCTCACCTAAACGGCGGCTCGTCGAAGGCGCGGAGCTTGCGGGAGTGGAGTTTCGGTCCCTCGTCCCGCATCAGGCCGACCGCCTGGATGCCGATCTGCAAATGCTCCGAGATCGAGCCTTCGTAGAAGCGGTTGGCCTGGCCCGGCAGTTTGATCTCGCCGTGCAGCGGCTTGTCCGAGACGCACAGCAGGGTGCCGTAGGGGACGCGGAACCGGTAGCCCTGGGCGGCGATGGTGGCGCTTTCCATGTCGATGGCGACGGCGCGGCTCTGGTTGAAGCGCAGGGCCGACTTGGAATAGCGCAGCTCCCAGTTCCGGTCGTCGGTGGTGACCACCGTGCCGGTCCGCAGGCGCAGCTTGACCTCGTCGCCCGGCATGCCGCTGACCGACTTGGTCGCGTCGTACAGGGCGCGCTGGACCTCGGCGATCGACGGAATCGGAATGTCGGGCGGCAGCACCGCGTCCAGCACATGGTCGTCGCGCAGATAGGCGTGGGCCAGGACATAGTCGCCGATGGTCTGGCTGGCGCGCAGGCCGCCGCAGTGACCGATCATCAGCCAGACGTGGGGCCGGGTGACGGCCAGGTGATCCGTGATCGTCTTGGCGTTGGACGGGCCGACGCCGATATTGACCAGGGTCACCCCCTGATGGCCCGGGGCCGTCAGGTGATAGGCCGGCATCTGGTGCTTCTTCCAGGCCGTGTCGCTGATCGCCGCCTCGGGATTGGGCGTGTCGCGGGTGATGATCACCCCGCCGGCGCAGGACAGGGTCTCATAGGGCGTCCCCGGCGTCTGCAGCTGTTCGATGGCCCAGCGCACGAACTCGTCGACGTAGCGGTTGTAGTTGGTGAACAGGACATAGGACTGGACGTCGTCCACCGGGGTTCCGGTGTAGTGTCTCAGCCGCGCCAGGGAGAAGTCGGTCCGCAGGCCGTCGAAGTGCGACAGGGGGAAGTCGCCGCCCATGTCGAACAGGCCGTCGGCGATCTCGTCGCCGATATGGGCCAGGTCCGTGGTCGGGAACCAG
>MGLN01000083.1:0-2673 GCA_001796045.1 Caulobacterales bacterium RIFOXYB1_FULL_67_16 | reverse complement strand
GCGGCCGTCATCGACCGGTCCAGCGCCACCTCCAACCCGTCGGTCACATAGGGGAAGGGGATTTCCTGCTTCGAGATCCCGACCTCGAAGGTCGCGCCATATTCCTGCTCCAGCAGGCCCAGCTGTTCGGTCAGATAGGGGCGGAACAGGTCCGGCCGGGTGACGGTGGTGGAATAGGTCCCCTGTTTGGCCAGGCGGGCGTAGGCGCGCGGCTCCAGGTCCTGGGGACGATCCCCGTCCCAACGGATGCGCAGTTCGGGATAGGCGAAGACGCCTTCGGCGCGCCGCACCGGATCGGGCCGGGCGCCGGTCTCGACGAAGTCCCGCACGGCGTCGCGCAGGTTGGTCACGGATTGGGTGTAGAGGGTTTCGAGGCGGTCCAGCGCCGCCTGTGCTGTCATCTGTTCTGTCATGACTTCCTCTAGCGAAGCTTCTTGGCTTTGGCGAGGCGCCCGGCGGTCAACCTCGATTTCGCTGCGTTGCAGCAATTTATGACAGGCGCATGGTTGCGGTTCGTCGCACGACGGCGCATCTGGCCCCAATGTCCTCCATCCCCGCCTCGGTCCCCGCCAAGAAAGAGCCCGGCTTCGTCGAGTTCGTGTGCCTCATCGCCCTGATGATGGCGCTGAACGCCCTGGCCATCGACTCCATGCTGCCGGCCCTGCCGGCCATCGGCGCGGACCTCGGGGTGGTCAACGAGAACAGCCGCCAGTGGGTGGTAACCGCCTATCTGCTCGGCTTCGGCGGGGCCCAGCTGATCTACGGCCCGGTCGCCGACCGGTTCGGGCGCAAGTCGGTGCTGCTGTTCGGGGTGGGCCTCTATGTGGTGTTCAGCCTGCTGGCCACCCTGGCGCCGACCTTCGAGATGCTGATCCTGGCGCGGATCGGCCAGGGCCTGGGCAGCGCCTGCACCCGGGTGCTGGCCGTCTCCATCGTGCGCGATCGCTATGAGGGCCGCACCATGGCCCGGGTCATGTCCTTCAGCTTTCTGGTCTTCCTGGGCGTGCCGATCCTGGCGCCCTCGCTGGGCCAGTTGATCATGCTGGTCGGGCCGTGGCGATGGATCTTCGCAGGTCTGGGCCTGATCGGGGTGGCCCTGATCGTCTGGGCGGGCCTGCGCCTGCCCGAAACCCTGAAGCCGGAAGACCGGCTGCCGATCCAGGTGAAGCGTCTGACCTCGGCCTATCGCACGGCCCTGACCGACCGCACCGCCATCGGCTACACCTTGGCCATGACGGCCATCACCGGGGCCCTGTTCGGCTTCATCAACTCGTCGCAGCAGATCTTCGCCGACGTCTTCGACGCCGAGGCGGCCTTCCCCGCCGTCTTCGCCCTCATCGCGGGCGGCATCGCGGTGGCCTCCCTGGTCAACGCCCGGCTGGTGGTGAAACTGGGCTCGCGCAAGATTTCGCACACCGCCCTGATCGGCTTCACTGCGGTGTCGGCGCTACATGCCGCCGTCGCCCTCAGCGGACATGAGACGATCTGGACCTTCGCGGTCCTCCAGACCCTGACCATGTTCTGCTTCGGCCTGATCGCCGGAAATTTCGGCGCCATGGCCATGGAGACCATGGGCCATATCGCCGGCACGGCCGCCTCGATCCAGGGCTTCATCTCCACCGTCTTCGGCTCCCTGCTGGGCTTCGCCGTGGGACAGCAGTTCAACGGCACCACCGTGCCCATGGCGGCGGGCTTCACCGTGTTCGGCCTGATCGCGCTCGGCCTGGTCCTGTTCGCCGAACGGGGCCGGCTGTTCCAGGCTCACCACCGGCCGTCGGCGGCCCGGCCAGCCTGACGCCGCGCGTCGAGGCTTGATCTTTTCGCCGTTTCCGCGCGTTCTCCCGGCCGTACTTGCGACAGACCCGGAAAGCCCTCGATGACGCGTAAAGCCCTCGGCCTCGTCTCCGCCCTCGCCCTGGCCTCGGCCCTTGGCCTGAGCGCCTGTTCCACCACCGGGAGCGCAAGCCTGGCCCCGCCCGCCGTGGCGCCGGCGCCCGGTCCGGACGCCGTCGACAGCCACACCTACGCCCGCCCCGAGATCGCCCGCGTCGTCGACGTGGCCCTGGATCTGACGGCGAACTTCGAGGCCAAGACCCTCTCGGGCACAGCGACCCTGGACATCCTGGCCGCGCCCGGGGCGAACGAGATCATCCTGGACATCCGCAATCTGGATATCCAGGACGTCCGCGACGCGGCCGGCCAGCCGCTGCGCTATGTCGTCGGCGACAATGACGCCATCAAGGGCCAGCCCCTGACCGTCTATTTCCCCGCCTTCGCTCCGAATGAGCGGCGCAAGATCGTCGTCCGCTATTCGACCCGGCCCGACGCGGCGGCCCTGCAATGGCTGTCGCCCAGCCAGACGGCGGGCGGCCGGAAGCCCTATCTGTTCAGCCAGGGCCAGGCCATCCTGACCCGGACCTGGGTGCCCACCCAGGACAGCCCCGGCATCCGCCAGACCTATTCGGCCCGCATCACCGCCCCCGCCGACCTGACCGTGGTCATGAGCGCCGACCAGCTGACGCCCCAGGGCGAAGCGGCGCCGAACGGCATGAAGACCTGGCGCTTCCGGATGGACAATCCGATCCCGCCCTATCTGATCGCCATTGGCGTCGGCGACATCGCCTTCGCCCCCTTCGACGAGCGGACCGGGGTCTGGACCGAACCCAGCCGCCT
>MGLN01000082.1:9720-10605 GCA_001796045.1 Caulobacterales bacterium RIFOXYB1_FULL_67_16 | reverse complement strand
TGTTTCTGGGCATGTCGCCCGGGGTGGGGAAGACCTACGAAATGCTGCGCGCCGCCCGCCGTCGAAAGGCCGAGGGGCTGGACGTGGTGGTCGGGGTGGTCGAGACCCACGGCCGAAAGGAGACCATGAGCCTGCTGCGCGGGCTGGACGTCATGCCGCGCGCGCCGATCGACCATCGCGGCCGGTCGCTGATGGAGTTCGATCTCGATGGCGCCCTGGCGCGCCGCCCCGGTCTGCTGCTGGTCGATGAGTACGCCCATTCCAATGCGCCCGGTTCGCGCCATCCGAAACGCTGGCAGGACGTGGAAGAGCTGCGCGACGCCGGGATCGACATCTGGACGACGCTGAACATCCAGCATCTGGAAAGCCTGTCCGACGTCATCCTGCGGATCACCGGCGTGCGTCAGCGCGAGACGGTGCCCGACAGCGTCCTGACCGAGGCCGACGATATCGAGGTGGTGGACATCACGCCCGAGGACCTTCGCGCCCGCCTGGCCGAGGGCAAGGTCTATGTGCCCGAGACGGCGCGGGTGGCGTCCGAGAACTTCTTCAAGCTTGAGAATCTGACGGCCCTGCGCGAACTGGCCCTGCGCCGCGCGGCCCAGACGGTGGACGATCAACTGCTGTCGCATCTGCGGGATCGCGGCGTGTCCGGGCCCTGGGCGGCGGGCGAGCGGATCCTGGTCCTGGTGGGCGGCGACGCCATGAGCGCCGCTCTGGTGCGGACCGGGCGGCGGATGTCGGACATGATGATGGACGCCCCCTGGTCGGTGGCCCATGTCGAACGGCCGTCAGGTTCGCGCTCGGACGCCCGCTCCATGGCGCGCCTGTCCGAGGCCTTCAAACTGGCGGAACAACTGGGCGCGCGACCGGTGACGCTGAGCG
>MGLN01000082.1:0-9614 GCA_001796045.1 Caulobacterales bacterium RIFOXYB1_FULL_67_16 | reverse complement strand
CGCGGTTCGAGCGGGTCGATCTGGGCGTCATCTATCTGGCGGCGGTCGTGGCGGCTGCGGTGTTGAACGGCCTGCGCCCGGCCCTGGCGGCGGCGACCCTGGCCTTTCTGACCTATAACTTCCTGTTCCTTCAGCCGCGTTACAGCTTCCTGATCGGGTCCCCCACCGACTTTCTCACCCTGGTGCTGTTCTGGGCCGTGGCCCTGGGCGCCGGGGCCCTGGCGGGACGGGTGCGCGAACAGGCGCGGGCGGCCCAGAGGCGCGCCGCCGCCGTCTCGGCCCTGCTGGCCGCCAGCCAGACCCTGTCTGCGGCCCAGGATCGCGCCGGAACGGCCCGAAGCCTGGCCGAACAGGCGTCTGCGGCGGCGGGGGCAGGGGCCGTGGTCCTGCTGCCGGACGGCGACGACATTGTGCTGACGGCCGCCAGTCCGGAGGGCGTGACCCTGGGCGCCGACGCCATGGCCGCCGCTCGCTGGGCCTGGATGCACGGCGAAGTCGCCGGACACGGCACCGGCACCCTGCCGCAAAGCCGATGGCGGTTCCAACCCCTGCAGGGGGTTCGGGGACGGGCAGGGGTGGCGGGCATCGACGCCTCGGCCGTGACGTCCGGTTCGGACGAGGAGCGCCTGGCCCTGGCCCTGCTCGATCAGGGCGCCGTGGCGCTGGAGCGCGCCGACCTGGCGGGACAGGCGCTGGAGACCGAGACCCTGCGGCGAACCGACCGGTTCCGCGCCGCCCTGATGAACTCCGTCAGCCACGACCTGCGCACGCCGCTCTCGACCGTGCTGGGATCGGCGACGACCCTGATCGACTATGGCGCCGACCTGAAGCCCGAGGTGCGCGACGATCTTTTGCTGAGCATCCGCGAGGAGGCCGAACGCCTTTCCCGCTATGTCGGCGACCTGCTGGACATGACCCGGCTGGAGGGCGGCGGCCTGAACGTTCGGGCCGATTGGATCGATGTGAGGGACATCCTGAACGCGGCCGCCGAACGTGTGTCGCGACGGTTGGGGCGGCGCCGGGTGACACGCGACTTTCCCGCCCAGCTCAGCATGGTTGAGGCGGATCCGGGCCTGCTGGAGCAGGCCGTGGTGAACATCCTCGAGAACGCCATCGCCTACAGCCCGGACGGCACGACCATCGAACTGGCGGCCTTCGAGGACCGGAGTGCTGTGGTTATCTCCATAGAGGACGAGGGGAGGGGCATTCCCACCCCCGAGCTGGAACGGGTGTTCGACAAGTTCCGGCGCATGGAAGAGTCCAGCGACCGGGCCTCGGATCGGGTCCAGGGCGCCGGCCTGGGATTGGCCATCGCCAAGGGTTTCGTCGAGGCCTTGCGGGGCCGGATCGCCGCCGCCAGCCCGATTCAGGACGACCCCGACGGAGAGAAACGCGGAACCCGCATCCTGATCAGCCTGCCCAAGTCCATCCCCACCCATCCGGATCTGCTGTGATGCCCGCCGTCCGCCCCCAGGTGCTCGTCATCGACGACGAGCCCCAGATTCACCGCTTTCTGTCCCCGGCCCTTGACGCCGCCGGCTATGAGCCCAAGCGCGCCGACAGCGGGCAGGAAGGGCTGCGCGCCATCGCCCTGTGGAGCCCCGACGCCGTGGTCCTGGATCTCGGCCTGCCCGACATGGACGGCAAGGACGTGCTCACCCGGGCGCGTGAGTTCTACAAGGGCCCCATCATCATTCTGTCGGCGCGCGACCGGGAGGCGGAGAAAATCGCCGCCCTGGACCTGGGTGCCAATGACTATGTGGAAAAGCCGTTCGGCGTCGGAGAACTGCTGGCCCGAATTCGAGCGGGGCTGCGCCAGGTCGCGTTGACGCCGATCTCGGGCGGGGTGGTCGCGGCGGGGGCGGTCATGATCGACCTGGACCGCCGTATCGTCGCCCGGGCCGGCGAGCGGGTAAGGCTGCGTCCCAAAGAATACGAAGTCTTGGCCCATCTGGCGCGTAACGCCGACAAGGTTCTGGGCCATATTGATCTGCTGACGACCGTCTGGGGCGCCAGCCACGCCCACGACGTCCAATATCTGCGCGTCGTCGTCGGTCAGCTCAGGCTCAAGCTTGAGACCGATCCGGCTCAGCCGACCTTGCTCGTGACGGAACCCGGCGTTGGATATCGCTTGGTTGTGTGAGCGGATCGGCCCATCGACCGTATGATATTTTTCGCATAATATATCTTAGGCGATAAAATGAGGCTTCGACCAAAGTCGCCCTGACGCTCGGCTCGCGCCGGCGCCACTCTCCCGGCAATCAGCGCCGCTTGCGGCGCGGGAATGGTCGGAAAGACCTGATAGCTGGGAGGCTACGCAATGACGGACAGCGCCACGGGTGCGCCGGTCGATGAGTATGTGGTGGGTAAGAACGACAAGCTGGTGATCCTGGCGTCGTCGGTCGGCACCGTTATCGAGTGGTATGATTTCTATCTGTACGGGTCGCTGGCCGCGATCATCACGGTTCAGTTCTTCTCGGGCGTCAACGAGACGACCGGCTATATCTTCGCCCTGATGGCCTTCGCCGCCGGATTTGCGGTTCGACCGTTCGGCGCCGTCGTCTTCGGGCGTCTGGGCGACCTGTGGGGTCGCAAGAACACCTTCCTGGTGACCATGCTGCTGATGGGGCTGTCGACCTTCGTCGTCGGCCTGTTGCCGCCCTACGCGGCCATCGGCATCGCCGCGCCGATCATTCTGGTGCTGATGCGGCTGATCCAGGGTCTGGCCCTGGGCGGCGAGTACGGCGGCGCCGCCACCTATGTCGCCGAGCACGCGCCGCATGGCAAACGCGGCTTCTACACCTCCTTCATCCAGATCACGGCGACAGCCGGCCTGGTGCTCAGCCTGATCGTAATTCTGGGCGTTCGCGTCACCGTGGGCGAAGAGGCCTTCGCCGAATGGGGGTGGCGGATTCCCTTCCTGGTCTCGATCCTGCTGCTGGGCGTCTCGCTGTGGATCCGTCTGAAACTGTCCGAGAGCCCCTCGTTCAAGCGGATGAAGGCCGAGGGCAAGGGATCCAAGACGCCGCTGAAAGACTCCTTCGGCAAGTGGCCGAACCTCAAACTGGTGCTGATCGCCCTGCTGGGCCTCACCGCAGGCCAGGCCGTGATCTGGTATACCGGCCAGTTCTACGCCCTCTTCTTCCTGGAACGGGTGATGAAACTGGATGCGACCCTGGTCTATGTGATGCTGACCATCGCCCTCCTCGCCGCCTCGCCCTTCTTCATCTTCTGGGGCTGGCTGTCGGACAAGGTGGGCCGCAAGCCGGTCATTCTGGCGGGCTGCCTGATCGCCGCCCTCACCTATTTCCCGCTGTTCAACGCCCTGACCCAGGCCGCCAATCCGCGTCTGGCCGCAGCGGCCGCCTCGGCGCCGGTCGTGGTCTATGCCGATCCGGCCGACTGCAACGTCCAGTTCGATCCCATCGGCAAGACGGTGTTCAACCACTCCTGCGACCTGGCCAAGTCCCATCTGGCCAAGGCCGGGGTGACCTACACCAATGTCGAAGCGCCGGCGGGTACGGTGGCCGAGGTCCGGATCGGCGATCAGGCCGTCGTGCCCAGCTTCCGCGGTGAAGCCTTGGCGCCTGCCGAATTCGCCGCCCAGAAAAAGGCCTGGGACGCCGGTCTGGCCGAGGCCCTGACCGCCGCCGGTTATCCTGCCAAGGCGGACAGCGCATTGGTCAACAAGCCGATGGTCGTGCTGATCCTGTTCATCCTCGGCTTCTATGTGACCATGGTCTACGGGCCGATCGCGGCGGCCCTAGTCGAGATGTTCCCGACAAACATCCGCTACACCTCCATGTCCCTGCCCTACCATATCGGCAACGGCTGGTTCGGCGGCTTCCTGCCCACGACTGCCTTCGCCATCGTGGCGGCGACCGGAAACATCTACTCCGGTCTCTGGTACCCGATCATCGTGGCGCTCGCGACGGTCGTGCTGGGCTTCCTGCTTGTCAAGGAAGGCAAGGATGTCGATCTAAACGCCTGATTTCCTGCGATCAGACGTGGATGAGGGGCGGGTCGTCGCAAGACGGCCCGCCTTTCTCTTGTGAAAGTCACCCCCGCCGGTTCAGATGCCGCCATGTTCAGCCTGATGATCCTCGGCCTGGTCGTCGCCTATATGGCGGTGCTGTTCGGCGTGGCCTGGCATCAGGAACGGCCCGGCGCGCGGGGGCGCGGGCTGGGTCCGTCGGTCTACGCCCTCTCCCTGGCCATCTACTGCACCTCCTGGACCTACTACGGCGCGGTGGGCACGGCGGCGCGCGACGGATGGGAGTATCTGCCCATCTACATCGGCCCGGTGCTGGGTCTGACGGTCCTGTTTCCGCTGTGGCGTCGGATCGCCGCTGCGGCTCGGCGCGAAAATGTGGGGTCGATGGCGGACTTCGTCGCCTCGCGCTACGGCAAGAGCCAGACCCTGGGCGCCGTCGTCACCCTGATCGCCATCCTGGGGTCCCTGCCCTACATCGCCCTTCAGCTCAAATCCCTGTCCATGGCCGGAGCCCTGCTGACGGCGGGGACACCGGTCGCGGGGTCGGAAGGCCTCACCGTCCTGGTCCTGGCGGGGGTTCTGGCAGGCTTCGCCATCCTGTTCGGGGCGCGACGGCCCGACCTGACGGAACACAATCGCGGCCTGATCCAGGCCATAGGTCTGGAGTCCCTGGTCAAACTGGGGGCCCTGGTGATGGTGGCGGTCTTCGCCCTCCTCCTACTTCTCGAGAACGGGTCAGTGGCGCGAAGCCTGGAAGGACTGGGCGCCCTGGCCGCCCCGCCCGAGCCGACCCCCCGCTTCGTTGCCATTACCCTGATCGCCACCCTGGCCATCTTCTGCCTGCCTCGCCAGTTCCACGTCGCCTTCGTCGAGGGGGCCGACCCCAGTCATGTGAGACGCGCCCGGTGGATATTTCCGGCCTATCTGGTCCTGACCAGCCTGGCCGTGCTGCCGCTGGTGGCGGCCGGAGCCCTGTTCGCGCCCTCGACCAATCCCGACCTGCTGGTGCTGGCGCTGCCGTTCGGGCGGGGGGAGTCGCTTCTGACCGCCGTGGTCTTCGTGGGCGGCTTCTCCGCCGCGACCGCCATGGTGATCGTCGAGGCCGTCGCCTTGTCGGCCATGGTGTCCAACAGCCTGATCCTGCCGCTGCTAGCGCGGGATCGGTGGCGAATGCGCGGCGACGCCTCGGACATGTCGGGCGTGATCCTGCAGGTGCGGCGGGGCGCCATTGTCGCCGTGTTGCTGCTGGCCTGGCTCTATTATCAGGCGACCGATCAGTCCCGGGGTCTGGCGGCCATGGGGTTGGTGTCCTTCGCCGCCATGGCCCAGCTGGCCCCGGCCCTGTTTGGGGCGGTGCTTTGGCGCGGCGGCCATTCTCACGGGGCCTTGGCGGGGATGACGGTGGGGATCGCGGTCTGGATCGTCATGCTGGCCCTGCCCCAGCTGGCGCCGGGGGCGCCCTGGCACCCGCATGTGATGATGGGGGTCAAGGATCCGCTGGCCCTGGGCGTCTTTGTCAGCCTTGGGCTCAATCTCGCGGCCTATGTCGGGGTGTCGCGCTTCGCCCAGCCGAGGCTGATAGACCGGGTGCAGGCGCGGGCCTTCGTCGATCGGCTGGGGCCGGACTGGCTGGAGGCCAAGCCGTCGCCGTCCGGCGCCTCGGTCGGCGATCTGCGGGCTCTGGTCGCCCGCTTCATCGGCGACGAACGGGCCGAAAGGGCCTTCGCGGCGTGGAGCCGCGAGACCGACGTCCGGCTGCGCGACGCCGATCCGGCCGATGCCGGTCTGGCGCGAGCGGCGGAGCGCATGCTGGCCGGCGCCATCGGCGCGGCCTCGGCGCGGCGAGTCATCGCTGCGGCTCTGGCCGGCGGCGGCCGCGCCCCCGAGGATGTGGTGCGAATGCTGGACGAGGCGTCCCAGGCCGTTCAGTTCAGCCGAGACCTGCTGCAGACCACCCTGGACAATATCGACCAGGGCGTGATTGTGGTCGATGAAGATCTACGTGTAACAGCCTGGAATCGCAGGTATGTGTCCATGTTCGACCTTCCTGCCGGCTTCGTCCATGTCGGCCTACCCATCGCCAGCATCTATCGTCTGAACGCCGAGCGAGGCGAGAGCCCCGACGATATCGACGCCTGGGTCGAGCGTCGACTGGAGGCTCTCAGCCGCCGCATTCCCCATGACCACGAACGGCTGCAACCCGATGGACGCGTGCTGCGGTCGTCCGGCGCTCCCATCCCCGGCGGGGGCTATGTGACCAGCTATACCGACATCACAGCCCTGAGACGGGCTGCCAGCCAGTTGGAAGAAGCCAATGAACGACTGGAGGCCCGGGTCGCCGACCGCACAGCACGGCTGGAGGAAGCCCGGCGCGTCGCCGAGGATGCGACCGCGTCCAAGACCCGCTTCCTGGCCGCCGCCAGCCATGATCTGCTGCAGCCGCTCCACGCCGCCCGCCTGTTCATCGCCGCGCTGAAGGAGGAGCCGGGGGTGTCGGGGCCGGACGCGGGTCCCGCCAGCCGCACCCTGGCCCTCAACGCCGACCGCGCCATCGACAGCGCCCACCGTCTGCTGACCGCCCTGCTGAACCTGTCCAAGCTGGAGGCCGGCGGGGTCAAAGCGGCGGTGACCCGTCTGTCGCTGGACGGCCTGTTCGACGAACTGCGGCGGGAGTACGCCCCCGTGGCCGAGGCCAAGGGTCTGGGTCTGACCTTCGTGTCGAGCGGCCTGTGGGTCTTGTCGGATCGGGATCTGCTGCGATCCATGCTGCAGAACCTGATCGCCAACGCCATCCGCTACACCGACGCCGGCCGCGTGCTGGTCGGGGCGCGTCGGCGCGGCGAGACGGTGCGGCTGCTGGTCTGCGACACGGGGCGCGGCATCCCCGACGCAGACCAGGAGACGGTCTTCGGCGAGTTCGTCCGCCTGCCCGGCGCCCCGGTCGACGAACCCGGCGCAGGCCTAGGGCTGGCCATCGTTCGGCGGCTGTCCAGCCTGCTGGACCATCCCCTGGAGCTGAGTTCTCGCGTCGGGCGGGGCTCCATCTTTCGCATCACCGTGCCGCGGGCCGCGCCGGACCGGGCCGCCGAGGTCGCTCAACCCCCCGAGACCGGTCTGCCCCTGGCCGGCCTGAGAGTCCTGTGCGTGGACAATGAGCCGGTGATCCTCGAGGCGCTGGAGGCCCTGCTGACGCGCTGGGGGGCCCGCCCGACGCTGGTCTCCACGGTCGAGGCCGGCCTGCAGGCTGAAGGTCCTTTCGACGCGGCCGTCGTGGATCTGCATCTGGGCGAAGGCGCCGACGGGTTTGCGGTGGTTGACGGACTTAGGCCGCGCGGCGTGCGGCGGATCGCCCTGGTGACGGCCGACACCCGCGACGGTCTGAACGACCGGGCCACGGCCGCCGGCGCGGTGCTGCTGCCCAAGCCGATCAAGCCGGCGGCGCTGAAGGCCTTCCTGTCGAGCTAGGTCGCTAGGCCGGATCGAGCTGTTTCGCCAGGATCACGGCCTGGGTGCGGTTCTGGACCCCCAGTTTGCGGAAGACGCTGGTGAGGTGCGCCTTGATGGTCGCCTCGGAGACGCCGAGGTCGAAGGCGATCTGCTTATTCAGGCGGCCCGCCTTCAGCCCTTCGAGGATCCGCTGCTGCGACGGGGTCAGGCTGGCGATCCGGTCCAATAGGTCGTCCGCCTCCCCCTGCGACATATCCGGCGCCCAGGAGTCACCGGCCAGAATGGCGGCGATGGCCTCGACCATCTGCGGCAGGCCGGCGGACTTCGGGATGAAGCCGGCGGCCCCAAGGGCCAGGGCGCGACGCACCACGACGGGGTCTTCGCTGGCGGACACCACGGCGACCGGTACGGTGGGATATTCGGCGCGAATGGCGCTGAGCCCCGCCATGCCCTCGCTGTCCGACAGTTTCAGATCGAGCAACAACAGATCGACCGTGACGTCGGCCAGCGCCGCCCGCGCCTCGGCCAGACTGGCGCATTCGTCTACGGTCGCGCCGGGCGCAGCCTTTTCGACGGCGGAGCGAAGCGCGGCGCGGAACAGCGGGTGATCGTCGGCGACGACGATACGGTCCATGAGGCGTCCTTCCCTTGCGCAGCATGCTTTACGGCCGCGTCCGCAGCAGCATGGCGCGGTTCGACTTTCGTCGAAACTAGACCAATGGCTAATGGCCGCATACGTCCCTTGGGGAAAAGGTTCGCTCGGACGCTCGCGACAGACGAGCCAGGGAGGAACCATCATGAACAGATCCAGCCTGGCGGGAGGATGCGCGGCGGCAGCCCTGCTTCTGGCCCCCGGCCTCGCCTCGGCGCAAGACGCCCAGGCCGCCCTCGAAGCCCGAATCGCTCAGCTTGAAGCCGAGTTGAACGCCCTCAAATCCGAAGTCGTCGCCGCCCGCACCCAGCAGGCCGCGCAGCAGCAGGACATCATCCGGCTGGAGACCCGGCCCGCTCAACCGGCTCCGGTGCAGCAGGCCGCAGCGCCCGCCGACGGCTTCCGGATCGGCGACCATACGGTGAAGTTCGGCGGCTTCATCAAGGTCGATGCGTCCGCCTCGAACTATTCCGGCGGCGATCCGATCAACGGCGACGCCTTGCGTGAATTCCATATCCCCGGCTCCATCCCCATCGGCGGCGCCAACGAGGATACGGCGACCGACTTCAACGCCCGCCAGACCCGATTCTGGCTGACGACCGACGGTCTGGTCGGCGGTCACAAGGTCGGCACGCGGCTGGAGATGGACTTCCAGACCCTGCCCGGCACGGCGGACCAGCGCACCACCAGCCCCGCCAACCCCGCCCTGCGCCGCGCCTTCGTGACCATCGACAACTGGCTGATCGGTCAGGAGTGGACCAATTTCCAGAACACCGCCGTCCTGCCTGAATCCGCCGACTTCATCGGCGCGGCCGAGGGCACGGTCTTCGCCCGCCAGGTCCAGGTCCGCTATACCAGAGGGCCTCTGTCGATCTCGGTCGAAAATCCGGAAACGACCGTCACCCCGTTCGGCGGCGGAACGCGCATCATCGCCGACGACAACAGCCTGCCCGACTTCACCGCCCGCTATGCCCTGGCGCGGCCGTGGGGGGATCTGCAGTTCGCCGGTCTGCTGCGCCAGCTGAAGTACCAGAACCCGTCGACCAGCATCGATTCCACCGCCACCGGCTGGGGCCTGTCCGCCTCGACCAAGATCAAGGTCGGGTCCAAGGACGACGTTCGTCTGATGGTGACGGGCGGCGAAGGCATCGGCCGCTATGTCGGGCTGAACTTCTCCAACGACGCGGTGCTGGACGCCTCGGGCGAACTGGATGCGATCGGCGTCGTCGCCGGCTTCGCCGCTTATCGCCACGTCTGGGCGCCTGGTTGGCGGTCCAGCCTGATCTGGTCGGCCCAGAAGGTGGACAATGACACGACCGTGACCGGTCTGGCCGTCAACCGGTCGGCCCAGAGCGTCCACGCCAACTTGATCTGGTCGCCGGTTACGGCGTTTGATGTGGGGGCCGAGCTGATGTTCGCCGACCGCGAAATCGAATCCGGCGCGAGCGGCGACATGACCCGACTGATCCTGTTCGCCAAATACGGATTCTAAAGATGCTGGAGACGTCTCGCGTGCCCGAT
>MGLN01000081.1:8247-17218 GCA_001796045.1 Caulobacterales bacterium RIFOXYB1_FULL_67_16 | reverse complement strand
CTCCCGCACCCAAATAAAAAAAGCCGCCGAACAAATCGTTCGGCGGCTTTTTGCTGTCTCAAAACTGAGGGCCGATCCAGCGGCGTCCAGCAGGCCAAGCCCGCAAGTCCGATCGGCTTCCCTGCGCTCACGGGCCGCCGCAATCGCTGCGACGGCCCGCTTTGCAGCATTAGAAGGCGTAGGTCAGGCCGACGGTGAAGGTACGGCCGCTCTTGGTGTAAGAGGTCGATCTCTGTTCGACCACGTCCGCATACTGATCGATGGCCTCGTCCGTCAGGTTGATGCCCTCCACGACCAGCTTCAGAGACGGGGTCACGTTCCAGAAGGCGGTGGCGTCGATATTGGTGGTGTCGTGGTAGCCGGAGCCGACGTTCCCGTTCCCGCCGATCCCGTCCAGATAGCCGTCGCGATAGGCGCTGGAGACGCGCGCGCCCCAGACGTCCGTCTCGTAGTAGAGGGTCGCGTTCGACGACCATTTGGACAGGTTCGACAGCGACAGGGTGCGACGCACGCCGTCGACCATGGCGTCCGTCTCGCCCTCGGCGTAGGTGGCGTTGAAGCTGATGCCGAGCCCGTCGAACGGCGCGGGGAGGAAGTCGAAGTCACGCTGGAGCGAGATCTCGGCGCCCTTGATCGAGGCGCCGTCGCCGTTCACGGGCCTGCTGTAGGAATAGATGGTGTCCGCCGTCTGGTCCGGCCCCAGCAAGGACAGCGGATAGCCGATGTCCCCATAGCGCACCGACGCCGTTTCGGCGGTGATGAAGGAGTCCATCTTCTTGTAGAAGACGCCCAGAGCGACATAGCCGCTCCGCCCCATGTAGTATTCCCATGAGGCCTCCACCGAGTCGGCGAGGAATGGCTCCAGGTTCGGATTGCCCGCGCTAACGCTTCCGCCGAAGGGGGTGAAGCTCACCGAACCGGCGGCGCGCAGATCGTCCAGGCTGGGGCGGCTGATGTTGCGGCTGGCGCCCAGTCGCAGGATCATGTCCGGCCGGATTTCCAGCGCGAGGTTCGCCGCCGGCAGATAGCCGTCGTAGCTGCTTTTGATGACGGCCGGCGCAAGGCCCGCATTGGTCGCCACCGTGCCGGCCGAGGTCAGATCGGTGGAATAGTAGCGCACGCCCGCGTTGGCCCGCAGCGGCATCGAGCCGATCTGGGCGTCCAGCTCATACTGAACGAAGGCGGCCGCCGTCTTCTCGGTAAGGGCGTAGTTGGTGCCGGCGCGGTCGTTGGCGACGGTCAGGTCGCGCAGCTGACCCGTACGGTCGAAGGTCGCCGCCACATCCGCCACCACATAGGGCAATAGAGAGTCGAAGCGGATGACCTCGAGCACCGGCGCAGGGCGGCTGGGATTGTTGTACGAGTCCACACGGTTGAAGCGCTGCCAGCCCTCGTTCTGGAAATCCTTGTGCGCCACGCCGAACTTCAGGCGCGACGAGGGCGCGAGGTCCCAGACGCCGTTCAACTCAACCGTCTTGTATTCGCTCGTGATGAAGTCCTCGCGAGCGTCGGCGCGCATCAGACCCCATTGGGTCGGATCGGTCACGTCGAACCCATAGCGTACCGCCACCGGACTGCCGCCGCGATAGTCGTAGGTCAGCCCCTTGTTCACCGCCTGGATGAAGACCTTGTCGAAGATCGGACCGTCGAACTCGGACTTGGCGTAGCCGACCAAGGCGTTGAAACGCAGGCTGTCGCTGAGCTCATAGGCGCCGTTCCACACCGCCTGGGTGAAGGTGGTCTCGTCTTCGGAATGTTTGGCTTCATTGCGCATGTCGACGCCGGACCAGTCGGCGTAGACGATACTGTCGCCGCGGATTTCCACCGCGTTCAGCCTCTGCGTTCCTGTGACGTTGCCGGTAAGGGCGTTCACGCCGGCGGGCGCCAGAGCGTATTCGTCACGATCGTTGCTGAGCGTGCCGTAGAGCAGATCCAGGCTCATCTCGGTTCGGTCGTTCGGTCGCCACTGCAGCGAGCCGGTCAGGCCGACGCGTTCGCGCTCGGCGTACCAGGTAGACGGGCTGACGGCCTGGGGCGCCGAGACGCGGTTCAGACCCGTGGCGTTGACCAGTCGGTCACGGTCGGCGGCGGAGACGTTCGGGCCGATATTGGCGGCGCCGACATTGATCTTGGTCCAATTCCAGCTGCGCATGCCGTATTCATTGACGTCGTTGCGCGTATAGGCCGCCGAAAGCAGGGCGCCGAACTCGCCGGCGCCGTTTTCCCAGCGGTTGGACACCAGGGCGATGAGGCGCGGCGTGACGCTGTCGGTGTTCGAGTTGGTCTGCGCCTTGGCGCCCAGCACCGTGCGTGACCCGCTGTAGTCGAACGGACGCGCCGTCGTCAGGCCGATCGTGCCGCCTATGCCGCCCTCGTCCTGCTCCGCCGAATAGGATTTCTCGACCGTCACACGGTTGAACAACTCCGAGGCGAACAGGCTGTAGTCGAAACTGCGGGTCCGGCTGACCGAACCCCGGTTGTCGAAACCGGAGGAGGTGTTGCCCAGCACTTCCATGCCGTTCAGCTGGGTGCGGGTGAAGTCCGGGCCCAGACCCCGCAGCGAGATCTGGCGGCCCTCGCCGGCGTCCCGCGTAATGGCCACCCCGGGGACGCGCTGCAGCGATTCCGCCAGGTTCAGGTCGGGAAAGGCGGCGATATCGTCAGCGACGATGACGTCCTGCGCGCCCACGGCGTTTCTTTTCAGATCCCGCGCGGCGTTCAGGCTGGCGCGAAAGCCGGTCACGACGATCTCATCCAGCTCGGCGGTCTGTGACGTCGAGGCCGATGTCTCATCCAAGGGGGTGGCGCGAGCGGTGTTTATGGCCCTGGCCCTGGCCGTGCGCGGGGCGGCGGGCGCCTGCGTCGATGCGTCAATCAGCACCGACCGCCCGACAATACGCGCGCTGACGCCGCTGGAGGCCGTTAGGCGCGAGAGGGCTTCGGCGGGCGTGTAACGCCCCTCCACGGCGTTACTGCGTCGGCCGCGCAAGGTCTGGGGCTGGGCCGCGACCTGCAGGCCGGTGGCCCGAGAAAAGGTGTTGAGCGCCAGCGACAGATCCTGGGCCGGAATGGAGAAGACCTGCTGAGCCGCCTGAGCGGTCGCAATGGTCGGGCTGGCGGCGGCAAGGGCAGCCGCAAGGGTGAAGGCGGACGCGCGCAGCGTCAGATCGAATCTCATGTCGGATATCCCCCGTGGAAGCATAGGCTCGAAGGCCTGCGGGTGAGATGTCCGGCCGGATTAGAACCCTACCTTTTCCAAGGTGAAATATTGGAGACGGTTTCGCTACAAATCGCCACGATCAATCCGTATCCGGTCCTTGTCCTCGGAAACGCGCACGCCGTAGGCGGTTTGGATCAGGGCGAGAACGGACTGCGGCTCGTTGACCTGGAACCGCCCGCTGATGCGCATACGCCGCACTGCAGAATCCAGGGTGATGGGCTTGGCCGAGAAGCGATCCAGCTCCTCCACGAGTTGCTCCAAGCTGGCGTCCTGAGTGTCGAACCATCCGTCGATCCAATCCGGACGGTCTCCGCCTAAGGGGGCGCCGCGTTGGAGTCTTCCCCGTTCCAGCACCACACGTTCGCCGGGCCTGAGAACCATCGTCTCCTTGGATCGGCCGCGGACCTGAACGGCGCCGCGATAGAGGGCGACCTCGATGCGGTCGGACGAAAGCCGGTCGATATTGAAGGCTGTTCCCATCACCTCGACGTCCCCCTCGTCAGCGGAGACCGCGAAGGCGCGGCCGTCGTGTCGCACGTCGAAAAAGGCTTCGCCCTGCTCGAGAACGGCGGTGCGCCGCACCGGGCTCTGCCGAACCACCAGGCGCGAAGCCCCGCTCAGCCGCACGAGGGAGCCGTCGGCCAGTCGCACCTCGCGTTGCTCGGCCCGGGCGGTCTCCAGCGTCCGATGATCCATCCAGGGCGTGAACAGGACCGCGGTCGCCGCACAGGCCGCCGCCACGGCGGCGGGAACGCCCAGGCGCCAGAGGGGCGCCCCCTCCCGGCGTCGAGGCGCAGCCCTCGCCGCGTCGCCTGCGGCCTCGGCCAAGGCGTCGGATCGCCACAGGGCCGCAAGGTCGGCGAAGGCGCGCCGATGAGTTTCGCTCTCTCCCATCCATCGCTCGAAGGCCGCCGCCTCCTCACTGCTCGCGTCAGGCCGGCTGATCCTGTCCACCCAGACCGCCGCATCGGCCATGATCCGTTTCCGATCCGTCTTCAATTCACCTTCCCCCGACCCGGCCCGTTCTGACCGAACGCCTCGTTGAGGTCGAGCAGTCCACGCGTCACATGTTTCTCGACCGCCTTGACGCTGAGCCGAAGGTCAGCCGCGATGGCTGCGCAGCTTTGGTGTTGAACGCGACGACGGATGATGATGTCCCGTCTCAAGGCGGGCATTTTCGCCAAGGCGCGCTTCAGGGTCTCGACGGCTTCTCGGCCTTCGATGACCCGGTCCGGCGCCGGTTCTGCGCTGGCCAGGGTTTCGCTCAGCTCCACCTGACCCCATCGGTGTTCACGGCGGAAATGCTCTTTCACGAGATTCTCCGCGATACGAAGGGCCAGACCGTAAAGGTTGTCGATCGGCACGCCGTTGCGGCCGTATTGCACGAGCCGCAGCACCGTCTCCTGGGCCACGTCCTCGGACAGGTCGGAACGGCCCAAGCGCCGACGCGCGAGGCGTCGAACGAAGTCACGGATCGGCGCCCAATCCTCTGACGCCTGACTGTCATCGCGGTCATATGCCAACGGCGCCCCCACCGTCCGGCCCTCTACCGGCTCATTGTGAAGTTCGCATGTCGCGAGACCGTCGACGCGGTGCCGTCTTGCCCCTTGCGACCTTGGGATGAAAGGCGGCTGTTGAATGCAGGAGGCGAGGTCCCGCACTCAACAGCCGGCTGCCTCATGCTTGAATGAACGCCAGCAGGTCGGCGTTTACAGCTTCTGGATGGGTGGCGAACAGCCCGTGGGACAGGCCGGGATAGGTCTTCAGGGTTCCGTTCGACAACAGCTTGATGGCCTGGTGCGCTGAGGCTTCGATCGGCACGACCTGATCATCCTCGCCATGCAGCAAAAGCACCGGCAGGGACACGGCCTTCAGATCCTCGGTGAAGTCAGTTTCGGAGAAGGCGGTGATGCAGTCGTACTGGGCCTTTGCCCCGCCCGCCATGCCTTGGCGCCACCAATTGCGGATCAAGCCTTCGCTCACCTCCGCCCCTTCTCGGTTGAAGCCGTAGAAGGGACCCGACGGCACATCGAGGAAGAACTGCGCGCGGTTCTGCTTGAGCGCGTCACGGAACCCGTCGAACACCGCCATCGGCAGGCCGCCGGGATAGGCCGCCGTAGCCAGCATGATCGGCGGCACGGCGCCGATCAGCACGGCCTTGGCGACTCGGCCAGGCCGGCTGCGGGCGACGTAGCGGATGACCTCGCCCCCGCCGGTGGAGTGACCGATATGGATGGCGTTCTTCAGGTCAAGCGCCTCGGCCAATTCCGCGACGTCCGCGGCGTAAGTGTCCATGTCGTTGCCCGTATCGGTCTGGTCCGATCGCCCGTGGCCGCGGCGATCATGGGCGATGACGCGAAATCCCTTGTCCAGGAAGAACAGCATCTGGTTGTCCCAGTCGTCGGCGCTGAGCGGCCAGCCATGGTGGAAGACGATCGGCTGGGCGTCCTTGGGCCCCCAGTCCTTGTAAAACAGGCGGGTGTTGTCGAAGAGGGTCAGGTAGGTCATGGCGAAGTCCTTTGAGGGGATGGTTAGAGGCGAAGTCGGCTGCGGTCAGTCTGAAGGGATCAGTTCGCCTGCGGGCCGGCGCTACGGGCGGCCTGATCGATGACGTCGGCGACGGCGTGCGGCTGCGAGATCATCGGCACGTGGCTGGCGCGAATCTCGACCTTGACGGCGCCGATCTTCTCCGCTTGCTGGCGCAGCATAGCCGGGGCGATGGCGGCGTCCTCGGTGGCGACGATGAACCAGCTCGGGCGGGTCCTCCAGGCAGCCTGGGTGACAGGTGTGGCGAAAGACGACATGGCGATGGGCACCTGGGAGTCGCGCATGAAGGCGACATCCGCATCGCCGACGTCGGCCGCAAATCCTTCCTTGAATCGGTCGGCGCTGATGAAGCCGAAGCCGTCGGCCTGTTCTTCGACCACGAAGGTCGAGGGGATGCCAAAGCCCTCGTACTGGTCGCCGGCCGTTTCGCCGACATCGGCGGTCAGGGCGGAGACGTACACCAGACCCTTCACCTTGTCGTCGACCCCGGCCTCGGTGATCACCACGCCGCCCCAGGAGTGGCCGACGAGAATGGTTCCGCCGTCCTGGCGCGCCAGGGCGCGGCGGGTGGCGGCCACGTCGTCGGCGAGCGAGGTGAGGGGATTTTGGACGATGGTCACCCGGTAGCCACGAGCGGTCAGGTCTTCATAGACAGCGCGCCAGCCGGAACCGTCGGCGAAGGCCCCGTGGACGAGGACGATGTTACGCACGCTCTGATCCGATGGAATCGTCGGATTGGCTTCCGCCTGAGCGGCCCCGCCGATGCTGGCGGCGCCGACAGCGGCGAGGAGGATTTTGGGCAGTTTGATCATGGTTGTTTCCTTCGAGCAGGCTGGAATGGCGATAGAGAACCAGAGAACGTATAAGTGCGATAATATTTATCGCGCAAACAAAGAATGCATTGGGATGTAGGGGCCGTCAAGTCGATATTTATCGCGATAGATAAATATCGGTCGCGCCAAGCTCGGAGTGCGCGCCGGCGGGGGATCAACCTCCCTGGGAATGGGCCTTAAGAGGGCCGCCTGCTGTCCGGAGGAGGGGCAGGAGAGGGACCTGCGGCGGGCGGCGCTCCGCCCTCCGCCAGTCGCACGACGATCTTCTGATGTGGCGCGAGGATGATTTCCTGAGCCCGCCCGTCGGCCCGGCCGTTCCGACTTTGGCGCACCACGGCTTCGTCCAGTCGATCCCGCCTCGACAGTGACATCTTGCGAGCGTAATAATTATCGCAATATGATTTTTGATCCGCAGGAACGAATAAACCCAATGTCCAAATCAAAAGGTCCGGTCCCCATGGAGGACCAGCTCTGCTTCACCGTCTATTCGACCGGCATGGCCATCCAGCGGGCGTACAAGCCCCTGTTGGACGCGTTGGGCGTCACCTATCCGCAGTATCTCGTGATGAACGTGCTTTGGCGCGAGGACGGCCGGACGGTCGGCGACATCGCGGACGAACTCGCGCTGGAACCCAGCACCATGACGCCCCTGCTGAAACGGCTCGAGAGCGCAGGTCTTGTCGGGCGGGCGCGCAACCCTGCGAACGAGCGCCAGGTGGTGGTCACCCTGACCGATGAGGGTCGAGCTCTCAAGGAACGCGCCGGGTGTCTAGGCGAGGCGCTGGTGGACGCCTCAAGACAGACAGCGCCTGAACTCGGCGATCTCAACACCCGCCTCAAGTCCTTGCGGGACGCCGTCTACGAAAGTCTGGCGTCGCGTAAGGCGGCGCACGGATAGGGGCGAGTTGGGCTATGCCCTGTTAATCCGGGTGCTGATCATGCGCGCCTGATCAGCGCCGGAAATCTCACGCCTGGATCATAATGCGTCGTCGTCTCGGCGGCGTCTTCTCGGAAACGCCCATTCTGGAAGACGCCATGTGCACGCCTGAGACATCCACTGTCCATTCGTCCTCCCAGCGAGGGCGTCGCCTCGCCCAGGTTCATGGGCGAGATCCAAGCGCGGAGGGCGTCTTCTGGTATTCCGTCGTAACGACCGGCGTGTACTGCCGGCCCACCTGCCCCTCGCGAAAGGCGAGGCCCGAACACATCCGTTTTCACGAAACGCTCGCGGAGGCGCGCCGAACGGGCTTTCGTCCTTGCCGTCGATGCCGGCCGGAGGAGCCCGCCCTTTACGAGCGTCAACGCGCCCTGGTGGAAGCCGCCTGCGCCCAAGTCCATGACATGGGGCAAACGCCGACCTTGAATGCGCTGGCGCAGGCGGCCGGGATCAGCGCGTCCCATTTTCATCGGCTGTTCAAGCGGGTGACGGGCTTGACTCCCGGCCGCTACTTCGACGCTGTTCGAGATCGCCCTTCTACGCCTGCCTGGTCCACGGCGCGCCGTCCTCTCATGCAATAAAAATGGCCGCCGCCTTTCGGCGGCGGCCTACATCCCGCGTCGCGGACAGGGACGGGTGACACGCGCGGAATGAACGACGCTGGCGACGAGCGCCCGCGTCGAACGGTTCAGAAGCGGTAGCGCGCGCCTGCGCGGACGCCGCCGCCCAACTGGTTCTCGCCGAAGCGGCCCTCGCCCTGGACAAAGGCCTGAAGGCCGCCCCCGGTCTGGAACTGGGCCACAAACCGCGTTCGGGCGAAGGTCTTCTGGCCTTCCAGAGCGACAGCATCGGTCTGGCCGCCGCTGACCAGGCGTCCGGTCTGGTCGGTGTCGAGATCCTGAACCGCCTCGACGGCCAGGGAGATGATCACGGCGCGGTTGTCGGCCAGGTCTTTGCGGATGAAGCCCTGGGCGCCCACCCGCGCCGAGAAACCGCCGCGATCATCGAACACGACCCGCTGTCCAAGAACCTCGAGATCGTCCATGCCGCTTCGCACATAGTCGAGGCCGACGAGAGGTTCGAAACCGCCGCCTTCCAGGGCGATGCGATAGCCGGCCTCCATCTGTCCGCCCCAGCTCGTTCCATCCACATCCGCCTCGAAACCTGCGGCCGGGCTGCGGAGCTTGAGATGGTGGCGATCCGCCTTGATCAACGCGGTGGTGAAGAAGCCCAGTCTACGCCAGGCTGAATAGACGCCGGCGTTGACGGTTTCGATATCCGCTCTCAGCCCGCTGTCGTCGAAGGCCAGCCGGGAATCCACGTAGCCGCCGGTGAGACCGACGATGGCCTGGCCGCCGGCAAAGTCGCGTGCGCCCAGGGAGGCGCCCATCTGACCGCCCGCCGTGGTCTGGTCATAGGCGAGGTCGAAGCTTG
>MGLN01000081.1:6564-8235 GCA_001796045.1 Caulobacterales bacterium RIFOXYB1_FULL_67_16 | reverse complement strand
GCGCCGCCGGCGGCGCGCGCCATCGACTGCTCCGCCCCGAAGGCGTCGGCGGAGGCGCGCCAGGCGGTGGCGAGGCCTTCACCCGCCCGCACGGTCTGGTGGACGGCCAGGCCGGCCGAGGCGTTCAGCAGATAGGCCCGCGCCGCCGAGTCGTAGCTGACGGCGTAGCGGACCAAACCCTGGTCAGGATTGGCGACGTAGAAGGCGTTCGACGCCGAACTGGAGCCGACGGTGACCACCGTCAGGCCCTTGGCCAGAAGTCGCGCGTCGGCCGGGGCGATGTTCAGCAGAAGGCCCGTCCGGCCGGAGGCGCCGCCGCCGACGACGAGCCTGTCTGCCGCCGAGGCGCCGATGTCCAGGCCCAGACGGGCGTCGCCCGAGGCGGCGTAGGAGCCGGAGAGCGAAAAGATGTCGCCAGCCCGTTCGTTTCGAAGGTCGACAAGGCCGCCGTCGTTGGCGAACCGTTCCAGGCTGGTGAAGGCCAGAGTCAAGGGCGTGGCGCTCTTTGCGAACCGGAGCACGCCCTTGTTGGTGAACATGTCGTCGCCCGCGCCGTAATCGCGTCCCTGGCTGATGACGAGGGTTCCCGTGTTTTCCTCCCTGTCGTCGCCGGGGCTGAGGGTCGCGACGTCCCGTGACGCCTCGTCCGCCAAGGCTGGGGTCAAGCCGACGAGGCCGGCCCCGGCCAGAACGACGCCTGTTATGGCGAGAAGGTGAGCCGAACGGCGGCGGCGCTGTGCGCTGTGGCGAACGGATGATCGAACAGGCATCTATAGTTTCTCCGAACGCCCCGCCTTGCGCCGAGCGCCGCCGCTTGCGGCTGTCGGGGAGAAGACGCCGCCCGCCGGGGGAGACCTTACGGCGATCGCAAAATCAGAAGGCGGCCTCAAAGCCGAGCCGCACGGTCAGGGGGCGGAGCGGGACCGCCTGGGGGTCGAAGAGCCGGTAGGGCGATCCGATGCCGTAGCGGGTGGCTTGGACATCGAAAGGATTGGAAACCCTCAGGCTGAAGGCCCGCTGGGCCGAGCCGAGCCGAGCGGTCAGCTCGGTGCGCACATAGCCGCCCTGGGGTACGTCGAGGCCGGGGCCCAGCCCCAGCCGTGACTTGCCCACATAGCGCATGTTGGCGCCGAGTGTCAGGGGCAGGCCGGCCAGACGCAGAGCGTTCCAGTCCACAGCCAGCTGCGCGCCGACGGGCGCGACGTTCGGGATCGGCGCGCGGCTTACGCCGATGATCGTGGGCCGGTCGATCCGTACGAGACTGTCGTTGAGGAACAGCCCGCCCAAGAGGGTAAGCGCCGGCGTCGGCGTCCAGGCCGCGCGCGCCGAAACGAACCGAATCCAGCCGTCGCCGATGTTGCCGGTCACGAGGTCGCCACCCTGGGTCGCGACGTCGGCCTGGATGTCGCGCCAATCCTGCCAGCCGATCGAGACCTGGGCCTGGAGGTTTGACGCGGAGGGCGTCTGGACGCCAGCTTCCCACAGGGTGACATGATCCGAGGCGAAGGTCTCGAAGCCTCCGTCGCTGTCGCTGACGCCGCCCGGTCGGACCGCTTGATCAAATCGGACAAAAGCCGCCCAGCCGAATGGCGTCGCCCAGCGTGCCGAGACGGTCGGGGTCGCCGTCAGGCTGACGCCGTCGTCGCGCGGTGAGGCGGCTTCCACCGCGTT
>MGLN01000081.1:0-6525 GCA_001796045.1 Caulobacterales bacterium RIFOXYB1_FULL_67_16 | reverse complement strand
CAGCCGTAGACCGGGGACGGGGCGAGCCACAGCCTCGCCGAAAACGGCGGCCTCTGCAAAGGTCCGATCGAGGTCCGAGCCATAGGTCGCGCCCTGCGCCTGGGAGGGTTCAAACCGGCGTCGCTCGGCGCGGGTTTCACCGAGCGCCAGGGCGCCGCCGCCTGTCCAGGACCAAGGCGCTTCTCGGTCGGATTCAACGCGGAACTCGCTGGACAGGGCCCAGATCGACTGGTCGCGGTCCACGAGGGCGGCCACCGCTCCGCCCGGTTCGGTGGCGTCGAACCGTTCCTCGAGGGTCTGCCGCGAGAGACTGGTCGCGGAGGTCAGGCGCATGGCGCCGACGTCGCGGCTCGCTGTCACCCCCGCCAGTGCAAGCGTGCTTCGATAGGGCTCGGCGACCAGACGGTCCCGCGACAATCGCTGGTCCGCCGCCGGTATGGTCTGGGCGTCGCTCGCAGCAATGTCCTGTCCGACTGCCGTGAGGTCGAAGGTCCAGCCGTCGCGAACCAGACGGATTGCGCCTCGGAGGCCCAAGGTGTCGACTCTGTCGCCGTCCTCGACGCCTCGCGCCGGATTGTTCAGGAAACCGCCGTCTCGCCGGCCGTAGACGACGAGACGGGCAGCGGCGTCGTCGCCCCAGGGTTGGTTGAAGATCGCCGCGGCGTCCGCCCCCTCTGCGCCGCCGGAGGTCGACGACAGACCGGCGACGAACCGCGCGCTTGTCTCGGCGAAGGACGGTGGAACGGGTTGCAGACGGACGACGCCGCCGATGGAGCCGGCGCCGAACCGCGCGCCTTGTGGCCCCTCGAACACCTCCACGCCCGCGATGTCGACAAGGGCCAGGTCCGGGTCGGGCGATCCGTAGGTCAGTCTCAGGTCGCCCAGATACTGGCCTATGGTGGACTGAAGCGGCCCGTTGAAGGCGGAATCCGCAATACCGCGGACGAAGAGCTTGTTGCGGCCCGGACCCTGGCGGGTTGAATCGACGGCGGCGGAGAGGTCGGCGACGGCCTCGCTGGAGACAACCCCCTCCGCTCTCTCCAGTCCATCGGGCGCGATGAGGGTTCGTCCGGTCGCTTCGGACAGGCCGCCTCGTCGCACTGAGGCCGTGACGATCACTTCGTCCAGAACGGTCGGGGCGGCTGGGCGTGGCGACGGAGGCGCAGGGCGGACAGGGGGAGCCGGCTCGATCCGGTAGACCCCCTGCGCCAGCCGCACGGCGCGGGCGCCGGTCGGTCGCAACAGCCGCTCGAAGGCCTGCTCCACCGTCAGCCGCCCGTTGACGCCGGCCGCCGCTCGGCCGCGAAGCGGGGCCTGAACCACAACATTCACTCTGGCCTGGGCCGCGATCGCCTGAGCGCCTTGGAGCAGAGGGCCGGGGCGGACGTTAAAGTCATATTGCTGGGCCGACGCCTGAGTCGACAGGGGGGCCAATACGGCGGCGACAAGGACGGCCGGGGCGGTCACGGAGCGGCGCGCGGCTCGATACGCCAACCGGCGCCATTGTTCGTCACTCCGGCGTCGAGGCTGAGTTCCAGCCGGCGCCGCACGCTGTCCGGCGCCCCTGAAACCGAGAGGCTTCCTGAAATGCGGCGGTCCGCCAGCTCGGGGGCGACGCTGACCGGGCGGCCCAGCGCGATCGACAGATCGACCGCGACGACCGCCAGGCGTTCGTTGTCATAGACCAGCCGCCCGTCGCGCCAGGCATCGACCGCTGCGGGGTCGACGGGGCGAGGCTCCAAGCCCCGGTTCCCGATGATAACGCCGTCGCCGGCGTTCAGAATGGCGGCGCGCCCCTTCAGATCAACCCGCACCACGCCTTCGGACACGGTCACGCGCGCGCCGTCGGGCAGACGGGTGATGTCGAAGACGGTGCCGAGATCCGTGACGGCGACCTCGCCGACCTCGACCACGAAGGGGCGGCGGTCGTCGTGGGCGACCTCGAACAGGGCGCGGCCTGATTCCAGTTCGACGGTTCGGGGCGTGCGTCGGTCCAGGCGCAGACGCGTGCCGCCGGCGACATGGATGGTCGTGCCGTCCGCCAGCTCTAGGGCCCTTTGTTCGCCGGGCGCGGTTTCGACCAGCCAGGGCTGTGGCCGCATCAAACCGTACCAGCCGATCCCGAACAGGGCGGCGGCGAAAACAGCGGCCGCCGCCGTGAGCCACATCCGCGAGGTCCGCCGCCGAGCCTCGCGTGCTGGGCGCAGACCTGATCGTCGGGACGGGGCGACCATGGCGTCGACGAGATCGGCCTCGGTCGTCGCCAGCCGCCAGTAGACGGCCGCATTCAGAGGATCCTGGTCGAGCCAAGCTTGCCAGTCGTCCCAGGCGTCAAAAGCGGGGTCGTTGATCCGCACCAGCCAGTCCAGGGCGGCGCGTTCGACGGCGTGCGAGGTGTCGGTCATCTGCATATCCCCTGGACGCCGCGGTGTAGGGTTTGCCTCATGCCGGGTCTCCCTCAAGGCCCAAGAGCGCGGCGTAGGCGCGTCGCAGGTGTTTCTCCACCGTGCTCAAGCCCATACGCAGATCCTCGGCGATACGGCGTTGGGTGTGGCCGTCGATCCGATGACGGCGGAAGATCATGGCTGCGGGCTCGCCCAGGGCTTCAAGCCGAGCCTCAACGGCCGCCAGGGTTTCGCGAGCGATCAGGGCGCGTTCAGCCTCGGCGCTGGTCGCGGGATCGACTGCGCGCTCGGCTTCCCTGGCCCATGCGGCCTCACGGGCGGATGTCCTAAGCCGCCCGCGACGGCGGTCCAGAACGCCAGTGTAGACCATGCGAAACAGATAGGCGCGGGGATTGGCGATCGGGCCGCGAGAGCTCTGCACCCGGATCCAGACGTCCTGGAGAACGTCCTCCGCATCGTCCGCCGCGCCCATGGCGCGGGCGCGCCGCTCGAGCTCTGGCCGCAGGGCGTGAAACACCGCCTCTAGACCGGCGGCCTGTGTCGAAGACGGAGGGCTCATCGGCGCCCTATACACCCGCTCGCGAAGGTCCCGGCAACTGAGGAGGTCCGCGGTTGCGGCGAAAACGGTCGTCGATGATCGGACGTGCGGCCGTCCCGCTTGCTTTCAAATTCAGCAAATCTGTCGCGGGCCGGGCGTCCGCAGCCTAAACGCCGCCTAGTTCTCAAGCCGGATCGTTCGCCGTGCGCACTGCAATCCTGATGCCTTCCGGATGCCGCTTGTCCGCGTCCCAGCCCAACTCCATGGAGACTGTGGTTCGAACCCTGGTTCAAGCCACCCCAGCCCAAGACGTGCGCATATTCTGCTGTGAAGGGGCCGAGGATCATGGGCTTTCGAATGTCGTCGCCCTGCCGGTCGAGCGCGCAAGCCGCCGTAGGGCTTTGATCGAGGGTCTCAAGGCCTATCGACCCGATGTGATCGAACATCATCAGCAGGTCAAACAGGCGGTCTTCGTCTCGTCAATCCTGCCCGAGCCCGCCCATATCCTGTATCGCCACAACGCTCTGAAAACGCCTCGCCACCTGCTGGACGACTGGCGGTACAACCGACGCTACGACTGGATGGACGGCTTCGTCTTCGTCAGCGACGCGGAAAGGGACGCCTTTGTCCGCGCCTATCCGCGTCAGGCCGATCGAGCGTTCTCGGTGCCCAATCCCATCGAGGTGGGGCCCTGGCTGGCGCCCCTGGAAGGGCGGGAGCCGATCATCGCCTTCGCCGGGCGGGCCATGCCGGAAAAGGGCGTCGCCGCCATCTGCGCCGCCCTTCCCACGGTGCTGGACCGTCATCCGGAGTGGCGCGCGGTGTTGATGCTGAACGACTGGGACCATCATCACCGCTGGGCGCATCCGCATGTGGCCCCGCTGGCGCGCTTCGGAGAGAGGGTCACACTCCTACGCTCGGCCCCGATCAGCCAGGTTCAAGAGGTCATGAAGTCCGCCGCCATCGCTCTGACGCCGTCCGTCTGGGACGAGCCCTTCGGCCTCACCGCCGTAGAAGCCCACGCGGCGGGCGCCGCCCTGATCTCATCGGGTCGTGGGGGGCTGCGAGAGGCCAGCGGCCCTCACGCCCTCTATTTGCGCGCCGTCACCCCCGACCTGTTGGTCGAGGCGATGGAGCGTCTGATTCTCGATCCCGGAGAGAGGTTCCGCCTCGCGCGCGGCGGACAGCGCTATGTGTCCGAGGTTCACCAGCCGTGGCGCAGAGCCGCTCAGCTACAGATGGTCCGAAGACGCGTTCTTGCCGAACGCCGGGCAGCCGCCGACGCGGACCTGTCGCATTCCTCCTTGATCCGTTCCGCCCGGTCGCTTCTTCCTCTGATGTGAGGCCAAGCGGCCATCCGTAAGTCGATAGGGCCCAAACCTCTCCGTCGCGACGGGCCGATACGCCGTGCAGCGCCTCTAAAGCGCGAACAAACCCTGCCGAGTCGCCGGTGCTGAAGACGCCGTCGATCGCGCCGGAATTTAATAAAGGCTTCACAATGGGCGGCCGGGCTTGCCGATGACGCGCCGTGGGGCCTAGGAGCGGGCCATGAACGCCCTGCGCCGAGTGATCGACCCCTATCTGCTCATGCTGATCGGCACGGTGGTGCTGGCGAGCCTGGTTCCGGCGAGGGGCGGGGCTGCGGAGGTGGCGGAGGGGGTGGCGACGGCGGCGGTCGCCCTGCTGTTCTTCCTCTACGGCGCGCGGCTGTCGCCGGGCGCGATCTGGGCGGGGCTGTCGCACTGGCGGCTTCAGGGGATGGTGCTGGCGGCGACCTTCCTGCTGTTCCCGCTGCTGGGGCTCGCGGTGTTCTGGGTGAGCCGGTCGTGGCTGGCCGAGGACCTGAGGATCGGGCTCTTCTATCTGTGCCTGCTGCCCTCGACGGTGCAGTCGTCCATCGCCTTCACCTCCATCGCCCGGGGCAATGTCCCGGCGGCGCTTTGCGCGGCCTCCGTGTCCAATCTGGCGGGGGTGGTCATCACGCCCCTGCTGGTCATGCTGCTGCTGCCGGTCGGCAAGGTCGGGGTCTCATTGTCGTCCATTGAGGCTATCGCCCTGCAGATTTTGGCTCCCTTTGTCGCGGGTCAGGCGGTGCGGCGGTGGATCGGGCCCTGGCTGGTTCGGCATGGGCGGCTGACGTCGGCGGTGGATCGGGGCTCCATCCTGCTGGTGGTCTATGCGGCCTTCAGCGCGGGCGTCGTCTCCGGGGTCTGGAGCCGGGTGTCGCATCTGGACCTGGCCGTGGTCGTCCTGCTGGACGTCGGGATCCTGGCCTTGGCCCTGGCGGTCACCACCCTGGCCAGCCGGAGACTGGGCTTCGCGCGCGAGGACGAGATCGCCATCGTCTTCTGCGGCTCCAAGAAGAGCATGGCCAGCGGTCTGCCGATGGCGGCCATACTGTTCGCGGGCCAGAGCGTGAGCCTGATCGTCATTCCCCTGATGCTGTTCCACCAGATCCAGCTGTTCGCCTGTGCGGTGCTGGCCCGCCGCTACGCCCGCGAGGGCGAAGTCAGATGACGCGGTGGAGCACGGCGGCCTCGGCGATCTGGCGCATCACGACCTCGTAGGCCGGGGCGTCTATGGGGCAGGAGAGACCGATGGAGTCGCAGGCCTGACGGGCCAGGTCGCAGGCGGTCGCGACCAGGGGCTCGATCAGCTTTTCCGGCCGCAGGAGGTCGAAGGCGACCAGGGCGTCGACCATGAACTGGCGCTCTCCGGCCGGACTGGTCGAGATGGAATAGGCCAGGATGGCCCGCACGGCGCCGTTCACCACGGCGGCGAGAACCCCGCCCAGGGCGGGGGGCGCGCCGACCCGGGCGCGCCAGGAGTCGAGGCTCAGGCGCGGATTCGCCATATGCGCCAGCACATAGGTCTGGTCGGCTTCGTCGCTTTCGAGGCGGCGATATTGGACAGGGGTCATTTTCGGCCGCTTAGGCCTTGGACGAAATGGCCGCCTTGATCTCCATCAATCCGTTTGCTTGCATAATCTGCGAGGCTTAACCTGATCCCGTCATGCTCGAACTCAGATCCCTGCCTACGGACTGCGCCCAGCGCCGACAGGATTCGGTGTGTTCGACCTGTGGCGCGCGGGCGTTCAGCGTGTGCAGCAGCCTGGACCCGGCCGATCTGGCCAGTCTGGACGCCATCGCCGAGCGGGTTTCGCTGAAGGCGGGAGAGGCCTTGATCCGCGAAGGGGATCCGGCAACCCACCTGTTCAACATCACCTCGGGATCGGTGCGGATCTACAAGCTGTTGCCGGATGGGCGGCGCCAGATTACGGGCTTCCTGTTCGCCGGGGACTTCGTCGGTCTGGCCACCGGTCAGGACTATGCGTTTTCGGGTGAGGCCATCGAGGACGCGACCCTTTGCCGGTTCCGCAAGACCGACTATCGCGCCCTGATCCGCGAGCGGCCGCTGCTGGAAGAGGCCCTGCTGGATCGGGCGACGCACGAACTGGCGGCGGCGCAGAACCAGATGCTGCTACTGGGGCGCAAGACGGCGCAGGAGCGGATCGCCTCCTTCCTGCTGGACCTGCCCACCCGGGATCCGTTGCGGCCGTCGGCCGAGGATCAGGTGCGGCTG
>MGLN01000080.1:9455-10339 GCA_001796045.1 Caulobacterales bacterium RIFOXYB1_FULL_67_16 | reverse complement strand
GGCGGAGGGGTCGGACGGCAGATGCCCGGACTGGACGTCGAACCGGGTGGTGGGGACGTTTTCGCCCAGCAGGGCGCGGAACCGGGCCGGATAGTCGTCGAAACTGTCCTTCAGGGCGTCGGGCGGATGGCCGGTTTCCAGGATGGCGATGCGGGTCATGACCCGACCATAGACAAGGGGCGCGCCGATCAGAAGGACCAGATTTCAGCCCGGCCGCCCGCATCGCCCAGACGCTCGGCCACCCAGCCGCAGACCTGGCGCGCCGCATCCTCGGCGCCCGGCGGCGGATTGACGATGACCAGGGCGCAGCCGTTCATCTTCATCGGATTGGTCAGGGGACGCAGGCGGGCCTCGGCCACCAGGGTCGGGCCGGCCTTGGTCTGGAGCCGGCGGATGAAGCCGTCGAAGGTCTCCAGATCCTTCAGCGGGGTCCAGATCGCCACGGTCGCGGCGGGGTCGCGACGGACCACCGCCAGGGCGGCTTCGGCCGAACGGATATAGTCGTCGGGCTTTTCGAACGGGGGGTCGATCAGGATCAGGGGCGCCTCGGCCCGCGCCGCCTCGGCCGTGGCCAGGGCGTAGCCGTCGCCCTCGCGCGCCCCGGCGTTGGGGCGCTCCGCCAGGGCCTGATCCAGCAGGGCGCGGACGGGCGGGTTCAGCTCATAGCCGACATAGCGGCCATCGCTGCCGAGCGCGTCGGCGATCAGCAGGGGCGAGCCGGGATAGAAGCGGGCGCCGCCGTCGGGGTTCAGCGCCGCCACCCGGTCCGCCAGGGCCTGCATCAGCGGCGGCAGATCCGGGTCGGTCATCAGACGCGCGACCCCGGCCTCGGCCTCCTTCGACCGGGCGGCGTCGCCGGACAGGTCATAGAGGCCGGCGCCGGC
>MGLN01000080.1:9009-9179 GCA_001796045.1 Caulobacterales bacterium RIFOXYB1_FULL_67_16 | reverse complement strand
ACTGAGTTGGTGCAGCGACGACAGCCCCGGCCTGACCCGCCGACGCGCCGGCAAGGGCTGGTCCTATCGCGATGCGCAGGGGCGGCCGGTGAAGGATCCCAAGGTGCTGGACCGGATCCGCGCCCTGGCCATTCCGCCCGCCTGGACCGATGTCTGGATCTGCCCCAAGG
>MGLN01000080.1:4177-8960 GCA_001796045.1 Caulobacterales bacterium RIFOXYB1_FULL_67_16 | reverse complement strand
GTTCGACAAGCTGCCGGCCTTTTCGCGCGCCCTGCCGAAATTGCGGGCGCAAGTGGAGCATGATCTGGGCCTGAGGGGGCCGGTGAAGGCCAAGGTTCTGGCCACCGCCGTGCGCCTGCTGGAGATCACCCTGATCCGCGTCGGCAATGCGACCTACGCCCGGCAGAACCGCAGCTATGGGCTGACCACCCTGAACAAGCGGCATCTGGAGGTGGACGGGTCGGCCCTGACCTTCGAGTTCAGGGGCAAGAGCGGCAAGGACCACAGGGTCAGCGTTCGCGACCGGCGGCTGGCGCGTCTGGTGCGGGCGCTGGAGGAACTGCCGGGTCAGCACCTGTTCAAGTACCGCACGGCCGACGGCGACCTGTGCCCCGTCACCTCTGACGATGTGAACGCCTATATTCGCGCCGCCATGGGCGAGCAGTTCTCGGCCAAGGATTTCCGCACCTGGGCGGGCACGGTCTCGGCGGCGCGGGCCTTGCGCGAGATGGAGCCCCCGACCTCGCCCACCGACGCGAAACGCAAGATCACCGTCTGCGTCAAGGCGGTCTCGGGTCTGCTGGGCAATACGCCGACGGTGTGCCGGGCCTCCTATGTCCCCCCCAGGGTGATGACCCTGTTCGAGAGCGGGGAACTGAGGACCGCCCTGCCCGGCCCGGACGCCAAAGGATTCGAGACCGCCCTAATTCGCGCCTTGAAGCTGTCTTCGATGTAACTTGGACGACCGACGTTCTCCGAATATCAAGGCGCGTCTTTCGGGGAAATCACCATGAACCTGTCCACCGCCTTTCTCAGGCTCGCTGTCCTGTTCGCCGCGCTGGGGGTGTCTCTCGGCTATTTCATGGGCGTGACCCATGATTTCACCGTGGCGCCGGTCCACGCCCACATCAACCTGCTGGGGTGGGTGTCGATGTTTCTGTACGGCCTGTTCTACCGGGCTTTTCCCGGGGCGCAGTCGGGCGCCCTGCCTCTGATCCACTTCTGGCTGGCCGTGCTGGGGATGCCGATCATGATGGCGGCCCTGGCGGTTCAGTTGCTGGGCGTCGGAGCCCTGATGCCGTTCGCCGCCATCGGCATCATCGCCGGGCCGACCATGGTGTTGCTGGGGATGTTCCTGTTCGCCGCCATCGTCTTCTACGGCACCAGCGCCAAGGCCGCCGCAGCCTGAAGAAACACTGTTATCAGCTGCGCTATCCAGCGGTGTTAGAAATTCCTATTTGCCGACTAGATTTAAATAGGACCTCATTTCCCCTCGGATACACAGGAGGGGAATATGTCCATCGTGACCCGGTCGCTTGCCCGAAGTCTGGTTTCAGTCACGGCCCTGACGGCCTGCCTCGCCGCCCCCGCCGTCGCCTTCGCCGCACCGAACGGGGCGGGTGCTGACGAGGCCGCCGCGCCCCAGTCCGCCAGCCCGCCGACCGCCAGCCTGGGCGACATCGTCGTCACGGCGCGCCGACGGGACGAGCGGGCGCAGGACGTGCCCATCGCCCTGACGGTGGTGAACGAGGAACTGCTGGACCGGACCGGCGCCTACAACGTCGGCCAGATCACCCAGCTGGCCCCCAGCGTGCAGTTGCTGACCTCGAACCCGCGCAACACCGCCATCACCATCCGGGGGCTGGGGGCCAGCTACGGCTTGGCCAATGACGGGCTGGAACAGGGGGTCGGCATCTATGTGGACCAGGTCTATTACGGCCGTCCCGCCACGGCGACGCTGGACTTCGTCGATCTGGACCGGATCGAGATCCTGCGCGGGCCGCAGGGGACGCTGTTCGGCAAGAACACCACCGCCGGCGCCCTGAACATCACCACCCGCGACCCGAGCTTCACGCCCGAGGGTCAAGCGGAGCTGAGCTTCGGCGACTATGACTTCCTGCAAGCCAAGGCGACCTTCTCCGGCCCCATCGTGGACGACAAGGTCGCGGCGCGGTTCTCGGTCGTCTCGACCCGGCGCGACGGGGTGCTGGACAATGTCACCACGGGGACCAAGCAGAATTCCCAGGACTCGATCAGCCTGCGCGGCCAGCTGCTGTTCCAGCCGACGGATCAGCTGCGGGTGCGGCTGTTCGCCGACTACGCCGACCTGACGCCGGAATGCTGCACCCAGGTCTATGTCACGGCAGGCCAAACGCTGAAGCCCGCCGCCCAGCAGTTCGCCGCCCTGGCCGCCGGTCGCGGCTATGCGCCCGCCAGCACCAATCCCTATGACCGACTGGCCGACGTCGACAGCGGCATCCAGGCCGACCAGATCCATCGCGGGGTCTCGGCCATCGTCGACTACGACTTCGGCTGGGCCACCCTGACCTCGGTCTCGGCCTGGCGGGCGTGGGACTGGGGGCCGCAGAACGACCGCGACTATACGGCCCTGGACATCACCCGCCAGTCGGCCAATCCGTCGTGGCAGGACCAGTGGAGCCAGGAACTGCGCCTGTCCTCGAACGGGAACCACCGCATCGACTGGACCGGCGGCCTGTACGCCTTCCATCAGGCGGTGGAGACGCACGGGGTCACCGAATACGGCGCGGACGCCACCTATTGGCTGCTTAGTCCCAGCCTGCCGGACGCCCTGCTGGACGGTTACACCGTGTTCAACGATAGCCGGATCGAGACCGACTCCTACGCCGTCTTCGGCCAGTTGACCTGGAACATCACCGATCGGCTGCACCTGACGCCGGGGCTGCGCTACACCTATGAGGAGAAGTCGGGGACCTATGCGGCCACGACGACCGGCGGTCTGGCGACGACCGACGCCACCCTGATCTCGCGCAGGCTCGGCATCGCCCGGCCCCAGGCCTATGACGCCGAAATCTCGGACGACGACCTGTCGGGTCAGGTTTCGCTGTCCTACGACTTCAGCGACGATGTCCTCGTGTATGGCAGCGCGGCACGGGGCTATAAGTCGGCCGGGATCAACATGGCCGGCATCCCCAACCTGCCCAGCGGCCAGCCGTCTGTGACCAATGCGGTGGTCAAGCCCGAGGTGGTGACGACCTATGAGCTGGGGCTGAAAACGCAGGGCTTCGACCGGCGGGTGACGGCCAATCTGGCCGCCTATCGCACCGATGTGGAGGACTATCAGGCCAATGTGGTCGACAGCGGCCCCGGCGCCCTGCGCGGCTATCTGGCCAATGCCGAGAAGGTGGTGATCCAGGGGATCGAACTGGACGCCGTCGCCCGACCGAACGAACATTTGGACCTGTACGCCAACGTTGCCTGGACCGACGCGAAATACGACTCCTTCGCCAACGGCCCCTGCCCGTTGGAGCGGATCGGGACCTCGACCGTCGCCTGCGACCTTTCGGGCAAGGACCTGCCGGGGGTGTCGCCTTGGGCGGCGTCGGTGGGCGGCGAGGTGCACGGGGACGGCGGCCTCCTGGGCCTGCCGGGTCAGTTCTACGGCGGGGCGGACGCCAGCTTCCGTTCGACCTACAACTCCGACGCCTCGGTCTCGCGCTATACCGAGATCGAGGGCTATACGATCCTGAACCTGCGGGCCGGCTTCCGGGCCGACAACGGGTGGGAGGCCTCGGTTTGGGTCCGGAACGCTCTTGACGAGGACTATCTGCAGTTCGTCAGCGTCCAGTCCGGCAACTCTGGCCTGGTCATCGGCAACCCCGGCGATCTGCGCACGGTGGGGATCACCCTTCGGGCGCGGTACTGATCCACGACCCCATCACCCTCGGGCTTGTTCCGAGGGTGATGGGGTGGGTGTGGGCTTACCCCTTCATCCGCCAGGTCGCGCCGTCGGGGCCGTCCATTACGACGACGTTCAGGGCGTTCAGGCGGTCGCGGATACGGTCGGCCTCGGGCCAGTTCTTTTCGGCTCGGGCGGCGGCGCGTTGATCAAGCAAGGCTTCGACCTCGGCCTTAAGAGCGGGATCGCCGCCCTCGAACCAGACATCGGGCGTCAGAGACAGCACGCCGAGCAGGCCGGCCGCTTCGACCAGACTCCAGCGGGCCATGGCGACGTCGTTGATGTCGGCCTCGCCGTCGTTGAGCAGCTCGCGCAAGGCGTTCGCCAGCCCGAAGAGCTGAGCTATGGCGCCCGGCGTGTTGAGATCGTCCTCCAGCGCGTCCAGCACCGGATCCAGGGCGTTCTCGGCCAGCTCCATCTCGGCCTCGTCCAGCGTGGCCGGATCGAAGTCGGCCAGCGCCGCGTCGGCGTCGCGCAAGACGCCGTACAGCCGGTCGAGGTTCTTGCGGCTCTGATCCAGCAGACCCTGATTCCAGTCCAGCGGCTGACGATAGTGGGCGCTGAGCAGCGCCCAGCGGACGACCTCGCCCGGCATGGACTGGACCAGGTCGTGCAGCAGCAGGACGTTGCCGATGGACTTGGACATCTTCTCGGCGTCCACGGTCAGGAAGCCGTTGTGCATCCAGTAGCGGGCGTATTCGTCATGGGCCTGGTCGCCATGCGCATGGCCGTGGGCGCAGACGCCCTGGGCGATCTCGTTCTCGTGGTGCGGGAAGACCAGGTCGACGCCGCCGCCGTGGATGTCGATGGGCAGACCCAGGGCCTGTTCGATCATGGCCGAGCATTCGATGTGCCAGCCGGGACGCCCCTCGCCCCAGGGCGACGGCCATGACGGCTCGTCCGGCTTGGACGGCTTCCACAGGACGAAATCGTGGGGGTTCTTCTTGTACGGGGCGACCTCGACGCGGGCGCCGGCGATCATGTCGTCCAGGTTCCGGCCCGACAGGGCGCCGTAGGACGGATAGGACGAAACGTCGAACAGGACATGGCCTTCAGCGGCATAGGCGCAGCCGGCGTCGACGATGG
>MGLN01000080.1:0-4105 GCA_001796045.1 Caulobacterales bacterium RIFOXYB1_FULL_67_16 | reverse complement strand
GCAGGCCCATGTCGGCCAGATAGGCGGCTTCATAGCGCGCCGTGACCTCGCCGATCGGCACGCCCTCGCGGGCGGCCTTCTGGTTGATCTTGTCGTCCACGTCGGTGACGTTGCGGGCGTAGAGCACCTTGTCCGCGCCATAGGTTCGGCGCAGCAGCCGCACCAGGACGTCGAACACCACCGGCGGGCGCGCATTGCCGATGTGGGCGTAGTCATAGACGGTCGGGCCGCAGACATAGAGGGTCACCCGGTTCGGATCGCGCGGTTCGAACAGGCGCTTTTCACGGCGCAGGGTGTCGTGGATGTGCAGCGGCATGGATCAGTCTTCAGCGGGTTTTCTTGCGGGACGGAGGGTCCGTCCCATATAGCGGCCTGATATACAGTCCCGACGGATTGTAGAAGCTATACCGGGCGCACCCGACGCACCGGCCGGAAATAGAGTTCATGAGCCTCACCCCCGCCAAGCCCGTCCTCGTCAGCGACGAAACCCTGCAGCGTCCCAGCCGCGAACAGGCGCTGGACGCCGTGCGGACCCTGATCGCCTGGGCGGGCGACAATCCCGACCGTCCGGGCCTGATCGACACGCCCAAGCGAGTGGTGGACGCCTATGGCGAATGGTTCGACGGTTATGAGGCCGATGCGGCCAAGGAGCTGTCGCGCACTTTCGAGGACGTGACCGGGTACGACGACATGGTCATCCTGCGCGAGATCGAGGTGGAGAGCCATTGCGAGCACCACCTGGCCCCTTTCCTGGGCAAGGCCTATGTCGCCTATCTGCCCGGCGAGAAGGTGGTCGGCATCTCCAAGCTGGCGCGGGTGGTCGAGATCTTCGCCCGGCGTCTGCAGAATCAGGAAACCCTGACCAACGACATCATCGAGGCCATCGAATCGCACCTGCAACCGCGCGGCGTGGCGGTGATGATCGACGCCGCCCACCAGTGCATGACGACGCGCGGGGTGCATCACCGGCATGTTTCGACCGTCACCACCCGGTTCACCGGCGCCTTCAAGAACGATCCGGCCCTGACGGAACGTTTCCTGAAGCTGGCGAAGGCGTAAGACCTCGCCTGTCGCGGGTAATTGACGCTCGGGAACGCTTGATCGTTTAGAACCGCTTTACAAGCGCGCGTCGGGACGCCAAGAACCGATCAAGCCCTTCGGGGACCCATGGGATGTGCCGGCGCGAAGCGCGGCGGCGAGTAACGGAGACGATGCATGGCTGCCAAGCTCGGTGGTTCCGGCGGGGACAAGCACACGATTCAGCAGACGGCGGATATCAACATCACGCCGTTCATCGACATTCTGCTGGTGCTGATGATCATCTTCATGGTCGCCGCGCCGATGGCGACCGTGTCGATCCGCCTTGACCTGCCGCCGGCGCAGCCGCCGCAAAACCCGCAGGAAGAGAAAGAGCCGGTCTACATCACCATCCAGGACACCGGCCAGCTGTTCATCTCCGACAAGCAGACGTCGATCGACAATCTGGCCGCCGACGTCTGCACCGCCCTGGGCGGCGGCGCCTGCCAGGAAGAGCGCGTCTTCGTCCGCGCCCAGCCGGAAGTGAAATACTCGCAGTTCATGGAAGTCATGAACAAGATGCAGGAGAACGGCTTCTTCAAGGTCGGCCTGCTGAACGAAGACATCGAATAGGACCGAGATCCGATCCAGGATCAGGGCCGCGTTCCGAAGGGGACGCGGCCTTTTTCTTTGCGGCAAGGCTTGTCGGAAGCGCTCGAGACAGACTTGATACGGGTCGGCTGTTCGAGGAGTCCGCCCATGCGTCGTCGCACCTTCCTGTCCGCCCTGCCTGCAGGCGCCCTGGCGGCGACGGCGGCCCAGGCGCGACAGGCGTCTCCGACCGCAAAACCGACTGAGGCGGCCCCCGCCCCCGCCCGCCCGGCCGATCCCTATGCCGGCATCGGCATCGGCGACCGGATCACCGGGCCGAAATTCACAGGACGCTCGACCGTCTGGGGGATGAACGGGGCGGCGGCGACGGCCCATCCGACCGCGAGTCTGATCGGCATCGACACACTGCGGCGTGGCGGCTCGGCCATAGACGCCGCCATCGCCATCAATGCGGCCCTGGGCTTCCTCGAGCCGGTGGCCAACGGCATCGGCGGCGACGCCTATTGCATGCTGTGGGACCCGAAACAGAAGAAGGTGGTTGGGCTGAACGGCTCGGGCGCCAGCCCGCGCGGCCTGAGCCTGGAGACGGCGCGGTCCAAGGCCATCGACGGCTATCTGCCGCGGTATGGCGCGGTGACGGTGAATGTGCCGGGTACGGTGGACGCCTGGTGGAGCGCGCACCAGCGCTACGGCAAGCTGCCGTGGATGGATGTGCTGCTGCCGGTCGCCGAGCTGTGCGAACAGGGCGTGCCCGTGCCGCAGGTCATCGCCTACTATCTGGAACGCAATATGGCGGCCTTTGATCGGGCGCGGATCCCGATCGAGGAGCATGACAACAGGAAGCGCATCTGGGCCGCCGGCGGGGCGACGCCCAAGGTGGGCGAGGTCTTCGCCAATCCCTTCCTGGGCAAGACGCTGCGGATGATCGCCGAGGGCGGTCGCGACGCCTTCTATGACGGGCCCATCGCCGATCAGATCGAGGCCTATTTCAAGCGGATCGGTGGCTGGATGACCCGCGCCGACCTGGCCGCCCACCACACCGAATGGGTCGAGCCGATCCAGACCAACTATCGCGGTGTGGACGTGTTCGGCCTGGGGCCGAACACCCAGGGCCTGTCGACCAACCAGATCCTGAACATCTGCGAACAGTTCGACCTGAAATCCATGGGCTTCCAGTCCGCCGCCTCCCTGCACGTCCAGGCCGAGGCCAAGCGGCTGGCGTTCGAGGACCGGGCGCGCTGGTTCGCCGACGACCGATTCTCCAAGACGCCGGTCGAATGGCTGAACTCCAAGGCCTACGCCGCCGAGCGAGCCAGGCTGATCCGGCCGGATCGGGTGATGGACCGGGTCATGCCGGGCGACGCCCCCCACCACGGCGACACCACCTATTTCAGCGTCGCCGACAGCGACGGCATGATGGTCAGCTGGATCCAGTCCAACTATCGCGGCATGGGCTCGGGCCTGGCGCCGGACAATGGGTCGGAGCCGCTGGGCTTCATGTTCCAGGACCGGGGCGAGCTGTTCGCCCTGAGCGACGGCCATCCCAACGTCTATGCGCCCGGCAAGCGGCCGTTCCAGACCATTATCCCCGGTTTCGCGGTCAAGGACGGCGAGCCCTGGATGGCCTTCGGCGTCATGGGCGGCGCCATGCAGCCCCAGGGCCAGGCCCAGATCATCATCAACATGGTCGATTATGGGCTTGAACCCCAGGCGGCGGGGGATGCGCCGCGCTGGCAACACTATGGCTCGTCCGAACCGACCGGCCAGGCGCAGGAGGGGACCGGGGTGCTGCACCTGGAGAGCGGCGTGCCCGAGGCGACCAAGGCGCAGTTGCGAGCGATGGGCTGGACCCTGGGCGAGCCGGACGGCGGGTTCGGCGGCTATCAGAACATCATGAAGCAGATGAACCCCGGCGGACGCTGGACCTATGGCGCGGCGACCGAGATGCGCAAGGACGGGATCGCCATCGCCTATTGAGGGCGGGGATGTTATGATCGGGTCATGAAGATCGGCGCTCAGGGTCAGGTCGTTATTCCGGCGGAACTGGTGGAACAGGCCGGTTTCGGGCCTGACGACGAGTTGTCGGTCCGGATCGACAGCGGCGTCCTGACCATTCGTGCGGCCAACGACCGACCGCACGCGGCGAAAGACCGCGGGCGCGCACTGATTGAGCATATGCAACGGTATCGTTCCGCCCTGGACATGACGACGGACGACGTCATGGCGATGACGCGGGGCGAATGAGGGTTCTGATCGACAGCAATGTGCTGATCGACCTGATCGACGAGACGCTGTCTTGGCATGACTGGTCAGCGAGCCAAGCCTCAGCGATCCTGAATGCGGAAGGGGCGCTGGTGATCAATCCGATCATCTATGCGGAGGTCTCAATTCCGTTTCTTAATGCAGACACGGTGGAAGCACTGCTGGCTCCGTTTGATCGCGAAGGCCTGCCGTTCGAAGCCGCCTTTCTGGCCGG
>MGLN01000079.1:10043-13859 GCA_001796045.1 Caulobacterales bacterium RIFOXYB1_FULL_67_16 | reverse complement strand
AAATAGACTCAAATTTTTCGCAGTGGATTGAGTCTATTTCGCCGGCGCTGCGCCGCCTGATTGCACGGTGCAATTTCACCGTCAGATTTTCATCTTCCGAAACAGTGGGTTGGTCGCAGATTGCACGGATTGCACCGATTTCGAGACGGTGCGATCCCCGCGACCGCCGTTCAGACCCGGCGGAAGACCGCCGCAGCGAAGCCTTCGGCGGTCAGCCGGGCCTCGACCTCGGCCAGGGCTTCGATCACCACCCCGCCCTTTTCACCGGTCGAATGGATGACGCGCTCGGCGTCGATCATCAGGGCCGAATGGCCGGTCCAGTCGTGATCGCCGGCGGGCGCGCGCCAGACGACGACGTCGCCCCGCTTCAGGGCCTCGGGCGACACGGCCCGGCCCAGTTCGGCCTGGGCGTCCGACCGACGCGGGCCGGGCAGGCCGCAGGCCAGAAGCGCCTGCTGCACCAGGCCGGAACAGTCGGTCGAGATCGAGGACCGGGCGCCCAGTTCGTGCGGCCGGCCCAGCAGCCGTTCGGCCACCTCCGCCAGGTCGCGCTCGAACTCGCCGACCGGCGCCAGATCGGTCTCCGCCACGCCCTCGGCGGTCTCGACCACCAGGGCGTTCAGCGGCAGGGCGGCGTCCACGGCGGCGACCCGGCGCGTGGCCAGGGGCGCGCCCTGGGCCAGGCTGTCCACCACCACCCAACCGACCACCCCGTCGCGGCGGGCCCGGCCCCAGGCCCGGCCGTCGGCCCGGTCCAGCACGTCGAAGGCTTCGCCGTACAGAAGCTGGTCGATCCGAAGGTCCTTGTCCGAAAGGATGTCGGCGACCGCGACGCGACAGTGCATGGCCTCGGTCTTCCGATAGGCGACGGCGCGCACCAGGCCTTCCAACGCCTGTTCGGCGAGGTCGGGGCGGGCCAGTCGGTCGCCGGGCGGAAGAAGGTCGAGGACGTCGGTCAAACGCGGTCTCGCATGGACTTGGGCCCCCGTCTTATCCCCCGAAGCCGAATCCCCCGTTAATGGCGGTCGCTTTTCGACCGCGCCTCCCGGATCCGGCGCCACGGCTTGAAGCGAGGACCTCAGCCCCCCAATCTCTTGACCGACCGCGACCACGCGGGCGGGTTTGCAGGGGTGTAGCGGGTGTTGACGTCTTTGATCCTTCTGATCGTCCTTGGCCTGACGATCTTCGATGAGGGTCCCGTCGGCGGGGTTCTGAGACGCTGGCTGGTTTCCGTCCCTGCGCAACTTCTGTCGCAACTGTCCCGGGGGCAGCTGATCGGCCTGGCCTGCGTCGCCCTCCTCGGGGTGACGGCCGTCACCCTGTTCGAAGCCGAAGGCCTGCGGCTGTTCGCGATGGCGGCGCCCGAGATGGTCGGCTGGTTCCTGATGTTCGACGTGACCGTGCTGTTCGACCTCCTGGTCCTGACGATCAGCCTGCACGCCCTCGCCGGCTGGCGAGGCCTCGGCCGTCTGACGCAGGCGGCTCGGGATCAGGGCCTGCGCCTGTGGGCTCAGGTCCGGACAGGGGCCCGGTCGCGCGCCCGTCGCCTGCGCCGCCCTCGTCCGCCCGCCTCCGGTTCACAGGACGACGAGCCGAGACGCGGCATCCTCGCCTGGGCCTGACCTCAGCCCCCGTAGCGGCGCTTCAGCAGGGCGTAGCAAGCCCGGATCGCCTGGGCCTCGCCCCCTTCGGGATAGCCGGGCCGGGCGCGGGGGTTCCAGGCGAAGATGTCCATATGGGCCCAGGCGCCGGTCGTCGGCGCGAACCTCTGCAGGAACAGGGCGGCCGTCACCGACCCCGCCTGGGCCCAGGCCGAGGAGTCGTTCTTGATGTCGGCGATCTCGGTATCCAGGGCCGACCGGTACCCGGCCCACAGCGGCATCCGCCACAGGGGATCCCCCACCTCGCTCCCCGCCGCCAGCAGGCCGGCCGCCAGGTCCTCGTCGTCGGTATAGAGGGGCGGCAGCTCCGGCCCCAGGGCGATCCGCGCCGCGCCGGTCAGGGTGGCGAAGTCCAGGGTCAGATCGGGCGCGTGCTCCCCCGCCCGGGTCAAGGCGTCGGCCAGGATCAGCCGCCCCTCGGCGTCCGTATTGCCGATCTCGATCGTCAGCCCCTTGCGGCTGTTCAGGATGTCGCCCGGCCGGAAGGCGTCGGCCGAGACCGCGTTCTCGACCGCCGCCACGATCACCACCAGCCGCACCGGCAGATCGGCCTGCATGACCAGCCGCCCCAGGGCCAGGGCGTGGGCCGAACCGCCCATGTCCTTCTTCATGTTCCGCATTCCGGCGGCCGGTTTCAGGTCCAGCCCCCCGGTGTCGAACACCACCCCCTTGCCGACCAGGGCCACCAGCGGCAGGTCCGTCCGGTCCAGGTTCCAGCCTATCTCGATCAGGCGTGGCGCCCTGTGCGGCGCAGCCGCCCGACCCACGGCGTGGACGGCCGGGTAGTTCTCTTCCAGCAGGGCCTCGCCCTCGGTCACGGTGAGGGTCGCCCCGGCGCTCTCGGCGATCTCGCGGGCGATGGTCTCGATCTGCAACGGCCCCATGTCGGCGGCGGGGGTGTCGACCATCTCCCGCGCCAGGGCGCAGGCGGCCGCGATCCGCGCCGTCTCGGCCACGTCCAGCCCCTCGGGCGCGACCAGCCGAACCGGCGCCTTGTCCGGCCGGGCCTTGTAGCGGTCGAAGACATAGGCCCCCAGCAGGAAGGCCAGAGCCGCCCTGGCCGCCTCGTCGGGCTGAAGCTCCAGCCGGTACAGACCGCCGGGCAGGCGGGCCGACAGGCCCCGCGCCGACATCGGATCGAACCGGTCGCCGGTCCCCGCCAGAACCGCAGCGATCCCCTCGCCGCCGGGCGCGACGAGAAGCTGGCCCGCCTTGCCCTCGAAGCCGTTCAGCTCGGCCCAGCCCCGCACCGCCCCGTCCAGGACGTCCTTCGGGCCGACGAAGCGGATCGGCACGGCGCCCGCAGCGTCTTCGGCGGCGACCAGGAGGGGATGGAAATCGGACATGTCGGGCCTTCTTAACCAACAGTTGACGCGAACCGGCGAGTCTGGAGGCGACCGAGGACCGTCAGGACTCCCCCCATGTCGCCCATGCCCGCCCTTCTCGCAACCGTCGCCCTGCTGGGCCTGTCTGCGGGACCGTCTCTGGCGGCCGACCCGGCCCCCGCCCGCGCGCCCGCCTCCGCCGAGGTCCGCGCGACCTATGAGCGGATGGACGCCCTGTCGCGATCGGTCTTCTGGGCCGCCGAACAGCAGGCCAACCCCGCCGACCCGGTCGCCGGGGTCAAGCTGGCCCAGGCCCTGCGCGAACTGGGCCGCTACGACCAGGCGGCGGAGGCCGCCCAGGCGACCCTGACCGTCCAGCCCGCCAACCTGGACGCCCTGCTGGAGCTGGGCCGCGCCCATATCGCCCGCGGCCAGGCCTTCTACGGCATTGCGCCGCTGGAGAAGGCGCGCGACCTGGCCCCGCGCGATTGGCGCCCCCTGTCCCTGCTGGGCGTGGCCTATGAGCAGGTCCGTCGCTTCGACGAGGCCCAGGCGGCCTGGGCCCAGGCCCTGGCTCTGTCGCCTGACAATCCCGACGTCCTGACCAACGCCGCGACGGCGGCCCTGACGCGCGGCGACGCGCCGGGCGCCGAGGCCCTGCTGCGCCGCGCTGCGGCCCAGCCGACCGCCTCGGCCAAGGTGCGCCAGACCCTGGCCATGAGCCTGGGCCTGCAGGGCAAGATGGGCGAGGCCGAACAGATCCTGCGCCGCGAACTGCCGCCGGAACAGGCCGACCGGAACCTCGAGTGGCTGCGTGCGCGCGGCGCGGC
>MGLN01000079.1:0-10035 GCA_001796045.1 Caulobacterales bacterium RIFOXYB1_FULL_67_16 | reverse complement strand
CGCCGCCGACACCATCCGTCGCCAGAACCTGCCCGACATCGACCTCGCGGCCGAGGTGGCCTGGGTGGAGCGCGGAGAGATCGAGGATGTGGAGGGGGTGGCGCCGATTCCCGGCGCGATCGACTTTGTCCGTCGCCTGCCGCCGGATCGATGGGCCGTGGTCACCTCAGCAACCGTGCCCCTCGCCCGCGCCCGGCTGGCGGCGGCCGGGGTGACGCCGCCGGAACTGATGATCACGGCCGAACGGGTGGAAAAGGGCAAGCCCGACCCGGCCGGCTATCGTCTGGCAGCCGAGACTCTGGGCTTCGACATCGCCGACTGCCTGGTGTTCGAAGACGCCGAGGCCGGGATTCGCGCGGGCGAGGCGGCCGGCGCAGACCTGATCGTCGTCACCGCCGCCTGGACCCATGCTCTGGAGACGCCGCATCCGCGCCTGGCCGACTACGCTCAGGCGCAGTTGACGGTCGAGGACGACGGCCGGCTGACCTTTTCGCCGCCCCCGGCTTAGGCCGCGACCGACATCGGGGACGGATCGTCCGAGGCCTTGAAGACCGACACCTTGCTCCGGAGCCGTTCAGTCTCGCTCCGGATCGAGTGGCTGGCGGCCGTGCTCTCTTCCACCATGGCGGCGTTCTGCTGGGTGAAGCGGTCCATCTGGGTCACGGCGGTGTTGACCTCGTCCAGGCCGCTGGCCTGTTCGACGGTGGCGCTGGCGATCTCCGACACCAGGCCCGAGATCTCGCGCACCTGATCCACGACCTTGGCCAGGGCGGCGCCGGTCTGGTTGACCAGCCGCGCGCCCAGCGAGACCTGCTCGTTGGAGCTGGAGATCAAACCCTTGATCTGTTTGGCGGCCTCCGCCGAGCGCTGGGCCAGGGCCCGCACTTCGGAGGCGACCACCGCAAAGCCGCGACCGGCCTCGCCTGCCCGCGCCGCCTCGACCCCGGCGTTAAGGGCCAGCAGATTGGTCTGGAAGGCGATCTCGTCGATGGTGCCGATGATCAGCTCCATCTCACGCGACGAGGCTTCGATCTCGCCCATGGCCTTGACGGCCTCGGTCATGGTCTGGCCACTGCGCTCGACGTCCGTATTGGCCGTATCCACCGCCTGCTTGATCTTGCCGGCGCCGGCCGAGGTGGCGCGCACCGTCACGGTGATCTCGTTCAGCGCCGCTGCGGTCTCCTCCAGGCTGGCCGCCTGTTGTTCGGTGCGCTGGGCCATCTGGTCGGCGGCGGCGCTGATGTCGTGCGCGCCTTCGCCCAGGCTGTTCACGCCGCTGGAGATGTCGGCGATCAGATCCTTCAGGCTCTGCAGCGCCGTATTATAGTCGCTGCGCAACTTCTCGTAGTCGGCCGGGAAGCGGGTATGGATCGGGGACGTCAGGTCGCCGCGCGCCAGACGCTCAAGGGCGGTCGACAGGCTCTGAACGACTTCGCGGGCCGCCGCGTCCGCCTCGGCGCGTGCCTCGTCCGCCTCGGCCTTGGCGAGATCTGCGACAGCCTTGGCCTTGTCGGCCTCGGCCTTGGCCAGGGCGGTGTCGCGGAACACCAGAACCGCGCGGGCCATGTCGCCCACCTCGTCGGCCCGATCGGCGTCCACCGAAATATTGTTGTTGCCGCGGGCCAGCTCGGCCATGGCTCCGGTCAGGGTGGTGATGGGCCGCGCGATCATGCGGCTCAGCATGGCCGACAGGCCGACGGCGATCCCGATCAGGGCCAGACCGCCGACGACCAGGGCCACCATGGCGGTGATGATGGCGGTCTCCTGCCGCGCGCCGTTCTCCTCGATCCGCTTCACTTGAACGTCGCGGATGTCGCGCAGGGGCAGGACGGCGGCGCTCACCAACACCTGCTTGCCGGCGTCGCGCACCTCTTGCTGCGCTTCCTCGCGGCGCCCCTGCTTGACCGCCTCGATCAGCCGGTCGCCCCAGTCCTTGCGCCAAGCCACGGTGGCGACGCGGGATTTTTCCAGCTGCTCGAGCAGCGCCGGATCGTCCAGCTTGGTCTTCAGCTCTTCCGAGACCGCGTCGTATTCGTCGCGGCCCTCATAGTAGGATTTCAGATAGGTCTCGTCGCCGGTGACGAGAAAGCCGCGAAACTGGCTGTTCTGGCGAAGGATCGCCGTCTCAAGCGCCAGGCTTTGCGAATGAATGGCCTGCGCCTGGTTGTTGCTGACGGTCGACGAACGGATCGCCATGATGGTGGCGAAGAAGATCGTCATGGTGACGGCGGCCGCCACACAGATCGCCACAAATGAAAAACTCAGCTTTCGCGGAATTTTCATCGCATTGATCATAACGGGCTCCACAGACGCTGATTTGTCGCAATCATTATTGCGACTGAGGACTTAATAAATCGCTTTTATTTCCAACAGGAAACAGTCCGAGCGAGGGCGGATCGCCCCGTTCCAGCCTCGGGCCGGAACGGGGCGAAGCCGTTTAGAAGGTGACGCCGACGCCCGCGCTGACGGTCTGGCCGCTATCCTCGGTGGGATAGGCGCCGGAGCGGTTCTCGGCGTTCCAGTGGATCAGGTTGAACTGAAGGCGGATGACGTTGTCGAGGTACCAGTTGACCCCTGCGGTCGCCGCCCAGCCTTCCCCCGCCGTCGGAACGCCGGAGTATTCGATGTTCTCGTAGCGGGCGAGCAGCTCGAGCGCGCCCGGGCCGCCGTCCAGAACCGGCCGCAGAACACGCGGCTGGGCGAAGGTGCCCAGGTGGGCGTTGTAGGGGGGCAGTTCGCCGGTCAGGAAGTAGCCGGTGGACAGGCTCCAGGCCTCGCTGACGAAGTCGGGACGTCCGGCGTCCAGTTCGGCGTTGCGCTTGCCAGCCTCGCCCATGACCCAGAAGGGCCCCATATAGCCGCCGACTTCGGCGCCATAGCCCCGAGTACCCGAGCCGCCGGTCAGAGTGCCGCTGGAGACCCGCAGGGCGCCGTTGAAGCGTCCGCCGATGACCGTGTTGCGGGTCAGGGAGCCGGCGCCCTCGGCCAGTTGCTCATCGAAGCCCCAGGCCCCGAGGTGCAGCGTGGACCGCTCGGTCTTGATCGGGTTCCAGTGCGCGCGGGCCATCAGGGTCTGGCTGTCCGAGACGACCTGACGATTATCGATATAGTCGCCGCTGAGGGTCAGGGAGGCGTGGCCGCTCTTCCAGAAGACGCGGGGCATCAGCGAGATGCCGTAGAAGCCGCGCTGCGGGATGATGGAGGTGGCGACGACGTTGCGTTCCAGGAAGGGCGGCGCGTCGGAGCCGCTGGAGCCTTCGAAGCTGCGGTCGTTGAACATATTGCCGAACCGGACATCGTAGGAGATGTCGCCGATGGTGTCCCGCCAGCCGACAAAGGCGGTGCCGACGTCTGAGACGTTGTCCGCAAAGTCGTTTTCGAACTGGTAGAAGAAGTTCGGACCCGCCGATCCCTCGATTCCGATCCGCAGGGCGCGCATCCCGGTCGTGGTGATGTTGCGCGCGTCATAGTCGGAGCCGAAGGTCGAACTGGTGTGGGCGATGATACGGCCACGCATCTTGAAGCGGTACTTGCCGTCGGCCGAGTAGAAGGCCGGCAGTCCACCCTTCCATTCCGTGGTCACGCCGGCCGTATTGACGGCTTCCGCACGCGCCTGAGCGGCGGTCTGATCGGAAATGCCCGGCGGCACGATGTTGGTCGGATACAGTTCTGCGGCGCTTTCGCCGTCGACGATCACTCGACGCGGCGCGAGCGGAGCGGCCTGCGGAGCCGAAGCGGCGCCGGCGGGCTTTGCGGCTTCGATGGCGTCAAGTCGTGCGCGAAGCGCGGCGATCTCTCCAGCCTGAGCTCGGACCAGAGCGACCAATTCCGCCTGATCGACCGACTCCGTCTGAGCAAAGCCGGGGCTCGCGAAGAGAAGAACCGCCGACGACACGCCGGCAAGAAGAGATGGCTTCATCACATCATTTTCCTAGTTTAATTCTCAAGCCTTCAGGTCGACTTTGCTACAAAAGTGCATTTTATTTGGGAATTAACGGCCGACACTACACATTGACGATCTGCATCTCAAAATCGTCGCGATAAGCGATTCATATTTCTCTCTGCCCTGGAGTAGGTGAACCCACTTACCTGTCTTTGAACGAAATCACTCGCAAATCAGGACGGATTTGCCGCCGCTATCCTTAAATTGGACTTAACTAGTGATGCGTATGTCTACTTAGGCCCACATTCATAAATGCACAGGCACACAACCCAGCGGGGTTTCCTCTGGATCAATGATCAAGCGTAATCACTTGTTCAGCTATTCGGACGACATAAACGCCAAATGAGGCAGCCGGTCAGCAACAAGTGCGGCGATCTCAAGGATAGTGGCTCTTGGTCGCCGACGACCTACTGAGATTGATGATCAAGTGACAGTTTATGATAATCACTCTCGAATACAGTCGGCCTCCACGAAAGTTTTCATGGAAGCGAGCCGGCCGAGCCAAGTCATGACCTCCGACGGGATGAGGGAGTTCCTGCTCACGGCTGATCGATGCCGTGCGATGGGATCGCCCTTCGTCGCGACGGTCCTGGAGACGGTCGTGCGCCAGATTGACAAGGCGCCCATAAGCGCCCGCATGGTTCGCGACTGGCCTGGAGATCCTGCTGCGGCGGCCTTGGCCCTTAGGCTGAACGGCGCCCTCCACGCGCTGGCGCGTCGGGGAACGCCTCAGGCTCTGGCGCAACTTTATCGCAGTCAACATCGGGATTTCGACGGGGCCGTCGCCCTGGCCCTGTCGGAACACGACGCCTTCATCGCGGAATGGATCAGCCATCCCACCCAGACGAACGAGGTGGCGAGGGCGGGCGCGATCATGGCCGCGCTGATGACGGCGTCCCAGCGCTGGGGCATGCCGTTTGATCTTCTCGAACTCGGATCGAGCTGCGGCCTCAATCTCAATCTTGACCGCTACGCCTACGGCCTGGGCGGCGTCGAAGCCGGCGACCCTCGCTCCACAGTTCGGATCGAGCCCCTCTGGCGCGGCCCGGCGCCGCCGCAGGCTGCGGTCGCCATCGCTTCGGCGCGGGGCGTGGACCTGCATCCCTTGAACGCCTCCGACGACCAGGATCGGGAGCGCCTGCTTTCATTCGCCTGGGCTGATCAACCCGTGCGGATGGCGCGTCTGGAGAAGGCTCTGGAGATCGCCCGCGCCTACCCGCCGCAGGTCGACGAGGACCACGCGCCCCTCTGGCTGGCGCGTAGACTGTCGGAGCCGCAACCGGAGGGCCGCTGTCGCATCGTGGTCCACACCATGTTCCTGCAGTATCTTGATCAGCGGCAACGCCAGGATCTAGCGACCGTTCTCGAAACAGCGGGTCACCGCGCTTCGACAGCGCGGCCTCTGGCGTGGATCAGCTTCGAATGGACCCCAGACCGTCGGGAGGTCGAACTGCGACTGACCTCCTGGCCGAACGGCGAGACCCGGGTCCTGGCCAAATGCCACCCCTATGGCGACGTCGTGGAATGGCAGACGCCTGGCTGAGCTCGCCCGCTAGATCGCCTTGATCGCTCCACCGTCCAGACGGATCAGCGAGCCGGTGACGTAGGCGGCCAGCGGACTGGCCAGGAAGGCGGCGACCGCGCCGAACTCCTCAGGAGCGCCGATCCGGCCGACGGGGATAGACTTGACCGAGTCGGCCCTCGCCTGCTCCGGCGAGACCCCGAGGCGTGCGGCGGTCGCCTGGTCGAGGCGGTCGATCCGCGGCGTGTCGATCCGTCCGGGCAACAGGGTGTTTACGGTCACCCCGTCCGGCCCCACCTCGTTGGCCAGGGTCTTGGCCCAGGCGGCGATTGAGGCGCGCAGGGTGTTAGACACGCCCAGGGCGGCCGAAGGCTCGACCACGGTCATTGAGGCGACATTCAGGATCCGGCCCCAACCGGCGGTGCGCATCTGCGGCAGCACGCGATCGGTCAGCCGAAACACGGACAGGACCATGGATTCGAAATGGTCCCGCCACACCGACGGCTCCAGCCCCGAGACGCCCGAAGGCGGCGGCCCGCCGGTGTTGTTCAGTAAAATTTCGACGTGGCCCCCCAGGACCTGTTCAGCCCGGTCTGCGGCCTCCAGCAGCGCCTGATGGTCCGCCAGGTCGGCCGGAAGGGCGAAGGCGCGGCCGCCTCCCGCGGCGTTCAACTCGTCCGCCACGCCCCGTAGTTTGATCGGATCGCGCGCCAGCAAGGCCACATCGACGCCTTCGGCGATCAAGGCCGACGCGACGGCGCGGCCCAGGCCGGACGAGCCGCCGCAGATCAGGGCGCGTTTGCCGGCGAGTTTCAGATCCATAGCGATTCCTCGTTCCGTCCTCCGGGACCATATCAGGCTTCATCCCTCGCCCCGCAACGAGACGTTAACCGAAGCGGCGCACCATCCTGACCATGTGGCCGCCAGCAGCCGCCTGGCCCGGCCTTGGAGGGCCGGCTTATGTCGACCAAGATGACCTCGAGCTACCGTCGCCATAGCGACCATTTCGAACCGCAGGACACCGATCCGCATGAACAGCGCCGCCTGCGCGGCCAGCTGGAGCAGATCGACTATGCGGCCTATGTCGCCAACAAGGAGCTGATCGGCCAGACCCTCACCGGCCTCGACGCCGCCTCCTTGCAGAAACTGGCCGTCCTGACCGCCGGCGCCCGGGCCAAATGGGCCTCGGAAGCCCTTCGACTGGCCCATTCCGGCTCGCCCGTCACTGCCGACCAGGTGGCGCGCCTGACCGCCGCCCGCACCGCCTTTGACGAGCTGGCCGAAGTCTACGAGGCCCTGCGCCGCATGGTGGAGCGGGGCTATGTGGCGTTGAGATAGGATGGCCGCCTGGTGGAGCCGAGGGGACGGCCGTGTGGTCGCTTTCGTCGGTCATGGTGGCAGTGCGCGACTCGGTTGGTTAGGAGATCGCCAAGGCTCTGATCGGACGGGGAGAAGGTCAACGTGTGGAAGCTGGATCATGTCGTCCCGGCGTCCGATGTTGACGCCGAGGAGCAGCGGCTCGCCGATGTGCTGTCCAAGGCGGGCTACGACGTCAGGAAGCTGTCGCTGAACGCGCTGGCGCAGCAGGTGCTGGCCGAGCGGGCGAAGGCGGTAGTGATGGCTGTCGGTATCCAGCCGTCGAACTGGCCGCACTACCCGCTCGGCAATGGCGGCGTCGAGGTGCGCTTCCAGTTCAGCCGCGAGGAAGATCAGGTGAACGCAAAGCTGGCGCTGGCTTAGGCCTACGGCAGGGGCACGATAGTCCGCCCATCAGGTCGGCCTATCGCTGATCTGTCCCGCCAATCTGCGGCTCTGCATCTTGGTCGAGCACTTCGGCTTTCTCGCGCAGATGGCTCGCAGCGGCATGCATGAGCGCATCAACACCTTGCCTCCAGACGGGTGGAATTTTTGGAACTTCCTTGAAGTGCGGTGATTTTCAAACCGCACGTTATCAGGAGAAAAACCGTGGCCGACAAAACCCTCGACGACCTTTTCCACGACACCCTCAAGGACATCTATTACGCCGAGCGGAAGATTCTGAAGTCGCTGCCGAAAATGGCGCGCGCGGCTCAACATCCGCAACTCAAGGCCGCTTTCGAAAAGCACAAGGATCAGACTGAAGGCCAGATCGAGCGCCTTCAGCAGGTGTTTGAGGTCATCGGAAAAGCACCGCGCGGCAAGACGTGCGACGCCATCGAGGGCATCCTCGCCGAGGGCGATGAGATCATGGAGGAATACAAAGGCACGCCTGCTCTCGACGCCGGTCTATTGGCCGCCGCGCAGGCGGTGGAGCACTACGAGATCACTCGCTACGGCACACTGCGCCGCTGGGCCAACGTGCTTGGTTTGAAGGATGCGGCCAAGCTCCTCGAAGAGACGCTCAACGAAGAGTCGCAGACGGACGAAGACCTGACCACCATCGCCGATGCGGCGGTCAACAAGGACGCCCTCGCCTCCAAGTCCTGATCTCGTGGGGTGGAGGAGGGGGCGGATAAAACGCTGCCTTCTCCACGCCCGACTGACTTCCGATCCTTGCCCGGAGGGTCAGCCCCCAAGGGTCGCCCGACCGGTCTGGAGGTTCTGGTTAGGCTCCAAACTGGTGGCGAACGTCACGCGACGACTACATGGTCGTTGAAACGCGATTGGACGGCCGCTGGTCTGGTCGTCGAGGTTTCATTCCCGGTTCAGCCCGTGGCCTCGTCCGCCTGACGGAAGTTCGACCGGCAGAGCGCACGCAACGCATTGGTCAGCGACCGACCCTCAAGCTGCGCCCGGATGCCCGTGAAGCCTTCGCGTTTGAGGGCTGCGGCGATCTCGCGAAGGTCACGGCACGAACCGCTTTCGGCGAGTTGATAGGCACGTTCGAGGCAGGTGGGTCGGCTTGACATAGTGAAGGTCTCGGCAGGGCAAGAAGTCCGTCAGGATGCGGTCTCGGCTCACGTCGTCAAGCGGCGTAGCTTATTTGCATCGACGCTCGCGACGGCCTTCCTAAACCGTCTCCAGAGACCGCTTGATGGTCGTCACAGTGGTCGTGGAGGCCCGGTGAAGTCGGGCTGTGGCGCGGATGCCCTGACCGTTGATCAACGACCTCCTGATCGCTTCCACACGGTCGTCAGGCATAGGCTTCCGCCCGGACTTCTTGGTCGTTCGACGAAGCCCTGCGAGGATGCGCTCGCGGATCATGGCGCGCTCGAACTCGGCGAAGACCGACAGCATCTGGAACATCATCCGGCCACTGGGCGTCGAGGTGTCGAGGCCCTGCTGGTGCAGGTAGAGGTCCACATTCTTGGACTGGATGTCGCTGAGGAAGCTCACGAGGTCGGGGAGACTGCGGCCGAGGCGGTCTACGCTCCACGCCATGATCTGATCGAAGTCGCGACGCGCTACGCCCTTGAGCAAGGCGTCGTAGCCGGGGCGCCGGTCGCGCCCCTTCACCCCGCTGATGCCTTCGTCGGTGAAGGTGGCGACCACCTCCCAGCCTTGGCGCTCGGCGACGGCCAGCAGATCGCGAAGCTGGTTCTCGACGGTCTGGTTCTTATCGGCCGTGCTCACACGGGCGTAGATGGCGACGCGCTTGGTCAGGGGTGTTCTCCGATCCGATGTTGGGAGAACAGGCTCTCATGGATCGGTAGGCCGTCAATCAGATCGGGCGAACGACCGCTCTTCCCTCGGTGCGATGAAGAGCCGGTCGCAGTCGTCACCACTGGTCAATGGGATGACCTCGAACTCTTCCCCTGCCGCCTCCACGGCTTCAGCGGCCAGTTCGTTGAACTCCTGCTCGAAGCCGGATCGGCGGAACAGCACCACGCCGTCCTTGGCGTCGAGCACGCCATACGCCGGGGAGCCTTCGAGAAGGGTGTCGAGGTGGCTGGCCATGACTTTGGAAGCCGTGGGCCTCCATAAGGTTCACTGCAAAGTCGTCACCGAAGCGGCGGCGCCTCATCCAGCGGCATAACGAACATCTGGCTGTAGCCTTGGCGACCGTCGCTGGTGGTGAAGACAATGAAGTCGTCGCCCGCGTGTTCGGCGGCCTCTCTAACCAGATCGCTGAACTCCTCTCTGTGGCCGGGCTTCGCAATCAGCACAAAGCCGTCTTTGTCCCGCCGAAGGTCATAGGCGGGCGAGTCCTCCAGCAGCTTGGTCAGCAGCCTCCCCATGGGGGAAAGAGAACATCATTTGGCCGCTGGCCGCAACTGCCCCTACGTCAACTTCGAGGGAGGCGCCCTTCGCCTTTGAGCGGCAGAGCCGAAGCTTGGGTCGTTGCGACTCCAGATCGGCGATGGCGTCATACTGGAAGGCCAGCCGCATGTAATGCTGGCGGTGCTCCATGACGGAAGCGCATCGCGCCAGTTCACGCGCGCGGATTGCCCGTTGCCGATTATAGCTGCCCGCCCGCGCCATCCGCCCCTAACGCGAAAGCCACAGGATCGATCCTTAACCAAGCTCGGTGCGCCCTTCCGCTCCCCGGCGCCGTCGCTCCAGCAAACAGATGGTGGCAGGCACATCGACGGGCGGCTCTGAAGGCCCGGACTTCCGGGGCGCAAGACAGTCGGATTCCGGGGGTGTTTGG
>MGLN01000078.1:26267-30011 GCA_001796045.1 Caulobacterales bacterium RIFOXYB1_FULL_67_16 | reverse complement strand
GTATGGTCGACAGCTGCCGCCAATGTTCGTCGTGCCAGGAAGGGCTGGAGCAGTATTGCGTGCCCGGCTTCACCGGCACCTATGGCGCCAGGGACAAGAAGGGCGGCACGGCCGAGACCATCACCCAGGGCGGCTACTCCGACCACATCACGGTGGACCAGCATTTCGTGCTGTCCATTCCCGACAACCTGCCGCTGGACGCCGCCGCGCCCCTGCTGTGCGCCGGCATCACCACCTATTCGCCGCTGAAGACCTGGGGCGTCGGTCCGGGGTCAAAGGTGGCCGTCATCGGCCTGGGCGGCCTGGGCCATATGGCGGTCAAGCTGGCGGCGGCCATGGGCGCCGAGGTCACGGTCCTGTCCACCTCGGACCGCAAGAAGGCCGATGCCGAGCGGATGGGCGCCAGACATTTCCTGATCAACTCGGATAAGGACGCCATGAAGGCGGCGGCCGAAAAGTTCGACCTGATCATCAACACCGTCTCGGCCACGCACGAGATCGCCAGCCAGGTCCAACTTCTGGCCCGGGACGGCACCATGGTCATGCTGGGCCTGACCACCGAGGGACTGCCGGTCTATGCCGTGCCGCTGCTGTGGCGTCGTCGCCGCATCGCCGGTTCGCTGATCGGCGGCATTGCCGAGACCCAGGAGATGCTGAACTTCTGCGCCGAACACGGCATCGCCTGCGACATCGAGACCATCGCCCCGGACCAGATCAACGAAGCCTATGAGCGGATGCTGAAGTCCGATGTCCGCTATCGCTTCGTCATCGACATGGAGCAGATGGCGGCCTGACCTTCCGCGACATCAAGCCCGGTTTCCGTCACGGAAATCGGGCTTTGCCTGCAACCCCCGCGCGGCTAAACCCTGATCCAGGGCCTGCGGCAGACGGGCGTCCAGGGACAAGGAAACAGCGATGCGCGTAGCTTTTGTAACCGGCGGAACCCGGGGAATCGGCAAGGCGATCGTGCAGCGCCTGACGGAGGACGGGATTCGCGTCGCCGCCGGCTATTCCGGCAATGACGAGGCCGCCTTCGCCACCGCCCAGGCCCTGGGCTGTATGGTCGTGAAGGGCAATGTCGGCAGTTTCGACGACTGCGCCCGCGCGGTGCAGGAGGTCGAGGCCCAGCTGGGGCCGGTCGACATCCTGGTCAACAACGCCGGCATCACCCGCGACGGCTTCTTCCACAAGATGAGCCACGACCAGTGGTCCGACGTGATCCGGGTGAACATGGACAGCGTCTTCAACACCACCCGACAGGTCATAAACGGCATGCGCGAGCGCGGCTACGGCCGGATCGTCAACATCTCCTCGATCAACGGTCAGAAGGGTCAGGTGGGCCAGACCAACTATTCCGCCGCCAAGGCCGGAATGATCGGCTTCACCAAGGCCCTGGCCCTGGAGAACGCGCGCAAGGGCGTGACCGTGAACTGTATCGCGCCCGGCTATATCGACACCGAGATGGTCGGCGCCATGGATCCTAAGGTGCTTGAGGGCATCGTGGCCCAGATTCCCGTCGGCCGCCTGGGCAAGGGGGAGGAGATCGCCGACATGGTGTCATGGCTGGTGGGCGAGCGTGCCGGATATGTCACAGGCTGCACACTCTCGTTGAACGGCGGCCAATACCTGGTGGGGTGAACAGGCTTCGCCCAAAATCCGCCGCGTGACGGTTTCATCCACAGTCTCATGAAGTTGACGGAAACGGCCTGGGCGAAAAAATCGCCTCGCGTGACCGCGACGGCGCTCGCCGCCGTCGTGGGTCTGGCCCTATCCGTCGCCGCGCCCGCCGTTCTGCCGGCCGACTGCCACGCCCAGTCGCGTCGGGATCTGGAACCTTCGGCCCGCTACGTGTCACAGACCGGACAAGGGTTCGTGCTGGACGTCACCGGCTCGCGACCCCTGCTGCGTTTTGATCGCTCGACCGAGATCTGGGTGCTGCGCCCCACGCCCGCGCCCCGCGGCGACATCGTCTATCGGAACGACAATGGGGACCAGGTGCTGCGCGTCACCGCGGACGGCGGCATGACCCTGTACACTACTACGGCCCCCCAGGGCTCGCCCGTCTCCCAGACCGGCGAGGCCGCGCCCTTGCTGGCGCCGGCCCTCACAGCCGTTCAGCTGTGGCAATACATCATCCGTCAGAGCGAACGGGCCAGCCGCGCCCTCGGCCGCCTGGTGGTGGTCGACGTCAATATCCAGCCGGGCTCCGAAGCCGTGGCCGCCGACGCCCTGTCGACCGCCGTGGACGCCATCGCCCGCATGTCCCGCTCCCAGACCCTGCGACGCGAGGCGGACCGGATTCGGCGGATTGAGATCGTCGACCAGGGCCGCGGCCCTCAGGCCACCTTCTCGCGCGGCGTACTGCGGATCGTGATCCTGCCGCGCGCCGGCGTGGCCGGCCGACCGTCCTCGGCCCGGATCGTCGGCGTGGTCGGAGAAGACGTTCTCAGCCGCTGAACCCGTCCTTCGCCGCCCGGCGCGCGGCGAACTCGGCCGCATCGACGGCCGTCAGGAAGGGATTGAAGCGCAGCTCGGTCCCGAGAGTGGTCGGCACGGTCGGCTCGCCCCGTGCCCGCGCCGCGAAGATCGCCTCGGCGTGAGCCCGGGCCTCGGGCCGGTCATCGAGGCTCAGCATGAACCGCGCGTTCGAGGCTGTGTATTCATGCGCGCCCCACAGCACCGTAGCCTCGGGCCAGGCTGCCAGTGTCTGCAAGCTGGCCCACATCTGTTCCGGCGTCCCTTCGAACAGCCTGCCGCACCCAAGGGTGAACAGGGTGTCGCCGACGAAGGCCAGTCGGTCCTCGACCGAGCGGAAGACGACATGGCCCAGGGTGTGGCCGGGGGTGGCCGTGACCTCGAAGCGGGTTTGGCCGACCCTGACGACGTCGCCGTCCGCCACCACACGATCCAGGGGGGCGACGCGCCGGACCTCTTCCGGGCCCACGATCTCGCAGCCCGTCTCGGCCTTCAGGCTTTCGTTGCCCTCGGTGTGATCCGGGTGCCAATGGGTGTTCAGGATCAGGTCCAGCCGCCCCCAGCCCAGCCGCTCCAGCTCCTCCATTATCCGCGCCGCATCGGGCGTATCCACCGTCGCCACGGCGCCCGTGGCCCCGTCGCGGATCAGAAAGCCGTAGTTGTCGCTGCGGCAGGGAAACAGGTGAACATCCAGGGTCATGAGCCTATCCTAGCAGGCGAGCCCGACCCGGCCTATGGTGGACCCATGCGGCGCAGCATCGACGAGCTTCGGACCTTCTACGGCGAACCGACCGGGGCGCTGGTTCGACGCCTGCTGGCGCGGCGGCTGGAAGAGGCCTGGGGCGAAACGCCCGACTGCGACGTTCTGGGGCTGGGCTACGCCACCCCCTGGCTGGACGCCTTCATCGGCGCCCGCCGCGTGGTCGCCGCCATGCCCGGCGGCCAGGGGGTCGAACACTGGCCGGTCGTGGGCCGCAACCGCACCCTTCTGGTAGACGACCGCCGCCTGCCTTTTGCGGCGGGCAGCTTCGACCGCATCCTGCTGGTCCACGCCCTGGAAGAGGCCGACGATCCCGCCGCCCTTTTGCTCGAGTCGGTGCGCGCCTTGGCGCCGAACGGCCGGATCATTCTGGCGGCCGCGGCGCGGGGGGGCCTGTGGGCGCGGGCGGAGAACACCCCCTTCGGCCATGGCCGCCCCTTCACCCGGGGTCAGTTGGAGCGGCTGGTGCGCGAGGCGGGGCTGGAGCCTTCGGCCTGGTCCCAGACCCT
>MGLN01000078.1:17085-26255 GCA_001796045.1 Caulobacterales bacterium RIFOXYB1_FULL_67_16 | reverse complement strand
CTTCGAACAGATCGGACGCCGGGTCGCCCCGGGAACGGCCGGGCTCATTCTTCTGGAGGCCGCTCGTCACACCTACGCCCGGATCCGTCCCAGCGGCCACGCCCAGCGCGTGCCCGCAAAACCGGTGCTGACGCCCCAGCCTGCGGCCTCCGCCAGGTCGCACGAACGAGGCTGACGCGGAGTTGAGCCCGTCCCATCTGGTCGCCGAACTCGAACGGCCTTATGGCGAAGCCCCATGCACCGACTGATCCTCATGCGACACGCCCAGGCCGAGGCGTCCAGCCCGTCCGGCGGCGACGAAGCCCGTCCCCTGTCCGCCGTCGGGCGAAACGAGGCCCTGGCGATGGGCCGCGCCCTGGCCGAGCGCGGACTGAAACCCGACCTGGCCCTGGTCTCGTCCGCCGTCCGCACCCGCGAAACCTGGGAACAAATGCACGACGCCCTGGGCGACGTCGAGGTGCGCGAGGAGCCGCGCCTCTACAACGCCCCGGCCGAGGTGCTGCGCCGTTTCGTCGAGGACAATGAGGAGCAGGCCGGATGTCTCTTGATCCTGGCCCATAATCCCGGCGTCCATGTCCTGGCGGGGGATTATCTCAGCGAAAGCGCCGCCTCGCCGGCGATTCTGGATCGGTTGGCGGCGGGTTTCCCCACGGGCGCAGCCGCCCTGTTCACCGTGGATGTCGCTGCCCGATGCGCCTACGAAGGCTTCATCACCCCGCGCAGCCTTGGCGCCGGCGCATGACGGACGTCGCCTACAAGATCCTGTCCGCCGACGAATGGCGCGCCGCCTTGGCCGAGGGCCGCTATGACGGCTCGGCCGTCGATCTGGCGGACGGCTACATCCACATGTCCACGGGCGAGCAGCTGGTCGAGACGGCGCGCCGCCACTACGCCGGGCGCGCCGATCTGATGCTGCTGACGGTGAACCTCAATTCTTTCGGGGACGAGCTGATCTGGGAGCCGTCGCGCGGCGGCGACCTGTTTCCGCATCTCTACGCCCCCTTGCCCGCGAGCGCCGTCATGGCTGCGCGCCGGTTTTCGGTCGCCGAGGACGGCGCCATGGTCTTCGAGGACGGACGATGAGCCTGTTCGACCTCGGCGCGGCCGCCCTGCGTCGCCTCGATCCCGAGACCGCCCATCAGCTGGCGATAAAGGGTCTGGGGCTTGCCCCCCTGCCCGCGCCTGCCGCCGACGATCCCATCCTGCACACGCGCCTGGCGGGGCTCGCCCTGCCCAATCCGGTCGGTCTGGCCGCCGGGCTGGACAAGAACGGCGAGGCCTTGCGGGGACTGTCCCGCCTCGGCTTCGGCTTCGTCGAATGCGGCTCGGTCACGCCCCGGCCTCAGCCGGGCAATCCGAAGCCCCGCCTGTTCCGCCTGACCGAGGACCGGGCCGTGATCAACCGGATGGGCTTCAACAACGCCGGCCTGGACGCTTTCGCCACTCGCCTGGACCGCCGCCCGGAAGGCGTCGTCGTGGGCGCCAATCTGGGGGCCAACAAGGACACTGAGGACAAGGCGGCCGACTATGTGGCGGGGCTGACCCGTCTTCAGGGCCGCGCCGCCTATTTCACCGTAAACATCTCCTCGCCGAATACGCCGGGCCTGCGGGCGCTGCAGGGGCGAGAACAGCTGGACGATCTGCTGGGGCGGATCGACGCCGCCCGCCCGATGGACGGCGCCCTGCGCGTTCCGGTCTTTCTGAAGATCGCCCCCGATCTGATCGCCGACGAGATCGGCATGATCGTCGAGGCCTCCCTGGCGCACAGGATCGACGGCCTGATCGTATCCAACACCACGCTTGAACGGCCCGACAGTCTGCGCTCGCCTCTTGCCCGGGAAACCGGCGGCCTTTCGGGCGCTCCGATCCGTCCCTTTGCAGAGAAGGCCCTGCGCGCCGCCGCCGAAGCCGGGCAGGGGCGTCTTCCGCTGATCGCGGTCGGCGGGATCGACAGCGGGGCCGAGGCCTACGCCCGCATCCGTCTCGGCGCCTCGGCCGTCCAGATCTATTCGGCCCTGGTCTATGCGGGGCCGGGGCTGGTCGCCCAAATCAAGCGCGACCTGGCGGCGCGGCTCAGGGCCGACGGGTTTTCTTCGGTTTCCGAGGCGATCGGCGCGCGTCGTTGACGGAGCGTTAGGCCCATCTGTTGTCTACTCCCGCCCCAGCGACCGATCACGGTTCGCATTTCCGGGAAGCTGGATGTCCGAGACGCCCGTCGTCGAATTTGAGGAAAGCGGCTGGGTCGTAGCCGCTCGCCACCGCCGCAGCACCCTGCTGCAGCGAATCGGCATGGGCGGCGCCGTCGGTCTGGTGGTCACGCCCATGATCGGCTGGCAGGTCTGCCTGGCCTGGTTCGCCGCCTATGTCCTGGTTCAGGGGGTCGAACGTCTGGTCCTGCCACCCGAGCGGATCGCGCTCGCAGGCGCCTCCTTCGCCCGTCGCACCCTAATTTGCGCAATTCTATTCACCAGCGCCCTGCTGTTCGGCAGTCTGTCGGTGCCCATGTGGTTGATCGGCGGGCCGCTGGGCGGCGTCTGCGCCGCCCTGATGCTGCCCGCCCTGATGTTGTTCTCCATGATCAACTCGCCGAGGTCCAAGTCGGTGCTGACGGCCTCTCTGACGCCCCCGATCCTCTATCTCCTGGCGGTGCCTTTCCTCGCCGCCGGCTTCGGCGCCACCCCGCCCTTGGTGATGACGGCGGCCGCGGCGGTGATTCTAGTCGTCTTTTTCACCGTCATCAGCTGGCAGCGCATGAGCGACGCGACCGAAAGCCAGTTGCGTGCCCGCGCCGAGGCCGAAGCGCTGCGGTCGAAGGCCGAACAGGATCTGATCGCCCATACCGCCTTTCTGGCCGCCATCGGCCACGATCTGCGCACCCCGATCGGCGCCATCCTGACCGGAGCGACCGAGCTCCAGACGCTTCATCCGCAGTCACGCTCGACCGCCGGCCTGATCACGGACGCCGGCCTGATGATGAAGGCCCTGCTGGACGACCTGCTCGACCACACCCGGATCGGCGCCGGGCGAATGACGGTGGAGGCGGTGGACTTCGACTTCCGCGCCATGCTGGCTCAGACCCTCCGCCTCTGGCGCGGCCCGATCGAGGCCAAGGGTCTGAAGCTGCGGGTCGAAGGCGCCTCCCGCATGCCCCGGCATGTGCGGGGCGACGCCATGCGCCTGCGCCAGGTCCTGAACAATCTTCTGTCCAACGCCGTCAAGTTCACCCCGGCGGGAGAGATCACCTTGCGGCTGGATGCCTGGCCCGAGGAGCCCTCTGGTTATTGCTTCCTTCTTGAGGTGCAGGACACCGGCCCCGGTCTCACCGCTGAACAACTGACACGCCTGTTCAACCCCTTCGATCAGACGGCCGAAGGGGTCAGCGCGCGCCATGGGGGCTCCGGGCTCGGTCTGGCCATCAGTCGCGAACTGGTCCAGCTGATGGGCGGGCGGCTGACAGCGCGCAGCACGCCGGGTCAGGGCGCGTCTTTCACCGTCTCCCTGTTGCTTCCGCGCGGCGAACAGGCCGAGCCGGCGCCGGTTGCGGTCGACGAGAGCCGCCAGGACATCGCCCGGCCTCTGATCGCTCCGGACGCGCCCCGCAAAGCCGAAGCCGAGGCAGTGGTCGAAACCGCCGCAGCGCCTTCGGACGACGACCAGGACCGCCCACTTCGGGTTCTCGTGGTCGACGACCACGACATCAATCGCCGCGCCGTTCAGCTGATCCTTCAGCCCATCGGCTGCGACATCGTCACGGCCGCCGACGGCCTGATCGCCCTGGAACGCTGCGGAGAGACCGTCTTCGACGTCATCTTCATGGATGTCCGCATGCCGGAGCTGGACGGGCGCGAAACCACGCGCCGCCTGCGAGCGGGCGGAGGGCCCAACGCCCGCACCCCCGTCGTCGCCGTGACCGCCGACACGGCGCCCGAGGACGTCGCCGCCTGCCGCGCCGCAGGGATGGCCTATTTCGTCTCCAAGCCGCTGACGCCTCCTGCCCTGCTGGGCGCGTTGCAGCACGTGTTGGACGAGACGGCGTCTTCGGCCGAGACCGAAGCCGCCTGACCCCGGACCGCCGCCGTCAGCCGCGGGGCCGCGTCCGGTCGTCTCAGCTCGCATTCCCACACCGTGAGGACCCGCCAACCCCAGGCCTCTAATTCAGACCTGGCGCGGGCGTCCCGGTCGCGGTTGCGAGCGATCTTGGCTGTCCAGTATTCGGCGTTGGCCTTGGGCTGGCGGGCTCCGCGCGGACAATCGTGGCCGTGCCAAAAACAGCCGTGGACGAAGAGCGCCAGCCTTCGTCCCTTCATCGTGATGTCCGGCCTGCCCGGCAAGCCTAGGCCGCCCAACCGATAGCCGATCCCGGCCGTGCGAAGGATCCTGCGCACGGCCAGTTCCGGAGCGGTGTCCCGCCCCTTGACGCGGCGCATCACGGCGCTGCGCTTTTCCGGGCTGAAGACATCCGTCGTCATCCGCACCCCACGCGAAGCGACGGCGTGGAGATCTTCAAGTCAGAGCTGGGCCAGCAGGTGCTCGGCCGACGACACCTTGAACTCGCCGCCCTGTTCGATGTTCAGCTGGGTGACCACGCCGTTCTTGACCAGCATGGAGTAGCGCTGCGAGCGCTGCCCCAGTCCGAAGCCCGAGCCGTCCAGAACCAGACCCAGTTCGCGGGTCAGATCGCCGTTGCCGTCGGCCAGCATGACAATGGAGCCGTCGTCCACGCCCTGGCTTTCGGCCCAGGCCTTCATGACGAAGGCGTCGTTGACCGAGATACAGGCGACTACATCGACGCCCTTGCTCTGGATGGCCTCAAGATTGTCCTTGAAGCCGGGCAGATGGCGCGCCGAGCAGGTGGGGGTGAAGGCGCCGGGAACGGCGAACAGAGCGACGGTCTTGCCCGCGAAGATGTCGGCTGTGCTGACGGGCTTGGGGCCTTCGGCCGTGGCTTGGGCCAGGGTGGCGTCAGGGATGCGGTCGCCGATCTGGATGGTCATGAATTGTCTCCGCGCGGGTTGGTTGAATGCGCCACAGACAGATAGACGGCCCCGCGGTCGCCGCAAGCATCAACGGCTTGCGTCCGGCCGTTTCGCACCCGATGATATGGTTATCATGACCGACGCCTCCCCCCTGACGGGCCGTCTTCTGGTGGCCATGCCCGGCATCGGCGACCCGCGGTTCGAACATGCCGTCATCCTGATCTGCGCCCACGGGCCGGATCACGCCATGGGACTGCGGATCGACAGTCCTGCGCCGGGCGTGGACCTGAAGATCGTGCTGGACAAGCTGGACGCGCCTTCGCCGGTGACGGCGGCGGGTCGACCGGTTCTGGTCGGCGGCCCGGTGGAGCGCGAGCGCGGCTTCGTCCTGCACACCGACGACTGGAGCGTGGGCGCCGACACCCTGCCCTTCGGGGACGGCCTGGCCATGACGGGCACGCGAGAAGCCCTGGCCGCCATGACGGACGACGTGGCCGGCCCGCGGCGCTCGGCCCTGCTGCTGGGGTACGCCGGCTGGGGCGAAGGCCAGCTCGAAGAAGAACTGGCCGAGAATGTCTGGTTGACTTCAGACGCCGATCTGGACCTGATTTTCGACGGCGACCATCAATCGAAATGGGCGCGCGCCCTGGCGCGGATCGGGGTGGACGCCGGGCGGTTGTCCAGTCAGGGCGGACGGGCCTGAGGGCCAGGCCAGCGAGATCAGCCGGCGGTCGTCTCCAACTCCGCCCCGTCGACGGGACCGTCGATCCGGACCGCCAACACGTCGAGCACGCGCAGCGCGACGTTCAACTCCGCATCCGTAAGACCCTCGAACAACAGGTCCCTATCGACCGACGCCCTGGACTCGGACCCCTGAAGCACGCTCCGGCCAGCGGGCTCCAGCTTGATCAGATTGGCGCGACCATCGCCCGGCAGTCGATGTTTGGAGACCAGACCGTCGGCCAGAAGGCGCGTCACACGCCTTGAAAGCGTAGGTTCCGACAGCTGAAGCCCTTGGGCCAGTTCCGACTGGGTCAGACCTTCAGGCGCATTCTTCAGCAAATCCAGCGGCGCTCTCTGCGCGTTGGTGAAGCCGTAGGCTTTGAACAGACGGGCCGCCCGCGTCATCCAGCGACGCGAGAGGAAGGCGATTCTCTGTTTGATCTGAAGCTGGATCTCGCCCCGGCCCGCTTCGACCAGGTCCGAACCCTGCAGACGAATTAATTCTTTCTCGCCATCTACTTGGGTCACATCAGACATGGAAAGAATTCGTACTCACGACCGCCGCAGGACAAGAATCCGCCCGCAAGATTTACGCATAATCCCCTAGTCTCGCGCCCATATTTACGCAAGGGCACGTCCCCTGACGGTTGAAAATTAACCAATTCGGCGACCTAAGCTTCACTTAGCCATGCAAGCTTAGAAAATCGGCGAACACCCAATACTTGTTTACACAAATTAGCCTCGGACGGTTCGTCGGCGAATTCGTGAAACCCCGTTCGCTTCATCGCTCTTCTCGGCATTAACGAATTTGCTAGGCGGTTGCGCGACACTGAATTCTGAGCGGGGTCCCACCCCGGCGTCATCCGATACGGGAAACCTCTCGTCGTGTCGGTCATGGATGGAGAATCGTTCTGTGGTGACAATGTCCAACAGCGGCCGTCGCGAACTGGTCGGTTTCCGCGTCGGCGATCAGGCCTTCTGCATCGACATCACCTCGGTGATCGAAATTCGCGGCTGGACCCCAACCACGCCCCTGCCCCAGGCTCCCGACTATATGAAGGGCGTGGTCAATCTGCGCGGACTGGTGCTGCCCATCATCGATCTGGCGGCGCGCCTGGGCCTGCCGACCCAGGAGCCGTCGGCCCGTCACGCCATCATGGTGGTCAAATGCGGCGACCGCACCGTGGGCCTGCTGGTCGAGGCCGTGTCGGACATTGTCGAGCTGGATGACTCCGCGCGTCAGGAGACGCCGGAACTGGGCGACGGCGCCGGGGGCGCCGGCGTCATCGCCGGCATATTCGCCGTGGACGGCGAGATGATAAGCCTGCTGGACCTGGACAATGTCCTGCCGGCCCAGGTGGCTGCGGCCGCCTGATTTCTAACCCGCGGCCAGCACGACCAGCAGCAACAAAGCCAGGACCAGGCTCACCCCCTGCCAGAACCGCACCGGGTCGCGCTCGATCAGGGACAGGGGCCGTTGCGCCGGGGCGGCGGCGGCGCTGCCGGTCTCCAGCACATGGATCAGTTCCTCGACGTCCTCGAACCGCTCATCCGGATCGAGGGCGACGGCGCGCATGATGGCGGCCTCAAGCCAGGCGGGCATGTCCGGCCGGCGTCGTCCCGCGGGAATCGGAGCCCGATCGAAGCGCGGCGCATCCGACGGATCCACCTCGCCCCACGGATAGGTCCCCGTGAACAACCGATACAGGGTGACGCCGAGGGCGAACTGATCGGTGGCGGCGTTTCCGCTTTCGCCGTCGTACATTTCCGGCGCCTTGAAGCCGGGCGTCCCCGGGGCCTCCGCCTCGGCAAATTCCTCGGCCCGCTTCAGCCGGGCGACGCCCAGATCGACTAGTTTCAACCCGCCGTTCGCCTCCAGGATCACATTGTCCGGCTTGATGTCGCGATGGATCACGCTTGCTCGGTGCAGGGCCGCCACGCCCCTGGCCAGCTTCAGCGCCACGTCCATGCCCTCGGCGATCTCGAACGGGCCGTCTTCGGCCAGGCGGGCGTGCAGGGTCTGGCCCTGATAAAAGGGCTGGACGATATAGAGGCGGCTCTGGCGCCCCGCGTCCAGCGTCAGCACCTTGCCGACGAAGGGGCTGTCGATGCGCCGTCCTATGAAGGCCTCGCGCAGGAATGCCGTCCGCGCGCCCCGTTCCGACACCGCCGCCGGTTTGGGAAACTTCAGCACCACCCGGTCTTCGCCGGACCGCGCCAGGAACAGACGCGTGTAACGTCCGTCCGCAATCAGCCGGTCCAGATGGAACCCGTCTACCGTCTGGCCCTGTTTCGGCGGCGGCAGGATGGCCAGGCCCTCGGCCTCTGCCGTGATCGCCTCCCAGTCGGGCGCGCCGATGCGGATGACGTCCAGGATCAGAACGGTGGCGTTGTCGCGCGCTCCGACCTCGGCGACCGCGTCCAGAATGGCCTGGGCGTCCGCGTCGGGCGACCCGCGCCGTCCCAGCAACCGCGCCAGCGCGGCGTCGTTCAGCACCCCGTGCACCCCGTCCGTGGTCAGCATCAGCCGGTCGTGCGGCGCCAGGCCGACATGGCGCACGTCCAGCTTAACGTCAGCCTCGATCCCGACGGCGCGGTACAGCACATGGCTCAGCCCCTGCTGGGCCCGGGTATGGTCCTCGGTCAGCCGCGTCAGGATCCCGTCGCGAAAATGCCAGGCCCGGCTGTCCCCCACGTGCAGGGCGACGGCCTCGCGTCCCCGCAGGATCAGGGCGGTGAAGGTGGTCGCCGCCGCCTCCATGGCTGGATCGATCTCGCCCCGCGCATGGAGCCAGCGGTTGAAGCCCCTCAGCGCCTTGATCCCGTTGACGGCGATCCCGTTCAGCGGATTCTGGTCCAGATAACCGTCGATGAAGCTGCGCGTCGTGAGCTCCGCCGCCATCCGCCCGGCCTTGGAGCCCGACACCCCGTCGGCGATGACGGCGACGACCCCGTGCTCGCGCTGCTCGGCCGGCGCGCCCAGATGCACCCCGCCGAAATCCTGATTGTCCGCCTTCGGCCCCTGCGCCGTGGCGAAACCGGCCGCGATTTCCAGTCTGGCGTCGCTCATGGGCCGAGTGTCAGTGATTTATGAAGACCTGACTAGCCTTGCCGTTTCGCGGCCCCGTCAGCCCATGAGCGTAAGGATCGCCCGGATCGCGACATAGGCCGCGACCACGAGAATCAGGCCCGCGAACAGCGCTCGGCCCAGCGCGGCGTTCGCCCCCAGTCGTCGCGCCAGCGGCAGCCCGGCCGCCGTGCCCGCCACCCCGCCCACGGTTATGGCCGCGACCAGACCCGGATCGATCCAGCCGGACAGGGCGTAGTTGCCGGCCGTCGTCGCTCCGAAGGCCGCGACGCTGAGAAGGGAGGTCGCCTGGGCGGTCGCCAGACTCATGCCCGTCGCCGCCATCAAGCCGGGCACGATCAGGAACCCGCCGCCGATGCCGAAGAAACCGGCCGCCGATCCGA
>MGLN01000078.1:8952-17036 GCA_001796045.1 Caulobacterales bacterium RIFOXYB1_FULL_67_16 | reverse complement strand
CCGCAGCATCGACAAACCCACCGCCGCCATGGCGACGGCGAAGATCAGCAGAAGCTGATGGCCGTCAATCATCTTGGCCAGGGACGACCCGAACCAGGCCCCCGCCGCCCCGGTGACGGCGAACAGGATGGCGCAGGGCCAGCGCACCCGCCCGGCCCTCGCCTGGCCGGTCAGGGCGGTCAGGGCGTTCAGAGACACCCCCGCCCCCGAGACGCCGATGGCGACATGCGGGTCTTGTACGCCCACCAGATAGAGCAGCAGCGGCACCGCCAGCACCGAACCACCGCCCCCGAACAGGGTCAACAGCAGGGCGACGATCCCGCCGCTGAAGCCAGCCAAGCCGAGGGTCAATAGGTCGGTCGTCATGGCGTCAGGCGACTCCAGCCGCGTTTCTGTTCCAGGGCATGACGGCCAGCAGACGCGCCATGCCGCAGAAGCCGGTGGCCCCCGCAACGAACAGGCCGGCGCCGACGAAGGCGGACAGGCCCCAGAAGGCGGGATGCACCAGCAGACCCAGGGCCGCTCCGATCAGGATCAGACCCCCGGCCGTCATCTGCACCTGCCGCATCAGCTCGATGGGCTTGGACCGGTCGGTGCGGGTCGCCAGGCCCTGCGCCTTCCAGGCCTCGAGACCACCGTCCAGAACATAGGCCTGGCCCGGAACCTGGGCCGCCAGGCGATTGCAATTGACGCCGGTCCGATTTCCGGTCCGGCAGGTGAAGATCACATCGCGCCCGTCTGTAATGGTGCGCCAGGACTCGTCAAAGCGAGACAGGGGCGTATGGACGGCGCCCAATACGTGTTCGCGCGCAAACTCGTCCGGTTCACGAATGTCGATCAGGACGGCGCTGTTGTTGATCAGGCGGCGCGAAACCTCGGCCGGGGACAGGGGAGCCAGGACGCTCATCGGATCATTCCTTCTCTGAAGCGGCAGGGGGACAATAGATTGCGGCCAGGACGGCGATCACCTTCAGGACCGCCGGATCGGCGATGCGATAAAAGACGGTGGTGCCGTCGCGCCGCGTGGACACCAGGGCCTCGTCCCGCAGCTTGGCCAGATGCTGGGACAGGGCCGACTGCGACAGGCCGACCAGCGGCAGCAGCTGACCGACCGACAGTTCACCCTCGCCCAGCTGACACAGGATCATCAGCCGCTTCTCGTTGGAGAGGGCGCGCAACAGAGCCGCCGCCTCGCCTGCGCTGGCCTGGAAACGCTCAAGTCCGATGGTTTGAAGGTCGATCATGAGGGGCAATATATTCGAACTTGCTAAATTAGCAATATCTAATATGTTGAAGCGCGAAAGGAGCCTTTTCCATGGCCCAACACCCCGACGTTCGCGGTTTCTTCGACCCCGCGACCCATACTGTGACCTATCTGGTCAGCGACCCCGCCACCGGCATGGCGGCGATCATCGACCCGGTCCTGGATTTCGAGGCCGCCTCCGCCCGCACCTCGACCCGATCCATCGACGCCGTCATGGCGGCGCTGGAGGCGGCGGGCCTGACCCTGGCCCTGACGCTCGAGACCCACGCCCATGCGGACCATCTGACGGCCGCCGCCCATCTTCGGCGCGCAACGGGCGTCTCCATCGGCATCGGCGCCCATATCACCGAGGTCCAGGCGACCTTCGCCCCCCTGTTCGGCGCCGACGACGTGCGCAGCGACGGCCGGGTATTCGATCACCTTTACGGCGACGGCGACGTCTTCGCTCTGGGCGACCTGTCGGTCCAGGTGATCCACACCCCGGGCCATACGCCCGCCTGTATCAGCTATCGGATCGGCGACGCGGTCTTCACCGGCGATACCCTGTTCATGCCGGACTACGGCACCGCCCGCACGGACTTCCCCGGCGGCGACGCCCGCACCCTGTATCGGTCGATCCAGCGCCTGCTGGCCCTGCCCGACGACACCCGCATCTTCGTCGGCCACGACTATCTGCCGCAGGGCCGCACCGACTACCGCTTTGAAACCACCGTCGCCGATCAGCGCGCCCACAACATCCACATCGGCGGCGGTGTTTCGGAAGAGGATTTCGTGGCCATGCGCGAAGCTCGCGACGCCACCCTGGGCGCGCCCCAGCTGATCCTGCCGTCGCTCCAGGTCAACATCCGCGCCGGCGACCTTCCGCCGCCGGACGCCGGCGGACAGCGCTATCTGCGCCTGCCCCTAAACGCGATCTGACGGCTTAAGCCGACCGCTGCTTCAGCGGCGCCGTGCCGTCTGCCAGGCTTTCGGCCAGATAAACCTCGGCCTCCTGGGCCGGGAGGGCCGGCGCATAGCCGAAGCCCTGGCCGTAGTGGCACTGGGCGTCGAGCAACAGGCCGGCCAGTTCGGCGTTCTCGACCCCTTCAGCCACGACTTCCAGCGACAGGTCGCGGCCCAGGTTGACCACCGACTTGACGATCTTGGCCGAGCCCTCGTCCTTGTTCATCGTCAGAACGAAATAGCGGTCGATCTTCAGCGTATCGAACGGCAGGCGGGCCAGATACGACAGGGACGAGAAGCCGGTGCCGAAATCATCCAGCGCCAACGAGGCCCCGACGTCCTTCAGCGACTGCAGCACCTCGGCGGCGCGCGCGGTGTCGCGCATGATGTCACCCTCGGTCACCTCCAGCTTCAGCGCCCCCTTGGGCAGGCCGCTTTCCTTGATGATCCGGGCCACGTCCTCGCAAAGGTGCGGCCGTTCGATCTCGCCGACGGACAGGTTGACGCTGCAGAACATCTTGCCGGCCAGGGGATGGCGCTGGAGCCATTCGGCCAGTTGCCGCGCCGACTGGGTCATCATCAGGAGACCCAGGTCGTTCATCATGCCCAGGTCGGCGGTGAGGCCCAGGAATTCGTCCGGCGGCACGAGGCCGCGACGCGGGTGACGCCAGCGCGCCAGGGCCTCGAACCCGGCCACGGCGCCCGTCTTCAGGTTCACGATCGGCTGGTAGAAGGGGGTGATCTCGCCCCTCACGAAGGCGTTCCTCAGATCCGCCTCGAGCGCAAGCCGACTCAGACTGTCGCTCTCCAGCGCCCGACCGTAGGCGGCGGACCCCCCGCGGCCGGCCGTCTTGGCCGACTCGACCGCCAGTTCTACCCGGCGCAACAGTTCCGAGGCGTCAGGCGCGTCCGGCCCGCCCTCGACGACCACCGCCCCGATGGAGACGGTCGGATAGATGTCGAAGCCCGCGACCCGCAGCGGCTGCTCCAACGCCTCTCGCAGGCGATAGCTGGCGTGGGAGGAGGTCTTCTCGACGATGATCCCGAACTCGTCCTCGCCGATCCGCGCGGGCGAAGCCTCCTTGTTGAAGGCGGCGGCCAGGCGCGAGCCCAGGGCCGACAGCACCAGGTCCGTTCGCTCATGGCCCAGAGCCTCGTTCAGCCGGCGCAGACGATCGACGTCGCCGACCACGATCTCGTACTCGCCGGGCTGGGTCAGGACCTCGCCCACCCGGGCGACGAAGGCGCGGCGATCCAGCAGGCCGGTCAGCCCGTCCCGGTCCGAGCCCGCGAACTTGGTCTCCAGGGCCACGACGCCGGCGGCCCGCAGCCCGTCCTCCAGCCAGACGCCCCGCCAGAGGCAGGTCTCGGAGTCGCGCATGCGCAGGCGTACGGCGACCTCGGTCCCCTCCTCTTGCGGCTTCAGCATTTTTTCCGCCAGCGACCGGTCCTGCGGCATGGCTGTGGCGACGAAGCCCGCGCTCGAACATTCCGGGGCCAGCGGCCCCAGGCCCAGGGCGCGGGTCGCGCCGGTGAAACGCAGCTGATCCAGAGCGGGGGTCCACACCCACAGGGCCGTATCGGCGGCCGCCAGGGCCTCGATGGCGCTCGTGGCGTCCCAGGCCAGGGATCGGGGTCGCGCGTTCACGGCTGTCGCCCTCTCAAGACGGCGTCCGTTCGCCGCGATCAAACTCGTCCTCGATGAGGCCGAACAGCAGATGATCTGCCCACTCGCCGTTAATTTTCAAATAAGCCCGCGCCAAACCCTCGTTGCGAAAGCCGGATTTTTCCAGCACGCGGCGGGAGGCCTGGTTGGTCGGCAGGCAGGCCGCCTCCAGCCGGTGCAGCTTCAGCCGTTCGAAGGCGTAGCCGACCACGGCGCGCATCGCCGCAGTGGCGTAACCGCGCCCCGCATAGGGCTGGCCGATCCAGTAGCCCAGGGTGCCCGTCTCGGCTACGCCGCGCCGCACATTCGACAGGGTGACGGCGCCGACCAGCGTCCGCCCGCCGTCCGCGAACACGAAGAAGGGCCAGGCGTTGCCCAGCTCCATCTCCCGCCCGTAGATCGACAGCCGACGCCGAAAGGCGGGCTTGCTCAGATCGTCGTCCGGCCAGGCCGGCTCCCAGGGTTGGAGATAGTCTCGGGAGGCCTGACGCAGGCTGGACCAGGCCAGATAGTCCGACGCCCGCGGCGGCCTCAGCAGCACGCCGTCGCCCCGGACCACCGGCCCGGCTACATCGCTCATCCAGTCCAGGAGGGCCATCGACCCGCAACCTAGCGCGCCGCCGCCCGCTTGGCGACAGACGCACGGGAATCTGATCGGCGACGGAGTTTTGTTTCCGACGCGTTACAATGGGACGGAAAAGGAGACCGCCAGTGGCCGCATCTTCGACCGACGCCGCCGTCGCCGTGACCCGCCTGGGTCTGGGCGCCCGTCCCGGAGAAATCGGCCGGGTCGCCCACGACCCGCGCGGCTGGGCGCTGTCGCAGATCCGCCCAGAAGGCGCGCCCCAGCCCGCCGACGTCCTCCCCACCACCGACCAGCGCATGTCGGCCTTCCTCGCCTACCAGGCCCTCACCCGACAGGGCGATGGAGCCGACGCCGAGGCCGCGCGGGAGGCGCGCCAGTCCGCCCGCAGAGCCATTACCGAAGAGACCGCCGAGGCCTTTCTGGTCCGGGCCCGCCACGGCGCGACCACGGATAAGGGCTTCGCCGAGCGCTGGGCCCTGTTCTGGGCCAACGCCCTGACCGTATCGGCGGTGAAGTTCGACAGCGGCGCCTTCGTCGACCCTTACGAGCGGGAGGCCATTCGTCCGAACGTCTTCGGCCGGTTCGAAGATCTGGTCGTCGCCGCCGAACAGCATCCGGCCATGCTGCTCTATCTCGACCAGGCGCGCTCAACCGGCCCCGGCAGTCCGGCAGGGACGCGGCGCCGGATCGGTCTGAACGAAAACCTGGCGCGCGAGATGCTGGAGCTCCACACCGTCGGCGCCGATGCCGGCTACACCCAGGCCGACGTGACCGAACTGGCCCGCGCCCTGACCGGCTGGTCCATTCCCCGCCCCCAGGACGCGCCGGGAGAGCCCCCCTTCATCTTCCGCGCCAATGTCCACGAGCCCGGCGCCCGCACCGTCATGGGGAAGACCTACCCGGCGACCCGGCGCGCTTCGAACAGAACCCAGGGCGAAACCATCCTGCGCGATCTGGCGCGTCACCCGGCCACGGCCCGGCGACTGTCGCACCGGATCGCCGGCCATTTCGTCGCCGACGATCCGCCTGTCGCCTTGGTCCAGAGGCTCGAAGCCGCCTGGACTCGTTCCGACGGCGACCTGGCCCAGGTCGCCCGGGCTCTGATCGAGGCCCCCGAGACCTGGTCGCCCCAGCCGGCCAAGATCAAGACGCCCTATGAATTTCTCATTTCGGCGCAGCGGGCTCTGGACGCCCCGCCTGAGCGAATCGCGCCCCTGCGACAGACCCTGACCCTTTTGGGCCAGCCCCCGTTCGCGCCGCCTTCGCCGGAAGGCTGGCCCGACACGGCTGAGGACTGGGCCGGCCCGGATGCCCTGGTCAAGCGGCTGAACTGGGCTCGCTCCGCCGCCCAGGCCGCGCGGCTGCCCGATCCCGCGCTTGCAGCGCGCGACGCCCTCGGCGAGCGCCTGACCGAACGGACCCGCTTGGCGGTCTCCCGCGCCGAAAGCCGGCCGGAAGCCCTCACCCTTCTTCTGATGTCGCCGGAGTTTCAGCGCCGATGACCCATGCTCGCCTCAATCGCCGCGCCCTGCTGGGCGCCGCCTCCGCCGGGATCGGCCTGGCCTTCGCCGGCCGCGTCGCCTCCCAGAGCCGCGGCCCCGCCAACAAGCTGGTCGTCGTCATCGCAAGGGGCGCCATGGACGGCCTGTCGGTCACCGCCCCCTACGCCGATCCGAACTATGTCCCTCTTCGCGGCGGTCTGGCCGTGCCGCCGCCTGGTCAAACCGACGGCGCTCTGGCCCTGGGCGAGGGTTTCGGCCTGCACCCCGCCCTTGCCGGCCTGCATGGTCTCCACGGCCGCAACCAGCTGCGCTTCGCCCCCGCCGTCGCCCTGCCCGTCCGGGTCCGCTCTCATTTCGAGGCCCAGGATCTGCTGGAAAACGGCGGCGAAAGTCTTCAGAGGCTGGACGACGGCTGGCTGAACCGCGCCCTGATCGCGGCGGGTGGGACCCGGCTGCGGGGTTTGGCGATCGGCGCTCAGACCCCGCTGATCCTGCGCGGCGAGGCTCCCGTCTCCGGCTGGACGCCCGGCGGCCGGGTGCGCAGCAGCGACCGGATCGCCGCCCTGCTGCAGGACCTCTATGTCGACGACCCCATGCTGGGACAAAATCTGGCGCGGGGCCTCGCCACCGAGTCCCTGGTCGCCATGGATGGAGAGAGCGAAACCGTCCGCCGCAACGACGTTCAGGCCTTGGGCCGGGCCACGGCCAAGCTGATGACGGGGCCGGAGGGCGCCGATATCGTCGCCGTCTCCCTAGACGGCTGGGATACCCACGCGGGCCAGCGCGCCCAGCTTCAGACCCGCCTGACAGGTCTGGACCAGCTGGTCTCGGGGCTTGAAGGGGGTCTCGCCGAACAGTGGGCCCAGACGGTCGTCGTCGTCGCCACAGAATTTGGCCGGACCGCCCGCGTGAACGGCACCCAGGGCACCGACCACGGCACGGGCTCCTCCCTTTTGCTGGCAGGCGGCGCGGTGAAAGCCGGCGGCCTCATCGGCGACTGGCCGACCCTCGCCGACAACCGTCTGTTCGAGGGACGCGATCTGGCGCCAACCTTGGATATTCGCTCTGTCTTCAAGGGCGTGCTGCGAGACCATTTCGGCCTGGACCGCGCTGCGCTGGACGCGCGCGTCTTCCCCGATAGCGGAGCCGAGGCCCCCGCCCTTTCGGGCCTCGTCTGATCAGGCGGCGGCCGTTTCGACCGGCAGCTTACAGATGCGGTTCAGGTCGGCACGGATCGAGCTGCCCTGGAAATGGGACATTTCGGCGCTGGAATAGCCTTCCGCCGACAGGGCCTTGACCACGTCGCCGGTGTTTAGACAATCGGGCGTGCGAGCGAGCTGATAGGCGCGCTCCACAATATGGATGCGGTTCATGGCAGACCTTTTCGTGTCGCTCGATAACGCCCGCCAAGCCGGACCGTTCCCGAGCGTTTGCGAGGCGTCTCTCCAGCCGCGCTTGCATTTGTCACAAAGACCTGAGCACATAAGGCCCGTCGATCTCTCTGCGTAACGCCCACTCTCTCTGCGAACGCACGAGTCCAGGCCGCTCCCATTCAGACCCGACAGGCCGAACGGACGTTCCCTCGGTCAATTTCTAACGGAGGTCTCAAATGGCTACCGGCACTGTTAAATGGTTCAACCCGACCAAGGGTTATGGCTTCATCCAGCCCGACGACGGCGGCAAGGACGTCTTCGTCCACATCTCGGCCGTGGAAGCGGCCGGCCTGCGCGGCCTGGATGAAAACCAGAAGGTTTCCTACGAGCTGGAACGCGACAAGCGTTCGGGCAAGGAATCCGCTGGCCAGCTGCAAACGGTCGGCTGAGTTCAGCCTCACCGCTGATTTGGCGACGGCGGCTCCGCAAGGAGCCGCCGTTTTCAGTTCTAGATCAGGAGGACCAGCCTCACCCTATTTCGTCTTCTCAATCCACCCCGCGAAGGCGTCGATGAACCCCTTGAGGAAGTCGCGCGTGCCGTCGGTCTTCAGCTTGCCGTGCTCATCCAGCAGGTCCGCGACGCCGCCGATATAGGCTTCGGGCTGGGCCATGGTCGGCATGCCCAGGAAGACCAGGGGCTGGCGCAGGTGGTGGTTGGCGCCGAAGGCGGCAAGGGCGCCGGGAGAGACGC
>MGLN01000078.1:2896-8924 GCA_001796045.1 Caulobacterales bacterium RIFOXYB1_FULL_67_16 | reverse complement strand
CATAGGGGCGCGAGCCGACATCCAGGGCGTTCTTCAGCGCGCCGGGGATTGAGCGGTTATACTCCGGCGTCACGAACAGCACGGCCTGAACCGCCGCCATTTCCTCCCGGAACCGGGCCCAGGCGGGCGGCGGCGTCTCCGTCTCCAGATCAGGGTTGTAGAGCGGCAGGTCGCCGATCTCGACGAGGTCCAGCTCTAGTTCCGGCGCGGCCATGGCCTTCATTTCCAGGGCGACGGCGCGGGAATAGGATCCCTCGCGCAGGCTGCCGACGATCAGGGCGACGCGGACGGACATGGGGCGGCTCCGGGTTGGGGTTCGAGGCCCAGCTTAACAGATTCCGCGCCCGGGGTGTTCCCCTTATGCGCGGAACAGCCCCGCCGCGAAGGCCTCGCCTGCCGACGCCGCCGCCTTCGGCCCCAACACGGCGCTGGCCGCCTGGCCGCTGGACAGGATCCGCGCGCCCACCGCCCGCACGTCCTCCACCGTCTGGCCTTCCAGCTGTTCGGTCATCGACAGGCTGGACCGGGGCGCGCCGAAGATCAGGGTCTGGGCGGCGTTGCGCCCCGCCCGACTCATCGGGTTTTCGTCCGACATCCACAGACCGGCCTTCATCACCGCCTTGGCTCGCGAAAGCTCCTTTTCGGTCGGCCCGGTCTCGGCCAGGGCCCGCACCTCGCCCGCCGCCACCTGGGCCAGCTCTTTAGCCCGGTCCGCCGCCGCCCCGGCGTAGATGCCCAGCACCCCCGTATCCTCATACGGCTCCTGATAGGCGTCGATGGCGTAGGCCAGGCCCCGCTCCTCGCGCGCGCTCTGGAACAGGCGCGAGGCCATGCCCCCGCCCAGGATCTCGCCGAACAGTCGCATCGACGACAGGGCCGGATCTGTGGCCGAAAGCGCCGGCAGTTGGAACACCAGATTGGCCTGTTCGATCTTGCGCGTCAGGGCCGCATGGCCGCCGATGAACAGGGCGGGCGCCGGCGCCTCGACCGGGGTCGCCACAGCCGCGCCGAACCAGCGCTCGGCCAGGGCCAGCAGTTCGCCCTCCTCCACCGCGCCAGAGACCGACACAACCATCCGGTCGGGCGAATACAGCCGCGCCCGCCAGGCCTCGACCGTCGCCTTGTCCGCCGGCTTCAGACTGTCGACCGACCCCAGGATCGGCCGCCCCAGCGGCTGGCCGGCGAAGGCCCGCGTCTGGGCCATCTCGAACACATGGTCGTCGGGCGTGTCGAAGGCCTCGGCGATCTCCTGGGCCACCACGTCCTTTTCCCGCTCGATCTCGGCGGGATCCAGCGTGGGCCGGAACACCAGGTCCGACAGCACCTGCATCGCCAGCGGCAGGGACCCGTCCAGACCCCGCACCTCGAAACTGGTCCGCTCATAGCCGGTGGAGGCGTTGATCGTGCCGCCCTCGGCCTCGATCCGTTCGACGATCTCGCGCGCGGCCATGTCGCCGGCGCCCTTGAACACCAGATGCTCCAAGAGGTGCGACCAGCCGGAGCGATCTTCTCCCTCCCATCGCGCCCCGCCCTTTACGGTGACGACGACCGCCAAAGTCTTCAGGCCGGGCATGGGGTCGCATATGACGCGAACGCCGTTGGACAGGGTGTGCAGGGAAGCCGTCAGGGGATGTCTTTCTTGGTTCGACGTCGAAGCAGGGCCACATAGAAGCCCGCCAGGGCGATCGCCAGCCCGAACCATGTCAGGGCGTAGCCGAAATGATTGTTGGAAAAGGCCGCCGGCGGCGCGGACGGCCTGAGGGCCGCCAACTCGGGATTGGTCGGACTGACCGCGAACACCGCCTCGGGCCGCACCGGCCCCTCGACCTTCAAGGCCTCGGCCATGGCCGCCGTGTCGCGGCCGTAGAAGCGGCCGTTCGCCGGCGCCGGCGTCATGCCGCCCGGCGGATCGAAGCGGCGGAACTCGCCGATCAGCACCAGCGGCAAGGTGGTCTCCACCACGCGCGGCCGCGCGCTCACCCCGTGGGCGACGAAGCCCCGATCGATCAGCAGGCTGAAGTCCGCCCCCGCCGGTTTGCACGCCGAGATCAGCCGCACCCCCGCCTCGCCGTCATGGATGGATTGCAGCTCGACATAGGGCGCGCTGGCCAGGCCGGGACAGACGATCAACGCCTTCCGGAACTCCAGATCGCCCTCCCCAAGAACCTGCTCCAAGGGCGCAGGCGGTTTCGCCGCCGCCGCATCAGCGGCCGCGATCAGCCCCTCTTTCCACTTCAGCCGTTCGACCTGCCACAGGCCCAGCCCGATCAACAGGACCAGAGCCGCGACCGTCAGCCCGGTCAGGATCCAGGGAAACCGTCTCACGTCTGGTGCCTGTACTGCAGGCCGACCATCAGTCCTCGCCCGGGCCGCATCAGGGCCAGCGACAGCGCGACCACCAGCGGCAGCCAGACGATCAGGTGCAGCCACATGGGCGGATGGAATTTGATCTCCACCGCCAGGGCCGAAAACCCGACCAGAAAGCCGGCGATCTGCATGATGAAACTGGCCGGCCCGTCGCCGGTCTGGATGGTCGAAAAGTCCAGGCCGCAGGCCTCGCACCCCTGTCGCACCTTCAGAAAGCCCTTGAACAGCCGCCCCTGGCCGCAGCGCGGGCAACGCCCCTTCAGCCCCGCCCGCACGGCGGAAACGGCGACGGCGGGAGACGATCCCTCGTCCCCCGCCGCCGCGATCTTGTCCGTGGTGTCCGGGATCAACCGAAGACGACGTAGACGAAGACGAACAGGAACAGCCAGACCACGTCCACGAAATGCCAGTACCAGGCCGCCGCTTCGAAACCGAAATGCTTCTGCGGAGTGAAGTCCCCGGCCAGCAGACGGATCAGGCAGACCGTCAGGAAGATGGTGCCGATCAGGACGTGAAAGCCGTGGAAGCCCGTCGCCATGAAGAAGATCGACCCGTACAGGCCCGAGTTGATCGCTTCCTCGTTGAAGAACAGGTGCTCGTGCAGGATGTGGTTGTATTCATAGGCCTGAACGCAGGTGAAGAAGACGCCCAGAATCACGGTCAGGACCAGGGCCAGCTTGGCCCCGCCGCGGTCGCCGACTTGGATCGCATGGTGGGCCCAGGTCACAGTGCAGCCGCTCAGCAGCAGGGTCACGGTGTTCAGCAGTGGCAGCTGCCAGGGCGACAGCACCTCGATCCCCTGGGGCGGCCAGGTCGACCAGGCCTTGGCCGTATCGGCCCAGGTCCCGACTTCCGGCGTCAACGCCCGCGACTCATGGAACAGGGCCATGTCGAAGAACATCCAGAAGAAGGCGACGAAGAACATCACCTCGGATGCGATAAACAGGATCATGCCGTAGCGCAGGCCGATCGATACGACCGGCGTATGGTCGCCTGCCTTGGATTCCTTGATCACGTCCGACCACCAGCCAAAGGCCGAGATCAGCACCCCGGCCAAACCGGCGAAGAACACGCCGGGCTTGCCTTCAGCCAGAAAATTGGCGGCGATCGGCCCGTTCTCGGCCGGGGCCAGCCCCTTCATCCAGATCACGGCGCCGATGAACATGACGGTCGCCGCAATGGACGACAGCAGCGGCCATGGGCTTGGCGGCACGAGGTGATAGTCGTGGTGCGGAGCGGCGTGCGCGTCGGCCATGCGTTTCATCTCTATAGTGGGCTGGCGATGAGCTCGCCTTATTCGCCAGCTATAACCCCGGCTTGTACGTGGCGCCAGAGCGTCGCCGTCTTTCCGCCTTGATGCGCTTTAGGCCAGCACGTCATCATAGTCGGGATGACGCTTGTGCCACAGCACCGCGTAGCTGCAGCGGGGAAACAGCCTCAGTCCCTTTTCACGGGCGTGTTCGGCCATCGCCTGCATGAAACGCCCGGCGGCGCCGGAACCGCGCAACGACGGCTCCGCCTCCACGTGAAGGATCAATCGGGCGTCTCCGTTCACGGCATAGTCCGCCCACACGCGCCCCCGCCCGCTCTCGACTTCGAACTCCTGTTCGAACCGGTTCTCATCTGTCGCGTCGCGAAACGATCCCATGCTCAACTCCCTTTTCGCTTCAACAGCTTGATGGGCGGGACGTTCCATCGACCGGTCGCGTCAGATCGGCTTGTCTTGCAGCAGGTTGATCAGGCCCAGCACGCTCTTCACGGTGAACCAGACGCTGAGCAGGAACCAGATCAGCAGGAAGAGCAGCAGGAAGGGGATGCCGACAAGGATAACCGAGGCGACCGCGCTGACGGCGATGCCGACCCAGGCCGCGATGGTCCACCAGAAGACCGACCAGAACAGGCGAATCTGGCTCTCGATATGCTGCCGGGCCACCCCCACCGCCGTTCCTCGCGCCACATAGGAGACGACCAGACCGACCAGCACCAGCATGTTGGCGCTGGGGATCGACAGGATGAACAGGGCCCAGGCGATCAGGGCGGCGACCTTGCCTTCCGGCTCCTGGCCTGGGGTGAAGTTGGGTTCGGTCATGGTCGTCCTTTCAGAACAGCCAGCTGCGCGGATTGTCGATCGGCCGCCCGGCCTTCAGCCGCAGCACGCCGAACACGCCGCGGGCCAGGACCCACAGGGCCAGAAGGAACAGGACGAAGACGCCGATATTGACGATCACCAGCAGCCCGCCCAGCACCGCCGCCACGGCCGCGCTCCACAGGGTCCGCTGCTGATAGACGAAATGGCCGGCGGCTAGGGGCTCGTCCGGGCCGTCCCGCCCCGTGACCGCCAGAAGCGCCAGCACGGCCGACACGCCCAGGGTCGGCACGGCCAGCAGGATCAGGACATAGACGGCGTACAGGCTCATCGGCGCTGTCGGGGCCGTCACGGATCGCGGCGACGTTGACACGGGCGCAAGGGGCGCGGCGTTGGTCCTGTCAAACAAACCGGGCGCCGGCTGAATCGGCCGGACCGCGCTCGGCTCGGGCTCTGGCGGCGAGTCCGGCGCCGGAGCGGCTTGGGGTTCAGGTTCGCGTCGGACCCCGATCAGGCAGGCAGGCGAGACGAAGCCGACCTGGGCGTCGTGATCGTGAGCCTCGTCCGGGCCTTGCGGGCCCTTCGAATCGCCGGGTTCGGCCATGGGTATCGAACGCTTTCTCACGCCGCCGCAGCGGCCGGACTGTTAACCCAGAATGGCCGTGCGAACGGCCGGACGCAACCTATCGTCCCAGCACGATCTCGCAGCCCGGCGCGACGACGTCGGGCAGGGCGCCCGGCTTCTCGATCCGCACCATGGCGCGCCGCACCTGCCGGTCTTCCAGGCAGGCGCGCGCCAGCCGGTCGGCGAAGGTCTCGACCAGACCCACATGGCCCTCGGCGGCGATGGCGCGTGCTGCGTTGGCCACGGTTTCATAGTTGATGGTGTCGCTAAGGCGTTCGATGGGCCTGGGCTCCAGCTCCAGGGTCACGTCGATGACCAGCCGCTGCAGGCGCCCCTGCTCGTGATCATAGACCCCGATGCCGGCCTCGACTTCCAGTCCCCGCACGAAGACGCTGAGCCGCTCGTAGCGCAGCGGTTCGTCCGCCGGGAACGGCGACACCGAAGACGACTGAACCACGCGACTACTCCTGGATGTCCGGGGTGCGCCAGGCCAGATGCTGGCCCCCGTCGACAGCGATCATCTGGCCCGTGACCATCCGCGCGTCAATGAGCCACAGCACCGCCTCGGCCACCGCCTCGGGGCTGCCGGGGGTCTGCAACAGGGTGCCGCGCGCCTCGGCGGCGAACTCCTCGGGGGTCTGGTGGATCGACGGCAGGGTGGGCCCCGGCCCCACGCCATTGACGCGAATGCCCGGCGCCAGGGCCTGGGCCAGGGTCCGTGTCGCCCACCACAAGCCGTTGCGCGACAGGCTGTAGGAGAAGAAGCGCGGATCCGGCTTCAGCACCTTCTGGTCCAGCAGATTGACGATCACGCCCTCCGCCGTCTGGGCCGCGAAGGCTTCCGCCAGCACCAGGGGGGCCCGCAGATTGGTCTCCAGGTGGCGATCCCAGCTTTCGCGGGTCAGCGCGCCGATCCGATCGTCTTCGAAGACCGAGGCGTTGTTGACTAG
>MGLN01000078.1:0-2887 GCA_001796045.1 Caulobacterales bacterium RIFOXYB1_FULL_67_16 | reverse complement strand
CGGCCCCAGGGCCTCGGCCGCCGCCGGAATCAGGGCGCTGACCCGGACTTCGTCGGTCAGGTCGGCTTGCAGCAGGCAGGCGCGCCGCCCCAGGGCCGCGATCTCGTCGAACAGGCTGCGAGCCTCCTCGCCCGAGGCATGGTGGTGAATGGCGACATCGAAACCGGCCCTGGCCAGCGACAGGCAGATCGCCCGTCCAATTCGCCGCGCCCCGCCCGTGACCAGGGCGACGCCCCGGCCCGCGCTCGAGGAAGCGTCAGTCAACCCGACCGAACTCGATCAGATTCATGAGGGCCATGACGGCGATGAAGCCGAAGATGATGCCGAGCGCCAGCATGATTATGCTCCTGTTTCCCAGTCAGGATTAGAGCGAGTGGCGGCGGGGTTCAAGCCGCCCCTGCCCCGGTCGCCGCGTCTCACAGGCGAAACATCAGCCTGCGGACTGAAACACCGCCGATACCGGATCACCCAAAGACCTCCCCAATGCTCGGCTTGACTGGCGCCTCTTCTTCAAGAGGCCCTGAATGCACGACGCCCCCCGCCCGAGACGCCTGCACATCACCGGCGCGCCCCGCAGCGGCACCACCCTGCTCCATGTCATGATCCTGACCTGTTTCGACATCGACGGCCCCGTCGAGGCCGAGCAGAGACTGCGAAAGCCCGTGCCGCGTGATCGTCGGCTGGTCTGCACCAAATGCCCGGGGGAAGTGGAAGCGGCCGTGGCCATCCTGAAGCTGGATCCCCGCCTGGACGTCATCTGTCTGGCCCGCGATCCGCGCGAGGTGATCACCAGCGAACATGCCGCCTATCCCGGCCGCTACTTCACCAATCTCCGGGTCTGGCGCCGCGCCGCCCGAGCCGCCGCCCGCGCTCGGACCCATCCACGCTTCCATATCGTCGACTATCGCAGGCTGGTGACCGAGCCGGACGTCGTCCAGGTCGAACTGATGACCGCCATGCCCTGGCTGAGGCCGCTGCGGCCCTTTTCCCAATATCACTTGGCGGTGGATCGCCCGAACGCGGAATGGACCCCCGCCATGCGCAACATTCGCCCGGTCTGCCCGTCAAGCCTGGGCGGCTGGCGTCGGCACCTGTCCCGACTGCAGGGCCAGCTGACCCGACACGGCGATCTGGCCGACGAGCTGATCGCCCTGGGTTACGAGCGGGACCGCGCCTGGATGCAGCTTCTGGACGGCGTCGAGGCCGACCTGACGCCCAGCGTCAACACGGAGACTCCATCGCTGCGCCGCCGGCTGAAGGAACGGCTGCCCCGTCTGCGCGACATGGCCCTTTATGCGCTCCGCAATCGCGCCCTGATCGTAACCGCCCGATCTTGACCGGACGCCGATCCTTGAGGCCATGGTCCGGCATGACGACCTGGCGCGCCCGCATCGAACCCTTCACCCGCCCCTTCTTCTTCGCCTGGTCGCGGCTGACGCGCGGCAAGACCCTGGGGGTGCGGGGCGTCGCGGTCGATGCGGGCGGGCGGGTCCTGCTGGTCAAACACACCTATCTGGCCGGCTGGTGGCTGCCCGGCGGCGGGGTGGACAGGGGCGAGACCACCCATGACGCCGTGGTGCGAGAACTCCGAGAGGAGGCCGGTCTGATCGCCCGCACTCCGCCGAGGCTGATCTCGATTCATTCCAACGAACGATTCTTCCCCGGCGACCATGTCCTGGTCTTCCACATCGACGCCTTCGACCTGGGCGAGCGGTCGAGCGCGGGCGAGATCGCCGAAATCGGCTGGTTCCACCCCGCCGTCCTGCCCGAGGATGTGAATCGGGGCACACGGGCGCGCCTCGCCGAGATTTTCGACGGCGTACAAACCGATACAAACTGGTGAGACGGATCTCCTGAAAGACGGCGTTATTCTGGGAAGAACGAAAGGACCTCCTATGCCCGTCTCCCGCCGCATCGCCCTGCTGGGCCCGATCGTCGTTGGCTTGGCGACTCCCGCTCTGGCCCAGCGTCGTCGCGCGCGTCAGGCAAACGATTCCGGCGGCAATTCCGTCGCCCCCGCCCATACCTGGTCTTTCGGCCCCGACCAGCTCCAGGCCTATGACGTCTATGCGGACCGTGGAACCGGGCCGATCCTGGTGTTCGTCCACGGCGGAGGCTGGTCCCGCGGCGAGCGGTCGATGGTCAACGAGCTGCCCGCCTATGCCGGGCGTCACGGCCTGACCCTGGCCTCGACCAGCTATCGTCTGGCCCCCGCCGTCACAGCCCGCGAGTCGGCCCAGGACGTCGCCGCCGCCGTCGGCGATCTGAAGCGGCGCCTGCCCGGCCGGCCCGTCTATCTGCTGGGGCATTCCGCCGGGGCCCATCTGGCCGCCCTGATCGGGATCGATCCCGACTACCTGGCCGCAGTCGGGCTGAAGCCCTCGGATCTGGCCGGAGTCATCCTGCTGGACGGCGCCGGCTATGACGCGACCGCCCCGCGCGGCGACAGCCGGATCGATCAATGGCTAGGCCAGACCTATGACCAGGCTTTCGGCGATCAAGCCGCCGCCCTGTCGCCCACCCTGCGCGTTCGCCCTGACGTCGCCTATCCGCCCTTCCTGATCTTCCACGTCGCCCGGCGTCAGGATTCGGCCGTCCAGAGCCGCGGCCTGGCCGAAGCCCTGACCCGCGCCGGCGGCCGCGCCGATGTCGTCGCCGCCCCCGACGACAGCCATATGACGATCAATCGCGGCTTCGGCGTCGCCGGCGACCCGGAGGGCGAACGCGCCGCCCGCTTCATCTCGGGCTAACAAAAGGCGGGCGGCGTGCTAGCCAAGGCGAATGAACCCGTCGCTTCTCGCCATCATCGTCGTCGTCCTGGCCGGAGGCGCGACCGCCCTCCAGGCGCCGACCAACGCCAAGCTGGCGACCGCCGTCGCCTCGCCGG
>MGLN01000077.1:7979-10341 GCA_001796045.1 Caulobacterales bacterium RIFOXYB1_FULL_67_16 | reverse complement strand
GATGTTCCTGGTCTCGGGCCCGGATCTGGTGGTCGAGGCCTGCAACGCCGGGGTCATCGGAACCTTCCCGTCGCTGAACCAGCGCACCACCGAGGGCTATCGGGACTGGCTGCAGGAGATCAAGGGTCGCCTGTCCCCCGACGCCGCCGCCTTCGGCGTCAACCACATCGTCCACCCGACCAATCCCCGGCTGATGGCCGACATGATGGTGTCGGTCGAGGAGAAGGTGCCGCTGATCATCACCTCACTCGGCGCCGTGCGCGACGTGGTGGATGCGGTCCACGGCTACGGCGGCGTGGTCTTCCATGACATCGCCAACATCCGTCACGCCCGAAAGGCGGCCGAGGCGGGCGTCGACGGCCTGATCCTGGTGGCCAACGGCGCGGGCGGCCACGCGGGGATCATCAATCCGTTCGCCCTGATCAACGAGGTCCGGTCCTTCTACGACGGGACCATCATCCTGGCCGGCGCCATCTCGACGGGCCAGGACGTGGCCGCCGCCCTGATGATGGGCGCCGACTTCGCCTATATGGGCACCCGCTTCATCAACACGACCGAGGCCCTGGCGCCCGAAGCCTACAAGCAGATGATCATCGACAGCGGCGCGACCGACATCGTCCACACCCCTGCGGTCTCGGGCATCCCGGCCAACTTCATGACCAAGTCCCTGGTCGAAAACGGAATCGATCCCAAACACCTGCCCGAGCACAAGCTGGACATGGGCGACGAGGCCAAGGCCTGGAAGACGGTCTGGTCCGCCGGCCAGGGCGCCGGGGCCATCCACGACGTCGTCCCGACCGCCGAACTGGTCGCCCGCCTGCGACAAGAGTTCGCTCAGGCCACGGAACAGTTTTCTGCCAGGTTCCCGGCAGGCTAAAGGCTCCTTCGCGCGGTTCGCGCGTTGGAGCCCGCATGATCCGAAACTCGCCCCCCGCCCGCCTCGTCCTCCCCGCCCTGCTCGCCGCCGCAGTCGCCGGCCCTGCCCTGGCCCAGACTGCCGGTCCCGCGTCGGACTGGGGGTTCGAGCTGGGGGCGGGCACGGACAACCGCTCCAAGGCGGCGTCCAAGTCCGGCAACGACGGCTACGTCTTCGGCGCGGCGACCTGGGAGTCCGCCGACGGCCGCTTCTACGCCGGCCCCGGCTTCGAGACGATCCAGGCGGGCGGCTCCCGGCTGGAGACCGAACTGGTCGCCGGCTACCGGCCGGAGGCGTGGGGCTACGCCTTCGACCTGAGCCTTGCCTACAAGAACCGGCTCGACGTCGATCCCGGCTATGACGCCGACGGCTGGGAGCTGACCGCCGACGTCAGCCGCGCCGTCGGCCCCGCCGAGGCCCGTCTCCAGCTCCAGTATTCGCCCGACGCGGCGGGCTCCACCCGGTCCTTCACCTGGGTCGAAGCCCAGATCGCCTGGGCCTTCAGCCCCCGTCTTGAGGGCTCCGCCGCTGTCGGCCGCCGCGAACAGGACGGCGCCCCCGACTACACCGGCTGGAGCGCCGGCCTCACCTACGCCCTGACCGACGCCCTAGCCTTGGGCCTACGCTACCACGACACCGACGCCCATACCTTCGGCGAGCAGTACGAGGACGCCCTCGTGGCCCAGGTCGCCTACGCCTTCTGACCCGCGCCCTTGCGCCAGGGCCCGGCCCTTCCCATATCAACAGTGTCGATCTCTCTGCGTAACGCCGCTGCTCCCTTTGCATCACGCACCGAGGTCCAAACGCCGATCCCATTCAGACCCGACAGGCCGACCAGGGATTCCTCCCTGCGGCCAACGCCAGACGGAGGTCTCCAAATGGCTACCGGCACTGTAAAATGGTACAATCCCACAAAGGGTTACGGCTTTATCGCCCCCGATGACGGCGGCAAGGACGTCTTCGTCCACGCCTCGGCCGTCGAAACCTCGAGCCTCGGCTCGCTGAACGAAGGCCAGAAGATCGGCTACGAAATCGAGCGCGACCAGCGCTCCGGCAAGGAATCCGCCGGTCGCCTTTCGGCGGCGGAGTAGGACAAGCTTGTTGGCTCGCCTGCCATCGCTTTCGACGGCGAGGTGACGAAGCTCCTGCCCCTGGGCGGCCGAAAGGTCCGCCTGGACAACGGCCACATCGTCACGGTCCTGCCGACCCTGGGCGCGCCGAACGGCGTGTCCCTGCTCGGCGACCGTGTCGTGGTCGAGATCGCCTTCAATCAGCTGAAGGGCTGGCGCCTCGCGCGCCGGCCCTGAAGCCTTTCTGCACGGATGACGACATGACCCCGCTCGCCGACATGATCCCCACCATGACCGACGCCGACCTGACCACCCTGCGCGCCAACGCCGCCCGTCTGGTCGAACACGGCGCCTCCACCCAGGTGATGGCCGCCAG
>MGLN01000077.1:2601-7971 GCA_001796045.1 Caulobacterales bacterium RIFOXYB1_FULL_67_16 | reverse complement strand
TGCCGGTCATCGACGACGAACTGGCCCGCCGCGCCGCCCTGCCCAAGCCCGCCAAGGCTCCGCCTGCGAAGCGCGCCGCCCCCAAGAAGAAGCTGCCCCCCGTCACCGGCCACCAGACGGCTCTGCCGTCCAGCTGAGATCAGCCCAAGGCCTGATCCAGGTCGGCGATCAGGTCCTCGACGTCCTCGACGCCGACCGACAGGCGGATCAGGTTGTCGGTCACGCCGCCCGCCTCGCGCACCTCCTTGGGCACGCTGGCGTGGGTCATGATCGCCGGGTGGTTCACCAGGCTTTCGACCCCGCCCAGCGACTCCGCCAGCGTAAAGACCTCGACCCGCTCCAGCACCCGCTTGGTCCGCTCCAGGTCGCCGTCCAGGATCACTGTCACCATGCCGCCGTAACCGCCGCGCATCTGGCGCGCCGCCAGTTCGTGCTGCGGATGGGCGATCAGGCCGGGGTAGATGACCTTGGACACGCCCTTGCGGGTCTCCAGCCAGCGCGCCACCGTCAGGGCGTTCTCGCAGTGCGCTCTCATCCGCAGCGCCAGGGTCTTCAGGCCCCGGTTGGCCAGGAAGGCGTCGAACGGCCCCATGACGCCGCCGACCGAGTTCTGCAGGAACTTGATCCGCGTCGCCAGCTCGGGATCGGCCGTCACCAGCACGCCGCCGATGATGTCCGAATGGCCGTTCAGGTATTTGGTCGCCGAGTGCATGACGATGTCCGCCCCCAGGCTCAGCGGCTGCTGGCAGAAGGGGGTGGCGAAGGTGTTGTCGACGATCAGCAGCAGGCCGTGCGCCTTGGCCACCGTCGACAGGGCCGCGATGTCGGCCAGCTTCATCAGCGGATTGGTCGGAGTCTCGACCCACAGCATCCTGGTCTTGGGCGTGATGGCCGCCTCGACCGCAGCGATGTCGCTCAGGTCCACATAGGCGAAGTCCAGCCCCATGGTCCGCCGCCGCACCCGCTCGAACAGCCGCCACGAACCGCCGTACAGGTCGTCGCCCGTGACCACTTGGTCGCCCGCATCCAGCAGTTCCAGCGCCGTCGAGGTCGCCGCCATGCCCGAGCCGAAGCCGAACCCGTGCGTGCCGCCCTCCAGGTCGGCGATACAGGCCTCGAACGCCTCGCGCGTCGGGTTCTTGCCCCGCGCGTATTCATAGCCTTTGTTCACGCCCGGGCTTTCCTGGGCGTAGGTCGAGGTGGCGTAGATCGGCGTCATCACCGCGCCCGTAGTCGGGTCGGGATGCTGACCGGCATGTATGGCGCGGGTGGAGAAACCCTGGCTGTTCTTCTTGTCGGCCATGGTTCTTACCGATTCAGGCTGAGATGGTTGATCAGGTCGGTGCGGGTGATCAGGCCCACGAACTTTTCGCCGTCCAGCACGATTGCCACACGGTCGCGGTCGAAGACCGGGATCAGGGCGTCCAGCGGCTCCTTGACCTGAAGCGTGTCCAGATCGCGCGTCATGGCGTCGGCGACCGGCTTGGCGAACCGCTCCTTGCGGGTGATCTCGTCGGTGTTCATCACATGGACCAGATCGCTCTCGTCCAAGATGCCGACCAGACGGCCGTCCTCGATGATCGGCAGCTGGGACACGTCGGCGCCCTTCATCCGCTTGAAGGCCGTGTCCAGGGTGTCGCCCGGACCGGCGACGACGACGTCGCCCCGCTCGTACTTGCGATTGATCAGGTCCGACAGGTCGCCGTGCAGCTCGCGCTCGCCCAGGCCCTGATCCGCCAGCCAGGCGTCGTTATAGACCTTGGACAGATATTTGGCCCCGGTGTCGCAGACGAAGGTGACGCAGGTCTTGGGCTCGGTCTGTTCGCGGCACCAGCGCAGGGCCGTGGCGATCAGGGTGCCCGAGGACGATCCCGCCAGAATGCCTTCCTTCAAAAGCAGTTCGCGCGCCGTGGCGATCGCCTCCGCGTCCGGGATCGAATAGGCCTTGTCGATCAGGCTCATGTCCGCGGTGTCTGGCACGAAGTTCTGACCGATTCCCTCGACCGTATAGCTGCCGTCCGGCCCGGGCACGCCCTCGTTGACGATGCCGGCCAGGGTCGATCCCACCGGATCGGCCAGGATGATCTGGGCGTTCGAGCCGACGCTCTTCAGGAAGCGCGCCGTTCCGGTGATGGCCATGCCCGAGCCGAAGCCGAACCCGTGCGTGCCGCCCTCCAGGTCGGCGATACAGGCCTCGAACGCCTCGCGCGTCGGGTTCTTGCCCCGCGCGTATTCATAGCCTTTGTTCACGCCCGGGCTTTCCTGGGCGTAGGTCGAGGTGGCGTAGATCGGCGTCATCACCGCGCCCGTAGTCGGGTCGGGATGCTGACCGGCATGTATGGCGCGGGTGGAGAAACCCTGGCTGTTCTTCTTGTCGGCCATGGTTCTTACCGATTCAGGCTGAGATGGTTGATCAGGTCGGTGCGGGTGATCAGGCCCACGAACTTTTCGCCGTCCAGCACGATTGCCACACGGTCGCGGTCGAAGACCGGGATCAGGGCGTCCAGCGGCTCCTTGACCTGAAGCGTGTCCAGATCGCGCGTCATGGCGTCGGCGACCGGCTTGGCGAACCGCTCCTTGCGGGTGATCTCGTCGGTGTTCATCACATGGACCAGATCGCTCTCGTCCAAGATGCCGACCAGACGGCCGTCCTCGATGATCGGCAGCTGGGACACGTCGGCGCCCTTCATCCGCTTGAAGGCCGTGTCCAGGGTGTCGCCCGGACCGGCGACGACGACGTCGCCCCGCTCGTACTTGCGATTGATCAGGTCCGACAGGTCGCCGTGCAGCTCGCGCTCGCCCAGGCCCTGATCCGCCAGCCAGGCGTCGTTATAGACCTTGGACAGATATTTGGCCCCGGTGTCGCAGACGAAGGTGACGCAGGTCTTGGGCTCGGTCTGTTCGCGGCACCAGCGCAGGGCCGTGGCGATCAGGGTGCCCGAGGACGATCCCGCCAGAATGCCTTCCTTCAAAAGCAGTTCGCGCGCCGTGGCGATCGCCTCCGCGTCCGGGATCGAATAGGCCTTGTCGATCAGGCTCATGTCCGCGGTGTCTGGCACGAAGTTCTGACCGATTCCCTCGACCGTATAGCTGCCGTCCGGCCCGGGCACGCCCTCGTTGACGATGCCGGCCAGGGTCGATCCCACCGGATCGGCCAGGATGATCTGGGCGTTCGAGCCGACGCTCTTCAGGAAGCGCGCCGTTCCGGTGATGGTCCCGCCCGAGCCGATGCCGGCGACGAAGGCGTCGATCTCGCCGCCCGTCTGGGCCCAGATCTCCGGCCCCGTCGTCTTCACATGGGCCTCGGCGTTCGACTGATTGGCGAACTGGTTGACGTAATAGGCGCCGGGAATGGCCTGGGCCAGGCGCTCGGCCATGTCGGTGTAGTACTCGGGGTGGCCATGCGGCACATCGGATCGCGTCAGGCGAACATCGGCGCCCATAGCCCGCAGATGCTGGATTTTTTCCTTCGACATCTTGTCCGGAATGACCAGCAGCACCTTATATCCCCGTGCGCGGCCGACCAGGGTCAGGGCCAGGCCGGTGTTGCCCGCCGTCGCCTCGACGATGGTGCCCCCTTCCTTCAGCCATCCTTCGCGTTCGGCCGCATCCAGCATCTCGACAGCGATCCGGTCCTTGATCGAGCCGCCGGGGTTCTGGGACTCCAGTTTCAGCAGCAGGCGGCACTTGCCGGTGTCGATCTTCGTCACCTCCACCATCGGCGTCTTGCCGATCAGATCCAGCGGCGACTTCACGGTCGCGCTCAGGGCGGGGGCGGTCAGGGACATCGAAGACTCCGGTTCAGGACGTAACGAGGCTGAGGCCTCATATTCACATGGTCAACTCACGCAAGATTTGACCCAAGGGCGCGGTTCCGCGCTACGAAAGACGCAATGACCAAATCACCCAAGAGGCCGCCCGCCGGTCTCCCCGACAAAGACACCCTCGTCGCCTTCCTGCGCGAGGCCGGATCGGCCGAGAAGACCGATATAGCCCGTCACTTCGGACTGAAGGGCGGCGACCGCCGGGCCCTGCGCGAAATGATCCGCGAGCTTGAAGAAGAAGGCCGGCTGGGCAAGCGCGGGCGCAAGGGCTTCACCGAGGCCGGCGCCCTGCCGCCAGTCGGCGTCGCCGACGTGGTCGAACGCGACGCCGACGGCGAATTCTACGTCCGCCTGGTCGAGGCCGGCCCTGATGCGCCCCGCGCCATACTGATGCCAGACCGGACCAAGGTCGGCCCCGCCCCCGGTCTGGGCGACCGCCTGCTGGTCAAATTCCAGCGCGCCGACGATGGTTGGGAGGCGCGGCTGATCAAGAAGCTGGACGTCGGCACGAACCGCGTCCTGGGCGTGATCCGCAAGTCAGCGCGCGAGACCCGCGTCGAGCCGGTCGATCGCCGCTCCAAGGACGTGCTGCTGGTGCCCCAGGCCCAGTCCGGCGATCTGCGCGACGGCGACCTGGTCCTGGCCGCCATCGAAAAGGGCGAGCAGCGCTATGGGCCCAAGCGCGGCAAGATCCTGGAACATATCGGCAAGGAGGACGATCCCCGCGCCGCCTCCCTGATCGCCATCCACGCCCACGGCGTCCCGACCGGTTTCTCCGAAGCCGTCGAGCGCGAGGCCGAGGATCAGGCCCTGCCGACGCTGAAGGGCCGAGAGGACCTGCGCGAGGTTCCCTTCATCACCATCGACCCCGCCGATGCGCGCGACCACGACGACGCCGTCTTTGCCGCCCGTGACGAGGATCCTAAGAACCCGAACGGCTGGATCGTCTGGGTCGCCATCGCCGACGTTGCCGCCTATGTCCGGCCGGGCAGCCAGCTGGACCGCGAGGCGCGCGACAAGGGCAACTCGACCTATTTCCCCGACCGCGTCGAGCCGATGCTGCCCGAGGTGCTGTCGAACGGCCTGTGCAGCCTGAAGGAGGGCGAGAACCGCGCCTGTCTGGCGGTGCGGATGGTGTTCGACAAGGACGGCCGCAAGACCGGCCACAAGTTCGTGCGCGGCCTGATGCGGTCGCACGCCAAGCTCAGCTACGAACAGGCCCAGTCCGCCATAGACGGCCAGACCGACGACGCCACCGGCCCGATCATGGAGACCATCCTCTATCCGCTGTGGAACGCTTATCACGCCATGCTGAAGGGCCGGCTGAAACGCAGTCCGCTGCAGATCGAATCCGCCGAGCGCCGCATCCGCATGGCGCCCGACGGCGGCATCGCCTCGATCGAGAAGCGCGCCTCGCTGGAGGCGCATCGGCTGATCGAGGAGATGATGATCCAGGCCAACGTCTGCGCCGCCGAGACCCTGGAGCAGAAGAAGACGCCCCTGATCTACCGCGTCCACGACGCCCCCAGCCAGGAGAAGATCTTCA
>MGLN01000077.1:0-2587 GCA_001796045.1 Caulobacterales bacterium RIFOXYB1_FULL_67_16 | reverse complement strand
CTCTCGACCATCGGCAAGCCGTGGAACAAGGGCGAGCCGGGCACCACCAAGCGGTTCAACAAGTTGCTGGACGAGACCCGCGACGGCGAATACGCCGATGTGGTCAACGAAGTGGTCCTTCGCACCCAGATGCAGGCCATCTATTCGCCGGACAACGTCGGCCACTTCGGCCTGAACCTGGATCGCTACGCCCACTTCACCTCGCCGATCCGGCGCTATTCCGACCTGATCGTTCACCGCGGCCTGATCCGGGCTCTGGGCTTGGGCAAGGACGGGCTGACCGATCGCGAGATCGCCGAAATGCCCGCCATCGCCGAGGGCGTCACCCTGACCGAGCGCCGGTCCATGGCCGCCGAACGCGACGCCATGGACCGCTATATCGCCGCCTTCCTGGAGGACCGGGTCGGGGCCACCTTCACGGGACGGATCACCGGCGTGACCCGGTTCGGCCTGTTCATCCGCCTGGACGAGACCGGCGCCGACGGCCTGGTCCCCGTCTCGACCCTGGGCGGCGAGTACTTCGCCCACGACGACCGCGCCCATGCCCTGGTCGGCGAACGCACCGGCAAGCGCTTCACCCTGGGCCGGATGGTCGAGGTCAGGCTGGTGGAGGCCACCCCCGTCACCGGCGGCCTGGTGTTCGAAATGCTCAGCGAACCGGAGCCGCGCGATCCCAACGCCCCGGCCCCCCGCTACGGCGTCCGGGGACGAGGCGGCCACGGCCCGCCGATGCGCGGCAAGAACCGGCCGGGCGGCCCCAAGCCCCGCAACGGCTCCAAACCTTCGGGCGGGCTGAAGGGCGTGCGCAAAGGCAAGCGCAGGTGACCCCCTTCGACGCCGCGCAGGACCTGACCGACGCGCCTCGCGTCGGCGGCGCCCAACGGCCCAAGGACGCGGCGACATTGATCGTGACACGGGGCGGGTCGCGGCCTGAGGTGCTGATGGGGCGACGGGCGCCGGGCCATGTCTTCATGGCCTCGAAATGGGTGTTTCCCGGCGGACGAATTGACCGGGCGGACTTCACCGCCGCCTCGACCGGCGCCTTGGCGTCAGACGTCGCGCGTCGGCTGGAGGCCGAGGTTCCCGCCCGCCGCGCCCGCGCCCTGGCCCTGACGGCGATCCGCGAGACCTTCGAAGAGACCGGGTTGATTCTGGGGCGCGCCGCGCCCCCCGCCAGCGTCGCTGGACCGTGGCGCGAATACCGCCAAGCGGGAGCCCTGCCCGATCTTTCGGTCCTGTCCTACATCGCCCGCGCCGTTACGCCGCCCGGCCGCACGCGCCGGTTCGACGCCCGCTTCTTCATGGCCCCGGCCGAGGCCCTGCTGACGCCCGAGCCGACCGCTGGGTCTGGCGAACTGGACGAAATCGCCTGGTTGCCGTTGGAAGACGCCCGCGTCCTTGATCTGCCCGCCATTACCCGCTTCGTGCTGGGCGAACTGGCCGAGCGGCTTGGCCAGGATCGAACTAGCCCCGACCGCCCCCTGCCCTTCGTCCGCATGGTGCGCGGCCGCCACGTCGTCGATCACAGGGACTGACCATGCCCAGCGCCATCACCCTGCGCCTGACCACCGTCGACCCAGTCCCAGGCGTCGCCTACAGCCTGCAGGACAAGGCCAATGCGCCGGTCGATCCTCGCATCGCCGACGACGGTCCGATCAGCTTCGACGTCCCCGTCACCCTGTCTGACGACGGCCGGATGACCGGGCCTTTCGTGCGACGCGAAGGACCGTCGCGACGCTTCGTCTATATCGCCATCGGCACATCGGCCGGACAGCACAGCGAATGGAGCCGTCGCGCAAAGATCGACGTCCATGACATTCCCGCAGACCTTTTGGCCCTGGCGCGTCAGGGCCGCCCGCTGGAAGCCGTTCTGCCCGGCCGCGCCCGCGACGGCGGTCCCGCCTGCGCCACCGTGCGGCCGCTCCAGCCCTGGCGCGCCGTCTGACCTATTCGGCGACCGGCTTCGTCAGGTCGAACTCCACGCGGAAATGCCGATTTGGCCGCCGCAGCTCATAGGCGAACATCCGATCCGGATGGACTTCCATCGCCCAGACATTGGTGGTCGAGACCGCCGCGTCGTTGGCGTTGAACAGGGTGATCGATTCGGCGTCGACCGGGAATTCCTGCCGCTCGGCCGTGCCCACGCTCGTCGTATCGCCGCCGTACCAGTGCAGCACATCAGTCGTACCGTCCTCATGCCGGTGATCATGCTTCAGCCGCAGGCCGACGCCCGTCCTGGTCACAACCCAGGTGCGCGATCGGTCCTCGCCCACCGCAAAGGGAATGCGCACCTCGTCCGGCGAACAATCACGGACGTGCATGATCAGCCGCTCGCTGGCGAACCTGGCGTCGGCGGCGTCTGCCGTGACGACCCGCCCCTCGAATCGCTGGCCGCAAAGGGCGTTCAACTGCGCCAGAAAGGCGTCCTGCGCCGGAGCTGGCGTCGCAGCCGCCGCGCCGGCCAGCGACAGGGAAACCAGGGCCGCTGCGGCCCACAAGGATGCGATTTTCATCCACCCAGACTATATGTGTGCCGCGCCACATCAACGCGTCATCGCGCCCGTTGACTTTGGGACGATCCTGAGTA
>MGLN01000076.1:19623-22470 GCA_001796045.1 Caulobacterales bacterium RIFOXYB1_FULL_67_16 | reverse complement strand
CCGGAAACAGAAGTGCGAGGGTCATCGACCGCTCCCTGAATCATTGATCAAGAGCGCGGACCCCTAAGGCCAGACTTCCCTCAGGGCAAGCGGCCCCAGGTTCGAGGCCTCAGTCCGCCCGACGCGCAGAGACCCTGACCTGGACCTCGATCATCTTCGAAACCCAATCGCCGGTCGGATCCGACTCCAGGCCCAGATTCAACGCCGTCCGGTCTAGTTGCAGCCGACCGGCCACCGTGGCGACGCCGTCGGCCTCGCGGAAGGTGAACGGCAGGACGACGCTCAGCCGCGCGTCCTTGATTCTCAGCGTGCCCCTCGCCTCATACCGATCCCCGCCCAGCGCGCGGAACCCCGTCGTCTCGAACCGGGCGGTCGGATACTGGCCAGGATCGAACCATTCCGCGCCCTGCAAAGACCCCTCCTGAGTCGCATCGCCGGTGCGGGCCGAATTGGTCTGAACCGTAATCACCGCCTTGGACCCGGCCAGGTCTTGCGGATCGAACCGGATTCGCCCCTCCCACTGTTCGAACCGGCCCTTAAAGGCGGCGCCCGACTGGGTTCCGCCGAAGGCGATGCTGGAGACCGCGCGATTGATCGTCCAGACGCCGGCCTTGACGGCCGTCTCAGCGGGCGCCGCTTCAGCGACTGGCTCCGCTTCAGCTTCAGGCGCGGTTCCGGGCGCCGAAGCGGCGCTCGTCGAAACCGGCGCCGTGCGGCGCGTCTCCAGGCCGGACTTGGGATCGGGCCGCGCCGCCACCGCTCCGGCCATGGCCACGACCGCGATCAGGGCCACGCCCGCGCCCCGCTCGATCCAGGGCGAAGCCGGCGCGGTCTTTGGCGCCGCCGCCGACGCATGATCCTCCGCCGGCTTGAGGAAGGGCGCCATGTGCGCCAGCACCCCGTCGCGGTCCAGAAACTGGTGCTTCAACGCCGCCCCGACGTGCAGCACGATCAGGGCGACCGCCCCCCAGGCCATCGCCGCGTGCGCCCCCATGGCCTGGAAGGCCAGGGTCCGCCTGACGCCCGTCGACAGTTGGGCCACGCCCGGCAGATGCGGGATCGGGAACAGGCCGAACCAGCTGGTCGCCACCTCCAGCGCCCGGTCCAGGGCCACGGCCCATCCGGCGGACACATACAGCCACCCCGTCAGCGGCAGAGCCAGCATCAGGGCGTAGAAGGCCACATGGGTCGCATTGGCCGCAAAACGCTCCCATCGCTTCATTTCGCCCGGCAGGGCCGGCGGCCGATGCGTCAGCCGCCACACGATCCGCACCACGGTCAGGGCCAGAATCAGAAAGCCGATCGACTTGTGAATCTGGAACACCCGATAGGCCATGGCCTGGCTGTCTCGGTGTTCGACAGCGGCGGTCATCCACCATCCCATGGGAATCATCGACAGGATGCAGACGGCGATCGCCCAGTGCAGGGCGATGGCGACGGCGGAATAGCGATTGGGCGCGTTCATGGGCGGGAGATAACCGAGCGCGCTCCTTCCCGCAACCGCTACTGTGTCTGTTATTATCCCTAACCGTTGCTTCGACCCCAAGATCGACAAATGTTCTTGCTATGTTCTCTTTTATGATCCACTGTTCCAGTCATGCAAACCGCCAAGGGAAGAGGCGCGCGTTCGAATGCGACAGGCCGTTACGAGCCCGAGCAGCATGAGTCGTTCGACGACGGCTGGACGAACGACGACGCCGAGGCCGCGCCGCTGCGCACCACCCTCACGCCCGAACACGCCCGCACCATCATCGCCCGGAACGACAGTCCGGACATCGGCTTCGACCGCTCCATCAACCCGTACAAAGGTTGCGAACATGGCTGTATCTACTGCTACGCCCGTCCGTCCCATGCCTGGATGGGCCTATCCCCGGGCCTGGATTTCGAGAGCCGGATCTTCTTCAAGCCCGAGGGCGCACGTCTGCTGGAACAGGCCTTCCTCGCCCCCCGATACCGGTGCAAGCGCATCCACATAGGCGGCAACACCGACCCCTATCAGCCGGTCGAACGCGAGCTGAAATCGACCCGTTCGATCCTCGAGGTCATGCGGCGGTTCAACCACCCCTTCAGCATCATCACCAAGTCGGTGCTGATCGCGCGCGACGCCGATATTCTGGGGCCCATGGGGCAGGCCGGCCTGGCCTCGGCCTTCGTCTCCATCACCACCCTGGACCGGGGCCTGGCCCGCGCCATGGAGCCCCGCGCCTCGACCCCGGCCAAACGGCTGGAGGCCATCAGCCGTCTCGCCGACGCCGGCTGCCCCGTCGGGGTCGGCTTCGCCCCAGTCATTCCCGGTCTGAACGACCACGAACTGGAATCGGTGCTCGACGCGGCGGCCAAGGCGGGGGCGACGCGAGCCATGTACGTCACCCTGCGCCTGCCGCTCGAGATCAAGGATCTGTTTCGCGAATGGCTGGCCGACGCCCGCCCTGATCGCGCCGCCCGCGTCATGTCCCTGATCCGCCAGACGCGCGGGGGCAAGGACTATGACGCCGACTGGTCCCAGCGCATGAAGGGAACCGGCCCCGTCGCCGAACTGATCGGCGCCCGGTTTAAGGCCGCGGTCAAACGCTACGGCCTGGACACGCCTCTCCGCCTGCTGGACGAAACCCAATTCCGCGTCCCCGCCGACGCCCGACCTCAGTTGGAGCTGTTCGGTTAACCGCGCAGCGGAATCAAGCGTTCGTCAGCTGCGGACGTGGAGATAGTACTGCTCAGCTTCGGTGCTGGCGCAATCGCACCACGTCGTGATGAGCCAGTGTATCTGTAACAGCTGCTCTAAGTCCACGTTGAATCCCGGATAGGCTTTGCCATTCAGGTCAGTCGGATAGCGAAATCGGTCCGCCC
>MGLN01000076.1:18336-19594 GCA_001796045.1 Caulobacterales bacterium RIFOXYB1_FULL_67_16 | reverse complement strand
TTGTCTGATTTCTTGCGTGTACTCGTCGTCGCCTTGCTCAAAACAGCCTGCTTCCTCCCGAGCCGCTAGAAGGCGATCAAAAAGGATGGTTAAGCCGTGCCCATTCGGTGGCTGCGCTAGCGTGGTTGCCTGTATTGCGGCCTTAATGGTGAGTTCTACGCTCTGCCTGCAAAGCATCATCAACGGCAGTTGCGCGAGGCCCGATGTTTGCTGGAATGCGTGGTCCCATAGTGCTTCAAAGCTCTGCTGGTAGCTGTAAGCCACCAGATCCCAGTTCCCGGTCAGCATGCTGCTTGCTTGGTTCGTGATGGGCTTTCGAAGCTCAGGACGCTCCTCGACCAGAGAATCAATCAACTCGGTCCGCTTTTCTAACGACATCTGAAGGCGCTCCCGCTAGGCATCTCAACCTTAGCATTAGAGGCGCATTTCGCCCTTTCCCACCATCGCGCACAATTTCGTTAGAATTGTCTCTTTTATTCAACGCGTTGAGCTCGACAAGTTGCGCTCGATGCATCACACTTTTGGGCAGTGTTAATATCCCCTCTTGGTCTTTGACATTCCGGACACGTCGCACGGTCCGCCCTAAGCGCTGCCCCATGGCCGAAAATAGACTCAAATAGACTCAAAAATTTTCGAGTCGATTGAGTCTATTTCAGTCGACGTCCGCCGCCGACGGATCGACGGCCCGCGTCACCAGGTCGCGCCAGGTCGGGTCGGTGTCATCGACCAGATCGACGTCCTCCATCAGGGCCACCGCCCCCTCCCCGTCCGGCAGGATCAGGCCCAGGATCTCCATCTCTTCGCCGTCCGGCCCCAGATGGCTCTCGGCCTGGACCGCGACCGCCGCCTGTTCGCCGTCCTCCTCCCACCAGATCACCGGCTGGGGCAGGTCCATGGCGATGGGGCGCGGATCGTCGGTCTCGCCCAGGGCGAAGACGGCCCGGCGCGCCTGAACATCGTCCAGCGTCGCCACCGCTCCGACGAAGGGCGTTAGCCGGCTCCAGTCGTCGGCGTCGAAGCCGCCGCCGTCGTCTTCAAACTCATCATCCATGGACCTACCGCTTGAAAACACTGACAAGTTCGACATGGGCCGACCACAGGAACTGGTCCACCGGCGTGACCCGCTCCAGCCGGAACCCGGCGTCGATCAGCACCCGCGCGTCCCGCGCAAAGGTCTGGGGATTGCACGACACCCCGACCACGACGGCGGCCTTGGTCCCGGCGATCTGGGCCGTCTGGTCGATGGCGCCGGCGCGCG
>MGLN01000076.1:7801-18298 GCA_001796045.1 Caulobacterales bacterium RIFOXYB1_FULL_67_16 | reverse complement strand
TAGGGGGTCAGGGGCCGCCGGAACAGGTCGCGCGCCTCCGCCGTGATCGCCTTCATCCCCTTGGCCGACCCCACGCCGGCCTTCAGGGCCTCGATTCCCGCCTTGGACGCATCGGCTGCGATCACCGGCGCGACGGTCGCCAGCGGGAAGGTGAAGGTCCCGGCGCCGCAGAACAGGTCGGCGATCTTCTTGGCGCCCTTCACCGCCGCGACAGCCCGCTCGACCATGGCCGCCTCGGCCTGGGGCACGGCTTGCAGGAAGCCTCCCGGCGGCAGGGGCACGGTGGCGGGGCCGAAGCCGATCTTCGGCTGGCGCGCCATCACCAGGGTGTCGCCGGCCAGGCTCAGCCGCGCCAGATCGGCCCGGTGCGCCGCCGCAATGGCCCGCATCTGGGCGTCGGCCGACAGCCCCCCGCCCGAGCGCCGCTCGACCCCCGTCACATCCACATCCAGCCCCGACAGGGTCCAGGTCACGTGCAGGGTCGGCGCCGACTTCGGATGCTCCAGAAAGGCCGCCGCCACCTCGGTCAGGGCCGGGATGGCGCGGATGATCCGGGGATCAGCCACCGGACACTCGCGCACCTCGACCAGCCGCCACGACCGCCGCGCCTTGAAGCCCAGCACCACCCGACCGTCCTGGGTCCGGCGCGCGTGCAGGGCCACCCGCCGCCGCGTCCCAGCCGGGCTCGCCACCGTCGCCTCGACCTCGGTCTCGATCCCCTCGCGCGCCAGGGCCAGCCGCACCTGCTCGCGCTTCCACTCCAGATAGGGCTTGTCCGCCCAGTGTTGCAGCGAGCAACCGCCGCAGTCGCCGTACTGGGGCGACACCGGCGCGATCCGGTCTGCGCTGGGGGTCACGATCTCGACCTGCTCCAGGCGTCCATCGACGACCTCGCCCCGCACCGTCTCCCCCGGCAGGGTCAGGCCGGCGAAGACCGGCCCCTGCGGCGTCTCGGCGACGCCGTCGCCCTGTCCGCCGACGCGGCTGATCGTAAAGGTCTGCATCGCCGGGCTTCTAGCCCCGCCGCCCCGCCGCGCCAAGCGGCGCGCGCGGAACAGCTTCCGACACCAGCCAGCCTCAACCGGCCTCAAGCAGCGCGAAGCGCGGTAGGCCCGCCAACATGAACGAAGATGAACGGCCTGCTCAAACCCCGTTCAGCTTCGCGGTTCTACACCGGACGCAACAGACAGCCGGTTGGCTCGTTCAGCCCCCGTCACTGAACGTTCGACCACAAGGGTTTGAAGATGCGCCTTTCCACCAAGTCCCTCGCCGCGGTTGCGGCCCTGACGATCGGCGCCGTCGCCGCCCCGATGGCCGCCTCCGCCCAGTCCTACGGCTACAGCCAGAACTACGGCACGGGCGCGTACGCCCCCTCCTACGACTACGGCCGTTACGATCGGCCGACCTACGACCCCTGCGCCCGCGAGCGTCAGGGCCGCACCGGGGCCGGGGCCGTGATCGGCGGCGGCGCAGGCGCCGTCATCGGCTCCCAGCTGGCCGCACGCGGCCGTCGCACCGAAGGCAGCATCCTGGGCGGCGTCGTCGGCGCCGTCATCGGCTCCCAGGTCGGCCGCTCCAGCTCCGACGCCTGCCGCAGCTATCAGGCCGGCTACTCCAGCCAAGCCTATGGCCAGCCGACCTACAGCTATTATGACGATCGTTACGCCCGAGATCAGTCTTACGGCTACGAGGACCGTCGCGACGACTACGCCTATAGCCGCGACGACTATTACGACGACCGGTCGCGGTCGGTCTCGCCATATCAAAACTCGGATGGATGCCGCTTGGCCGAAAGCCGCATCCGCCTGCCCGACGGTCGCACGGACACCCGCTATGTCCGTACCTGCCCCGACCAGTACGGCCGCTATCGCGTCGTCGATTAAGTTTCAGCCCCCCTGTCAAATCGACGTCGTGACGGGAGCCGCCGGAGGATCAGTCCTCCGGCGGTTTCTCTCTGTTTTGGGGCTGCCGCGCTTCGCGCGACTTGAGCCCGCATTAGCCCGGCTTCTTGGCCCAGAGCAGAAACTCGACATTGCCGTCGCCGCCGGTGATGGGGCTCTCGGTCGTCGCCTGCACCGCCCAGCCCATCGCCTCCAGCCAGTCCCGCACGCGTTCGACCGCAGCGGCGTGGGCGGCGGGATCCTTGACCACGCCCTTCTTGCCGGCGCCGGGGCCATCCGCCTCGAACTGCGGCTTGACCAGGGTGACCAGATCCGCGCCGGGCGCCGCCAGATCCAGGGCGGCGGGCAGGACCTTGATCAGGCTGATGAAACTGGCGTCGCACACGATCAGCAACGGCGCCTCCGGAATCAGGTCGGGCGTTAAATCCCGCGCGTCCGTCCGCTCCAGATTGATCACTCTGGGATCAGCCGCCACCCGGTCGTGCATCTGCCCAAACCCGACATCGACGGCGAACACCCTGGCCGCCCCGCGATCCAGACAGACCTCGGTGAAGCCGCCGGTCGAGGCGCCGACGTCCAGCGCCACCCGCCTCTCGACCGCCACCGGCCACAGCGTCAAGGCATGGTCCAGCTTCAGCGCCCCGCGCCCGACCCATCGGTGGGCGTCGGCGTAGACGATCTCCGCATCCGCCCCCACCGTCTGGGACGCTGACCTGGCCGGCGCGCCGTCCACTGTGACGCCGCCGGCCTCTATGGCCGCCTTCGCCTTGGCCCGACTCTCGGCGAGACCCCGCGCGACGAGAAGCTGATCCAGCCTCATTCGATCTCGCTGAGCCGCGCCAACGCCGCCTGCAGCTTGGCCTTGCCGGCTTCCGCCTCGGCCAGCTTCGCGCGCTGTTCCTCGACCACATCAGGTGCGGCGCGGGACACGAAGTTGGGATTGCCCAGCTTCTTGTTCACATGGCCGATATCGCTCTCGAAAACGGCGATCTCCTTCTCCAGCCGCGCCCGCTCGGCGGTCAGATCGATGATCCCGGCCAGCGACAGGGCGACCGTCGATCCGCCCGAGACGAAGGTCACGGCCCCCGTCGGCGCGGCGTTCGCCGATCCGACCTCGGACACGCGGCCCAGGGTCAGGATCAGGTCGCGATGGCGCGCCACCCGCTCGGCCGTCACGGCGTCGGGCGCGACGAAGGTCAGCGGCGGCTTGGCCGAAGGCGGCACGTTCATCTCGGCCCGCAGCCCGCGGATCTCGCCGACCAGATCGACCAGCCAGCCGATCTCGGCCTCGGCCGCGGCGTCGATGAAACCGTCCGGCAGCACCGGCCATTCGGCGCCGATCAGCAGGCTCTCGCGCGCCGGCCCCTCCTTGCCCAGCTCGGCCCACAGCTCCTCGGTGATGAAGGGTATCACCGGGTGCAGCAGCTTCAGCGTCTGGTCCAGGGTCCATGCCGTCATGGCCCGCGTTTCGGCCTTTGCGGCCTCGTCCGAGCCCTGGAAGACCGGCTTGGCCAGCTCCAGATACCAGTCGCAGAAGACGTTCCAGACGAACCGGTACAGGGCCCCGGCCGCATCGTCGAACCGCCCGCCCTCGATGGCCTCCGACACGGCCCGCTCGGCCTTGGTCAGTTCGCCGCGGATCCAGCGGTTGATCGTCTGTTCGACCGTCGCGGGATCGAAGCCCTCGACGCGGCGCGCCTCGTTCATCTGGCTAAACCGGGCCGCGTTCCACAGCTTGGTGCCGAAGTTGCGGTATCCCTCGATCCGCTGTTTCGACAGCTTGATGTCGCGCGTGCCCGACAGGATGGCCATGGTGAACCGCAGCGGATCGGCGCCCAGTTCGTCGATGATGCCCAAGGGGTCGATGACGTTCCCCTTGGACTTGCTCATCTTCTGGCCCTTCTCGTCGCGGACCAGGCCGTTGATGATGACCCGCTTGAACGGGACCTCGCCCATGAAGTGCTGGCCCATCATCATCATACGGGCGACCCAGAAGAAGATGATGTCCGCCGCCGTGACCAGGTCGCTGGTCGGATAGAACCGCTCCAGATCCTCGGTCTTCTCGGGCCAGCCCATGGTCGAGAACGGCCACAAGGCCGAGCTGAACCAGGTGTCCAGAACATCCTCATCCTGCGTCAGCGCCACCTCAGAATCATAATCGGCCATCGCCTGTTCGCGGGCGTCTTCTTCCGTCTCGGCGACATAGATCTCGCCGTTCGGACCGTACCAGGCCGGAATCCGGTGGCCCCACCACAGCTGGCGGCTGATGCACCAGGGTTCGATATTCCTCAGCCATTCGAAATAGATCTTCTCGTACGACTTCGGCTCGAACACCGTGTCGCCCTGCTCCACCGCCTTCAGCGCGGGCTGGGCCAGGACCTTGGCGTCGACGTACCACTGGTCCGTCAGCCAGGGCTCGATGACCACGCCGGAGCGGTCGCCGTGCGGCACGACGTGCTTGGTTTTCTCGATCTCGCGCAGCCAGCCGTCTTCCTCGGCGCGAGCCACGATGGCCTTGCGCGCGGCGAACCGGTCCATGCCGACGTATTCGGCCGGGATTTCCGGAACATCGTGCGCGACGATTCGGGCGAAGGCGTCCATGACGTTCAGGGCCGGCAGGCCGGCGCGCTTGCCGACGCCGAAGTCGTTGAAGTCATGCGCCGGGGTGATCTTCACCGCCCCCGACCCCTTGGTCGGGTCAGCATACTCATCAGCCACAATGGGAATACGGCGTCCGGTGATCGGCAGGGTCACGAACTTGCCGACCAGCCCCTTGTAACGCTCATCCTCCGGATGCACCGCCACGCCGGTGTCGCCCAGCATGGTCTCCGGCCGGGTCGTGGCCACGACGATGAAGTCGCGCGTCTCCCATTCCGTCGCCTTGCCGTCCTCGTCGAAGGCGACGGGGTGTTCGTAGGTCACGCCGTCCGCCAGCGGATAGGCGAAATGCCAATAGGCGCCGTCCACCTCGCGCTGCTCGACCTCCAGGTCCGAGATGGCGGTCTGGAAATGCGGATCCCAGTTCACCAGCCGCTTGTCGCGATAGATCAGGCCTTCCTTGTGCAGTTGCACGAAGACCTTGCGCACGGCCGCGTTCAGCCCCTCGTCCAGGGTGAACCGCTCGCGCGACCAGTCGCAGGACGCGCCCAGACGGCGCAGCTGGCGCACGATGGTCCCGCCGCTCTCGGCCTTCCATTCCCAGACCTTCTCGATGAACGCGTCGCGGCCCATGTCCCGCCGCCCGACGTTCCCGGCGGCGGCCAGCTGACGCTCGACCACCATCTGGGTGGCGATGCCGGCGTGGTCCGTGCCCGGCAGCCACAGCACCGCCTTGCCCTTCATCCGGTGATAGCGGGCCAGGATGTCCTGAAGCGTGTTGTTCAGCGCATGGCCGATGTGCAGGCTGCCCGTCACGTTCGGCGGCGGAATGACGATCGAATAGGCACCCTGCGCGCCTTCCGTGCGGGGCGCGAACAGGCCGCTCTCTTCCCACTGGGCGTACAGGCGGGGTTCGGCGGCCTGGGGTTCGAAGGTCTTCTCGAGCATGGGTCTTCTTTGATCGTTGTCGTGCGGCCAGGAGGCCCGGCCTTGAATGACAAAGGGCGGCCCCTTAAGGAGCCGCCCCTCGATAGTCTGCGGTGAAGCGAAGGGCTAGGCGCTGCGCGCGATGCGTTCGACTTCCTTTTGTACCGCCGCCTGGACGATGCCCGGCAGGTTGTTGTCCAGCCAGTCCTTCAGCAAGGGGCGCAGCATCTCGGCGACCATGGCCTCGACCGTATTGCCGCTGACAAAGCTCATGTCGCCTCCCGCAGGCGCGGACTCCGGCTTCTTGAAGCTCGCGGCCAGGCCGGCGAAGGCCGAGGCGGCGCTGGCGGCGGCGCTTTCGCCGACCAGGGCGTCATAGGCGGGCTCGGGCGCCGGCGTCGCCTCCGGCTCAGGTTCGGGGGCGGCCTCGACGATGTCGAGGTCGCCGATGCTTTCCGAGGGGGCCGGCTCGTCCGCCGGCGCCTCGTACAGCTCGGTCAGTTCGAGAACCTCTTCCTCGGCGGCTTCCGGCTCGGGCTCCGGCGCGGCCTCGACGACGGGCTCCGGCGCGGGTTCCGGTTCGGGCTCGGGGGCCGGTTCAGGCTCGGGTTCCGGCGCGGGGGCGGCCGCCGCCGGCGGCGTCTCCGCCGGTGCGTCGTCTTCGGAGATGATCCGGCGGATCGACGCCAGGATCTCCTCCATGGTGGGTTCCTGGGCGGACTGATCGGACATGACTAAACCTGGGAGAGGCCTGGAATGAAACGGGGACGACGAGGTCGCCCTCGCCGCCATTCACGGGATTGGGTCCGGAAAGATCACGTCTTTCCGCCCCGCTTAGTGTCGTCGCATCAACGCCCGCCAGAATCAACGGCGATTTGGAACTCGCCGTCGTCCGGATCAGGCGCCGGGCGCCGTCCGCACGACCTCGCTCTTCAGCTGGGCGTCGATCGGGGCGTCGGGCGCGTCGTCGGCGTCGACGACCGGGGGCGACGCCACACGGTCCAGAGTTTCGATCAGACCGTCCCAGGGCAGGCCGCCGCGGTTGCGGACGCGGTCGTAATTGGCCTTGGCGTCATAGGCGTCGAGGCTGGGGTTCAGGCTCGGCCCTTCCAGCTGGCCCATGGCCGACAGCAGCGAGGCGCGGGCCACATATTCGGCCGCGCGGGCGGTGGCCAGAGAGGTCTGGGCCGAGCGCAGGGTCACTTCCTGGTTCAGCACGTCCAGGGTGGTGCGCAGCCCGACCTGGGCCTCCTGCCGCACGCCCTCAGCGGCGACGCCGGCGGCGCGCACCGCCTCTTCGCCTGCGGCGACATTGGCGCGGGTCGACAGGACCTGGGCATAGGCCGAGCTGACGTTCTGCAACACGGTGCGGCGTTCGCCCTCGACGGCGATCTGGGCGGCGTTGGCCTGCTCCAGGGCCTGGGCCACGCGCGACCGGTTCAGGCCGCCGGTGAACAGGGGCACCGACAGAGTGGCGCCGGCGGTGAAGCTGCGGCGATCCGCCAGCTCGTCCAGATTGCCCAGATCGGTGGCCGTGCCGCCGTAGGAAGCGGTGGCGCGCACGGACGGCAGGTATTCGGCCCGCGCGGCGGCGACGGCGGCCTCAGCCGCCTGAAGCGAATAGCCGGCCGACAGCACGCCGGGGTTCCGCGCCAGGGCGGTTTCCATGGCGGCGTCGAAGTCGGTCGGGACGGTCGGCAGAACCGGCGCGGCCTCCAGGTCGCTCGGCGACTGGCCCACCACGGCGGCGTAGGCGGCGCGGCTGGTCGACAGCTGGGCCTGGGCGCTGGCCAGATCGGCTTCCGACTGAGCAAGGGAAGCCTCGGCCTGGGCCACGTCGGTGCGGGTGATCTCCCCGACCTCGAACCGGGCGCTGGTCTCGTCCAGCTGGCGTTGCAGCACGGCCAGGTTCTCCTGGCGGATGCGCAGGATTTCCATGTCGCGGGTGACGTTCACATAGGCCTGGATGACCGACAACATCACCGACTGCTCGATCTCGCGCAGGTTTTCGCGCCCGGCCATGACGCTGGCCCGGGCTTGGTCGATGGCCAGGGCCGTCCGGCCGGCGGTCCAGATATTCTGGGACAGGCTAACGCCGACATTGGCGCCGTCGCTCTCGGACGACGAGCTGGATACCTGGGTGTCCGGCACGCCGTCGCCGTTCGTGTCGACGAACTGCGTCACGGTCGGGAAGTCGCTGCGGGTATAGTCGACCCCGGCCGAGGCGTTCAGGGTCGGACGCAGGCCCGACCGCGCCTGCACCACGGTCTCGTCCAGCGCCCTCTGATTCGCCCGTTGAGCCAGCAGACTGGGGTTGGTCTGATACGCCAGGGCGATGGCGTCTTGCAGGCTTTCCGCCCAGGCAGGCGCGCCGAGCCCCGCGACGAGAGCCACCACAGCGGCCGAAGCCAGCACACGCGAGCGTTTCAACATTGTCCGTCCTTGCCTGACGCCCCCGAGAGCGCCCGAATGTCTTCAAGCGTAACTGCGGCCTCAGTCCGCCGGACGCCAGTTAAGTTTTTTTCACGCAGCCTGCGAGCGGCGCCGGCGGCGTCAGAATGCGAATGTAGGCGCCGACGTCAGTTCCGCGAGCAGGGCCGGCGACGAATCGAACAGTTCGCGGCGCGACAGGCCTTCCCGTCCCTTCACATAAAGCGCGGCCTTGCCCACGGCGCCCCGGCGCTCGACCAGAACCATGCGCCCCCCCGCCCGCAGGGCCTTGCCCCAGGTCTCCGGCAGTTCGGCGACGCCGCCTTCGCAGACGATCAGGTCCCAAGCCTCGCCGACCGGCGACGCCAGAGGGGCCACCGCCGTGGTCACGCCCGCCTCGGCCAGGGCTTCGCCGACGACGTCGAAGACAGCCGCCTCCGATTCCTGCGCCGTGACCGTCAGTCCCATTCGCGCCAGGACCGCTGCGGCGTAGGGGGCCGCGATAGCCAGGGCCTTTTCGCCTTCGCGGGCGTCGGCGGCCTGCAGCAGCTTGGCGACGTCCCGCGCTGGCATCAGCCGGCGATCCGCCGCGATCTCCACGACCGCATCCGAATAGGCCGCAAAGGCGCGGTCCGGCGCGCAGAAGCGCTCGCGCGGAACCTCCATCATCGCCATGTGGATCTCATGACTGGTGACGTCGTTCACGCGAACCTGCGAGTCGACCATGGCCTTGCGCTCGGCGGTGAAATCCATCTTGGGGCAGCCTTCAATCGAAAGTCGGGGGAGAAATCTGCCGCGCTTATAGTTCCGTGCGTTGCAGCGGACAATCCGATCTGATAGCGAACGCCCCTCGCGATGACCGCCCCCGAGAAATCGGGATGAAAAGCGGCCTGATGGCGGAGTGGTGACGCAGAGGACTGCAAATCCTTGCACCCGGGTTCGATTCCCGGTCAGGCCTCCATCGCGACGACGGAACAAGAGGCGCGGATCCCCCGATCCGCGCCTCTTCTCGTTTCCGACCGCCTCAGCTGACCGGGGCGGTAACCCAGCCGATCACGCCCGCTGCGCCCAGGCCGGCGGCGGCGACCGCGACGAAGATCGCGGCCCTGACGTTGCGACTCAGGAAATACAGAATGTTCATCACGCGCCCCCCACACTGACGGACACAGGATCGCCACAGTTCCGGCCGCCCCGCAAGGTGTACAAAGCCTTAACGTGCTAACATCCTGGTGAGGGAAGCTGCGGGGAGCGGGCGACACAGACGACCTGATGAAGCGCCAGGGCGCTGGCCGCCGCCACGTTCAGCGAATCGAAGCCGCCGGCCATCGGCACGCCCACCGCCCGGCATCGGTCGATCACCGCCCGCGGCAGCCCCGGCCCCTCAGATCCGACCATGAGACCGACCGGACCCTGCGGACGGTAATCGGCCAGAAATTCGGTCGCCGAAGGCGTCAGAGCCGCCACCTCGACGCCCCGCCCCTGCAGCGCCGTCACCAGGTCGTCCGCCGACTCCGCTACCACGAACGGCGTCCTCAGCACGGCCCCGACCGAAACCCGGATCGACTTGCGATAGAAGGGATCGCAGCAGGCCCGGTCCAGGAGCACGGCCCGGGCTCCGAACGCCGCCGCATTGCGGAACAGGCCGCCCATATTGTCGTGATTGCCGATCCCGCTGGCGATCAGAAACACATCCCCCACCCCCGCGCCGTCCAAGAGCGCGTCCAACGACGGCGGCTTCGGCTTTTCGCCCAAGGCCAATATCCCCCGGTGCAGGGGAAAGCCCGCGACCCGATCCAGCACGGCCTGCCCGGCCACATAGACGGGGATTTCCGGAGACAGGCCTTCGATCAGATCGCCCAGCCCGCCGACCCGCTTCTCCGCCAGCAGCAGGGCGCGCGGCCGGCAGAGGGAGGCCGTCGAGGCCAACACCCGGACCACCACCTCGCCCTCGGCGATAAACAGCCCCTGACGCCCCGTCAGATCGCGTTCGCGAATGTCTCGAAAGCCCGCAATTCGGGGGTCGTCGGGGTCGGTGATCGAGATCGTGCGCATTTGTCGTTTTTCCCATTGCACGAATCGAATGGCCGCTGCTATAGGCCCGCCTCCCGAGCAGTTCCGCGGTAGCTCAGTGGTAGAGCAGCCGACTGTTAATCGGCTGGTCGTAGGTTCGAATCCTACCCGCGGAGCCACTCGGTGAGTTAAAGGCATAACGGCCTTTCGTCCGCTCCCACAGCAAAGTCTCTGAAGTTCACACGCCGCTTCTGTATGCGTCGAAGGAGCCTGCGCGAGTGGCGCAAGCCCCTTCAGAGTGACGGAGTATGTTACGGATCTGCGCGCGGCCCTGGCGGTCCCCGGCTCAGTCGCCCGTGCGCACGAACCGAGGATCGATCCGTTCCGTGACTAGATCGGCGAAGCCGTCCAGGGTGCAGTCCTGACCCGCAGTTGTCTCGCGACAGCCGGCGGGGAAGATCGAGGCGATCTCCGGCGGGTGGTCGGGCGACAGGGGCGTGGCCCAACGCAACTGGTCGAGGCCTTGAGCGATGTAGCGGACCCGGACATAGGGCGTGTCCGCCTCCCCGCGCCACAGTTCGAAGACCAGGCCGCCGCCGGGCGCCGCCTGGTTCGGCCCATAACTGGGCAG
>MGLN01000076.1:1142-7761 GCA_001796045.1 Caulobacterales bacterium RIFOXYB1_FULL_67_16 | reverse complement strand
GGGGTCTGCCACAGTCGCCCGTGCCGCCCCGTGCTGCAGGGTGGCCAGCAACCGTGCGGCCAAGTGAGAACTGGTCTGGCGCCCGACCTCGGGCGTGCGGGTCCTGAGATCGATGGAGGCGGCGTGGACGGCGAAGGCGCGGGTCAGGCTCGGGGCGTCCAGCCCCGTCCAGCCCAGGCTTTCAAAATCCAGTCCCTGCGCATAACCCATCAGCAGGCTTTCCATCAGGCCGCCCGTGGCTATGGCGGGCGAATTCAACGCGACCAGATGATCCGCGTCGCCAAGCCCGTCGACGATCGGGGTCTCGCTCAGACGTCGGACGCCCGGCGGGATCTCTTGCGCCTGGCAGCCGTCGCCCCCGCACTGCAGAAGCAGGGCCTCCAGCGTCGCCAGGTTCTGCGCCTGGCGCCGGTCCCAAGCCGCCAGGTCGCCGCCGACCCGGCCCAGAATGGCGGCGCGGACTCGGGCCGGATCGACCGGCCCCACGCCGGCCAGAGGCGCGTCGAACAGCGGGTCCGGCCCTTGGTCCGCCTGATGGATCGTAACCGCACAACCCGGCGTCAGGCCTTCGGCCAGGGCGGCGGCCGTCCGTTCCGTCCGCTGGGTTAGATTCGCCCAGTAGTAGACGGAGTCGCAGTCGTCCCCGCTCAGCAGACCGGCCTCGGTGTAGATGTCGCGATAATAGTGTCCCATGAGGGTCACCAGGCGCGCACCCTTGGCCGTCAGATGGCCGGGCGGCACATCGAAGGCAGGCCAGGGTCGCGCCGTGCTCCGCCCCAGATCCTCCGGGCTGGCCATGGCGCTGCGCACCCCGTGGCGCATCAGGATGACGACGCGCTCCAGTTGGTCCGCCGCCTGGACAGGCTCAGCCCTGCCTGCGACGGCCAGGACCGCGCAGGCGCACATCAGAAGACGCTTCATCATCTCGCCTCAAAAAAAGACGGGAAGCGGCCGGTCGGGCCGCTCCCCCAGGACGCCTCAGAAGCGGCCGCGCAGCCCGATCAGGAAGGTCCGGCCGTAGTCGGTGTAGCCGGCGAACCGGTCATCCCGCACATATTGCCACTGGACCTCGTGGGTCAGGTTCATGCCCTGGACCACGGCGGTGAGGTTGTCGTTCAGCTTCCACGACATGTCGAAGTCGAGCGATCCGAAGGCCAGATCGTTCTTGGCCGACAGACCCGCGCCGCCCACGTCCCGCAGCACGTGGCCACGCCAGCTGTAGCTCAGCCGCACCCCCGCAGGCCCCTTCTCGTAGAAGGCGGCGACGTTGAAGCTGTCCTTGGCCACGTCGGTCAGGTCATCCTCGAACGTCCCACCGGCGCCGTCGGCATAGGTCGCGTTGCTTTCGGTGTGGGTGTAGTTGGCCATGGCGCCGAGGCCGTCCCATGGCGCGGGCAGCATCTTGAACAGCTGCTGATAGGCCAGTTCGATCCCGACCACGTCCGCATTGCCGCCGTTGACCGGAGCCGTCAGGCGATAGGTCTGGCCGTCCACCACCAGGGGCGTCGTCTGCGAGAAGACGAAGGTGTTGATGTCCTTGTAGAAGGCGGCGGCGATCAGGGCGCTGCCCGGCGCGAAATACCATTCCAGGCTGGCGTCGTATTGCCAGGCCTCGAACGGCTCCAGCTCGGGATTGCCGCCGGTGGCCGTCAGGATGGTCGGGTTGGAGTTGACCGTCAGTCGCGGCGCCAGGTCGGACAGCGACGGACGGGTGATCACCTTCGAGGCGGCGGCGTGCAGTTGCAGGTCCGGTCGGAAGCTGGCCACCAGGTTGAAGGCCGGCAGCCACTCGTCATAGTCGCGGGTATAGCTGACCGGAATGGCCGCGCTGCCGTTGTCGGCGTGGCCCGAGGAGGTCTGGCTGGTGGTCGAATAGCGCAGGCCGCCGTCGCCGCGGAAATCGACGCCGCCCACCGAAAAGTCGAAATCGCCCATCACATAGGCTGAGGCGATCTCTTCGGAGATCTCATAGCTGTTGCGCTTGTCGGACCGAGTCAGATCGGCGGCCAGCAGGGTCTCGACATTGTTGGCGACGTCCAGGAACCGATCCTTCAGCGGCAACAGCCACGACCGCGGCAGGTTGCCGGACACCCCGTCCAGGAAGTCGTCGACCGGGAAGGACGCGTAGAAGCTGCTGTCGAAGGTCACGCCCGAGATGCCGGAGGTGAAGTTGATGTCGCGGCGATTATAGTCGCGGCTCCGCTCGTCGTATTTCACACCGACGCTCAGCCGGTTGATCAGGCTGCCGTCGAACCGCTTCTCGTAGTCGGCGCGGGCGGAGCTGACGTCGTCGGTGGCGTCATTGACCCGGTACTCCAGCCGGCGACCGGGCAGGAGGCTGGGATTGTTCAGGTCGGCAGTGGCGAAGGTCAGGTTGGGCAGGCTGTCGCCGGCCTTGCCGTAGTCGAACGAGACATTGCCGACCGAGCCCAGAACCCGGGCGCGATAGATGGGCGTCGGCGTGTCCGAAACGGCCTTGCCGTAGGAAAAGTCCCCGGTCAGGGTCCAGTCGCTGCCTTCGTACTTGGCGTTCGATCCCAACAGCCAGTTGGTGTAGCGCAGATGCGAGGTCTCGCGCCCGATCTGGGTGCTGGTGCGGGTCGTGGCGGCGATCAGGACGCCGTCCTCGATGACCGCCGTGCCCGGCACGATCCCGGCGTAGTTGAAGTCCGTGGAATAGGTCGTCTCGTCGTAATGTACGTTCAGCCGGCTCCACAGGCCGTCGATGTTCAGTTCGAACCGGTCGTTCGGCTTCCACTGCAGGGCGGCGTTCACGCCCAGGCGATCGCGTTCCTCGCGTTCCAGGGTCGGCCGGGTGCTGGACGGGGCCAGAATGGTTCCGCTGTCGGCCACGCCGTCGCCGTTGGTGTCGATCGAGGTCTCCTGCCAGCCCACCTCGGTCACCCGGTCCTGACGCGTGCTCCGCTCGTCATAGACGGCGGCCAGCAGGGCGCCGAAGACGCCGTCGTCGCTGACCCAACTGCCCACGCCGGACAGGCGGGGATCCACCTTGTCCGCCAGTTCGGCATAGCTGGCCGTCGCCGAGGCGGCGAACATCGGACGCCCGATGTCGAGCGGGCGCAGGGTCTTCAGGTTCACCGTGCCGCCGATGCCGCCTTCATCCAGGGCCGCGTTCGGGCTCTTGATGATCTCGACTTCGGACATCAGCTCGGCCGGCAGGGTGTCGAAGCGGAACTGGCGGCCCGACTGGCCGCTGTCGCGCACGTTTTCGTTCACGGCGGCCATCCGGCCGTTCAGCGTCACGTTCTGGAAGTTGGAGCCCAGGCCGCGCACCCGCACGAACACGCCCTCGCCCCGGTCGCGCACGATCGAGACGCCCGGCAGCCGTTGCAGAGCCTCAGCGATGTTCAGGGCCGGGAACTTGCCGATGTCTTCGGCGCGAACCGAGTCCACCACATTGTTGGCCCGCCGCTTGTCGTTTAGCGAGGCGGTCAGGCTGTTGGCGTAGCCCGTGACGACGACCTCGTCGAGGAGGGCGGCTTCGGTCTCGGCCGCGCTTTGAAAGCCGGCGCGACGCAGAACAACGACCCCGCCGCTGTCGGAGACGATTTCAAGCCCGGCGCCCTGGATCAGCTGACGCAGGGCGACCCGGGCGTCCATCCGGCCCGCGATCGTCGGGCTGCGCACCCCGCCCAGCATGTCGGCCGGCGCCACCACCTGCAGGCCGGACTGGCGGCCGAAGACGGACAGGGCGGAGGTCATGTCCTGCGCCGGAATATCGAAGGTGCGGTCCTGCGCCGATGCGGGCAGGGCAAGCACGACCGCCGCCGCGGCGACGCCGCAGCCTAGGGTATACTTGAATGTCATGGTTCTTATGCCCCGGTATGTTCGCCGACATCGCGTCGGTCTTAGGCTTAGATGCCGCCGTGACAGAATTCCGCCATCGGCTTACAAGAAGTTTCTATGACAGTTCTGAACGACGCAGCTCGATCTCGCTCGGCGTCACAACGGCCTCCAGACCCAGGCTGAGGGCCGCCGCCCGGGCGAAGCCTTCCGGGTCGCTGATGGAATAGACCCCGGCCACCGTCATCCGCGCCACCGTCTCGTCATCGGTGACGATCGCCCGGTCGGAATAACGTCGAAACTCGGCCGCAGCCTCCGCCAGGCTCATCCCGGCCAGGTCGATCCGCCCTTCCCGCCAGGCCATGGCCCGTTCGACCGACTCGATCGGACGATGGTCGTGGCTGATCGGTCCCTGCCGGGGCGCTAGGGCGACGCCGCCCGCCGTCAGGCGGACCGGCGAGGCATCGGACCGCCGCCACACCTCGACCACGCCTTCACGCACCTGCACCTCGACCTCGCGGTCCTCTTTGACGCGCACCGAGAAACTGGTCCCCACGGCGCGCACCCGCACCCCTCCGGCGAAGACGATGAAGGGTCGGCGGTGGTCCTTGGCCACGTCGAACAGGGCTTCGCCCCGGATCAGGTCCACCCGCCGGAGCTGATCGCCCAGGTCGGGCCGCACCGCCGTCGCCGTATTCAGGGTGACGGCCGAGCCCTCGGGCAGGGAGACGCGCCTGACGTCCCCTTTCGGGGTCACGATCCGGCTGCGCCAGGAGGACAAGCCCAGACCAGCACTGGCGACGAGAGAGGCGGCCAACAGTCCCCCGCCCGCCGTGATCACCCGTCTCCGGCCCATGGCCGGACGTGTCGACAGTTTTCGCGGATCGAAGCCCGCCCCCAGGGCCGCTGCCCGCGACAGATAGACGTCTGCGGCTAGGGCGCGCGCATAGGCGCCGGCGCGGCGCGGATCCGCCTCCAGCCATTCGCGCAACGCGACTTCGTCCTGGGGGGACAGAGGGCCGCGATCGCTCCTCGCCGCCCAGGCCTGGGCGGCGGCGTCGATGTCAGCGGCGCTTTCCGATCGGGCGGCGCCTTGGAGCGATCTGGTCTGGGTCACGATCTATAGATGCTTCGACGCGTCGGTTTCCGCCACGTCCCACTTGCTCGATCAAGAGACCGAGCGCCTTTGCGATGTGTTTTTCCACCGTGCTTTGCGAAAGGTCCAGCCGCTGGGCGACCTCGCGTTGCGACAGACCGTGGATCTTTCTCAGGATGAAGACCTCGCGGCACCGGGTCGGGAGGGCGGCGACCATCTCCGCAAGACGGCCCAGCTCCTGCCGGTCGGCGGCCACCTGCTCCGGGTCAGGATCGTCGCTCGGCGTCTGCAGCCCGTCCGTTGCCTCGGACAAGACCTCCAGGGTGATGATTCGCGACCGCCGCAGGGTCTGAAGCACCACGGACTTGGCGACCTCGAACATGTAGGTCCGGGGATTTCGGATATGGTCGACCGAATCGAGGGCGGCGAGGATGGCGTAGGTCTCCTGGACCACGTCGTCGATCTCGATCTCCCCCAGGGTCCTGCGGCTCAGCCACTGACGCAGAGCCGGCTCGTGCGGAAAGATCCGCAGGCCCAGCCATTCCGCGCGCGCTCTGGATATCCCCGCCATGGGCGCGGCGTAGCAGTAGGATGTGACGAACGATCAAAGCTTCCTTGACACCGGCCAAGGCCCCAGCCGGCGTCGATCTAAGTCCCGCCGGGCCAGAGGGCGCGAAGCGACTGCGGCAGGGTCTCGCTCAGATCCTCGGCGATCAGTCCGGGCCCAAACCGGTCGGCGGCGTCGGCATGGAGCCAGACGGCGGCGCAGGCGGCGTCGAAACTGTCCATGCGCTGGGCGATCAGCCCGCCGACCATGCCCGACAGAACATCCCCGGTTCCCGCCGTGGCCAGCCAGGGCGAGCCGTTGCGATTGATCCGAACGCGGCCGTCGGGCGCGGCGACGACCGTCTCGCTGCCCTTCAGCACGATCACGGCCTGGGCGCGTCTGGCCGCTTCGACGGCGGCGCCGGTCCTGCCCTGCCGCAGAAGCCCCGGAAACAGCCGCTCGAACTCGCCCTCGTGCGGGGTCAGGACGTCGTCCCGGTCCAGAACAGCGAACAGCTGGGCGCTGCGGCCCTTGCATACGGACAGTCCGTCCGCATCGATAACCAGGGCCGCTCCGCTCAGCGCCAGGGCCTCGATATTGGCGACGGTGGTCTCGTCCAGGCCGGCGGCCGGCCCCACCACGACGGCGTCCATGTCCTCCACTTCCCGCGCCAGGGTCTCGGCGGCGGCGAACGGGCTCACCATGATCGCCTCGACCGCCGGGGCGATCACCGCAACCGCATCCGGTGGACAGAAGATCTTCACCACGCCCGCGCCGATCCTCAGTCCCGCCCGCGCCGCCAATCGCGCGGCGCCGGTCTGGTGGGCCCGGCCGGACACGACCCCGAGACGACCCCGCGCATGCTTGTGCGTTTCCGCGCCCGGCCACGGAAGAAAATTGCGTCAGATCGCCGGGTCGTTGGTTTCTGTCATCCGAGCTCCGAATATCCGTGACTTTTCTGCGAAAATCGCTTGCTTTGGTCGGCCTTGATGTGTCCCATTCCCGCCCGAGCGCCGCTGCATTCCGCGCGCCGCTCAGGGGTCGCCATGAAGAAGATCGAAGCCATCATCAAGCCTTTCAAGCTGGATGACGTCAAAGAGGCGCTCCAGGACGTCGGCGTGCAAGGCATGACCGTGCTGGAGGCCAAGGGATATGGCCGCCAGAAAGGCCAT
>MGLN01000076.1:0-1124 GCA_001796045.1 Caulobacterales bacterium RIFOXYB1_FULL_67_16 | reverse complement strand
GCCGAATACGTCATCGACTTCCTGCCCAAGATCAAGATCGAGGTCGTCGTCGCCGACGATCTCGCGCCCGCCGTGGTCGAGGCCATTCAGACCTCGGCCCGCACCGGCAAGATCGGGGACGGGAAGATCTTCGTTTCCGACGTCGCCGAAGTGATCCGCATCCGCACCGGCGAAACCGGAGCCCAGGCCGTCTGAGTTCGCGTACCCTCCTCCGTCGCTCGGCTCTGCGGGGTCGATCGTTCGGTTCCTCCCCAACGACCAAGAAACAACAGGACTTCCGAGAATGAGCGCCAGCAAGATCCTTAAGGAGATCAAGGAGAAGGACGTCAAATACGTCGACGTTCGCTTCACCGACACCCGCGGCAAGCTGCAGCATGTGACCTTCGACGTCGACCTGGTCGACGAGGATTTCCTGAACGAAGGCACCATGTTCGACGGTTCGTCGATCGCCGGCTGGAAGGCCATCAACGAGTCCGACATGCTGCTGAAGCCGGACCTGACCACGGCCTACATCGACCCCTTTTACCAGCAGACGACCATGTTCCTGTTCTGCGACGTGCTGAACCCGGACACCGGCGAACCCTACAACCGCGACAGCCGCTCGATGGCCAAGAAGGCCCTGGCCTATGTCCAGTCCTCAGGCGTGGGCGACGCCGTTTACTTCGGTCCCGAGGCCGAGTTCTTCATCTTCGACGACGTGCGCTGGTCGACCCAGCCGCACAATACGTCGTACTCGTATGACTCGACCGAGCTGCCGGCCAACACCGGCGCCGAATACACCGAGGGCAACATGGGTCACCGCCCTGGGCCCAAGGGCGGCTATTTCCCGGTCAATCCGGTCGATTCCGGCCAGGACCTGCGCGGCGAAATGCTGGGCGTCATGCGCGACCTGGGCCTCCAGCCCGAGAAGCACCACCACGAGGTGGCCCCGGCCCAGCACGAACTGGGTCTGAAGTTCTCGGACCTGCTGACCATGGCCGACCGGCTGCAGCTCTATAAGTACGTGATCCACAACGTCGCCGCCGCCTATGGCAAGACGGCGACCTTCATGGCCAAGCCCATGTTCGCCGACAACGGCTCGGGCATGCACGTGCACCAGTCGATCTGGCGCGACGGCAAGCCCC
>MGLN01000075.1 GCA_001796045.1 Caulobacterales bacterium RIFOXYB1_FULL_67_16 | reverse complement strand
TGGACGCACTCGCCCCGCCGGTCGACCAGATTGGCCGCGCCGGCCGCGTGGGCGGGCGGGACGGCGAACAAGCCCGCCAGCCAGCCGGGGAAGTCGCCCCCGGTCATGTCCCCGTCGCGCGTGTGCAGGGCCCATAGCCCCGCCAGGGCCAGGCCGATCAGGTCGCCGTTCCCCAGCTGAGCCGCCTGAACCATGTCCTGCAGATTGAGAACGCACAGATAGTTCTCGCGTCCCTTGCGGATCACCGTCTTCCTGCGGCGCTCCTCCGGATCGGGCCACAGCGACTGGCTCTCGCGGTCGATCTGGCGTTGCAGAGCCCGCGTATAGGTCGAGATCCAGGCCGCCCCCTGGTTCCGCTCGGCCCATAGGGAGGCCGGCGCCAGATAGCCCAGGGTCTTGCCTGTCCCCGTCCCCGCCTCGGCCAGCAGCACCCGCGGCCGCCCTTCCTCGTTACGCGGCGAAAAGGCGAAGGCGGCCTCGGCGGCGTAGTCGGACTGGGTCGGCCGCGTCTCGTCCAGGCCCGAGGCCTGAAGCAGTTTCTCCAGCCGGATGCGGGCGCTCTCGCTGTCGACGGGAGCCGAGCCCGCCTCGCCGCGCGGCGCCTCGTCCTCCCACTCCGTCAGCCGGCTCCAGACATCCAGACCCGACCCGCGATGCTGGCGCGCCCGCACCCCGCCCGCCTCAAGGGCCTGAACCACCCGGTCGCCCCAGGCCCAGCCCGCCCGTTGCAGGGTCAGGGCCAGCACATAGGCGGCTTCACGTTCGGGATAGGCGGGCGCAGCCAGTTCGCGCAGCAGCACGGCCGCCGCTTGACGCAACACCGCCGCCTGCGCCTCCGGCGACTTCGGTTCGGCCTGCCCCAGCACCAGGGCCAGCCCCGTCGGTGAAGGGGCGCAGAACCGCGCCGGCCGCACGAAGGCGTACAGCTCCAGTACGTCCATCAGGTCGGAGGTCCGCCCCGGCGGCGTCAGCCCCAGCCTCCGCGCGGTCAGCGACGCATGGGCGACCAGCACCGGCCCGCCGCTGAAGAAACCCTCGGCCGCCCCCCGCCCGATCTTGCGCGCGCCCTGGTCGTCGCAAACAGCCCCCGCACCGGGCGGGGTGGCGAGCGCCGGCGGCAGGTCGAGCCAGGGCTCGACGTCGCTCGGGCGGGATTCGGCGATGACGGATTCGTCGGACACGACCGATAGATAGCGACCTCGGGGCTGAAACGGAACGGGAACATGCTATATGCCGTTCGTGACGACCGCCGCCGCCCCCGCAACGCTTCCGCCCCTGTTCACCGACTGGTTCGCCGGGCGCGGCTGGTCGCCTCGGCGGCATCAGCTGGAGATGGTCGCAGCGGCTCAGGCCGGGAGCCATGCCCTGCTGGTCGCCCCGACCGGCGGGGGCAAGACCCTGGCCGGGTTTCTGCCCAGTCTGATCGAACTAGCGGAGCGCGGGCCAAGGCCGGCGACCGGGCCGGGGTCGGGCGTCCACACCCTTTATCTGTCGCCGTTGAAGGCCCTGACCACCGACGTCGAGCGCAATCTGATGACGCCGATCCGCGAGATCGGGCTGAACATCCATGTCGAAACACGCACCGGCGACACCAAACAGTCCAAACGCCAGCGTCAGCGCGACTTCCCGCCCGACATCCTGCTGACCACGCCGGAACAGCTGGCCCTGTTCTGCGCCTGGGAGGGGGCGCGATCCTATTTCGCCGACCTTAAATGCGTCGTCTTGGACGAGGTCCACGCCATCTGGAGCGGCAAGCGCGGCGATCTGCTGTCGCTGGGACTGGGGCGGCTACAGAGCTTCTCTCCGGGGATGCGGCGGGTGGGGCTGAGCGCCACGATCGAGGACCCGGATCTGATCCGGGGGTGGCTGGCCCCGAGACTTCCTTCTCCCCTTGCGGGAGAAGGTGGCTCGCGCAGCGAGACGGATGAGGGGTTGCTCCCAACCGCACCGGCATCTGCTGTCGAGGCTGAACCGACCCCTCATCCGAGCCCTCCGGGCCCACCTTCTCCCGCAAGGGGAGAAGGAGTCATCCTCGTCAAAGGCGACCCCGGCGCGCCGGCCGTCATCGACGTGCTGATCTCCGAGGGAAAGGTCCCCTGGGCCGGCCATACTGGCCAGCACGCCATCCCCGAGGTCTACGCCGCCATTCAACGGGCCGGCCTGGCGTTGATCTTCGTCAACACCCGTTGGCAGTCGGAGTTCGTCTTTCAGCAGCTGTGGGCGATCAACGACGACAATCTGCCGATCGGCCTGCACCACGGCTCGCTGGCGGCGGAGCAGAGGCGCAAAGTCGAGGCGGCCATGGCGCGCGGCGATCTGCGGGCGGTGGTCTGCACCTCGACCCTGGACCTCGGTATCGACTGGGGCGACGTCGACCTGGTCATCCAGATGGCGGCGCCCAAGGGCTCCAGCCGTCTCGTTCAACGGATCGGCCGCGCCAACCACCGGCTGGACGAGCCGTCGCGCGCCCTGCTGGTGCCCGCCAGCCGGTTCGAGATGCTGGAATGCCAGGCGGCGCGCGAGGCGGTGGCCGACAACGCCTTTGACTGGGAGCCGATCCACATCGGCACCCTCGACACCCTGGCCCAGCACGTCATGGGTGTCGCCTGCTCGGAAGCCTTCGATCTGCAGGCCCTGTACGACGAGATCACCGGCTGCGGCCCCTATCGCGCCCTGACCTGGGCGCAGTTCGAGGAGGTGGTCGATTTCGTCGCGACCGGCGGCTATGCGCTTCGCACCTACGACCGGTTCGCCCGCATCGTCAGGACGCCGGACGGCCGCTGGAAGGTGCGCAACCAACATATCGCCCAGCGTCACCGGATGAATGTCGGCGCCATCGTCTCGGCCGGAACCCTGAACGTGCGCGTGGCGGGCCGTCGCGGCGGTGCCTCGCGCCAACTGGTTGCGGGCCGCAAGGTGGGCGAGGCCGAGGAATGGTATTTCGAACAGCTGACGCCCGGCGACACCTTCCTGTTCGCGGGTCAGGTCTGGGCATTTCAGGGCATTGTGGGGACCGACGCCCTGGTCAGCCACGCCAATGACAAGGAGCCCAAAATCCCCTCCTGGGGCGGGTCGAAATTTCCGCTGTCCACCTCCCTGGCCGACCGGGTGCGGACCATGGTTCAGGACCCGGACCATTGGCGCGTCCTGCCGCCCGACGTTCAGGAATGGCTTGAGCTTCAGGCCGAACGTTCGGCCATTCCCGACGCCGAATCCATGCTGGTCGAGACCTTCCCGCGCGGCAGCCGGCATTTCCTGGTCGCCTATCCGTTCGAAGGCAATCTGGCCCACACCACCCTGTGCATGCTGCTGACCCGGCGGCTGGACCGGCTGGGCGTCGGGCCGTTGGGCTTCGTGGTCACCGACTATTCGCTGGCGATTTGGTCGATCAAGCCGATGGACGGGATCGACCTGGACGCCCTGTTCCAGCCGGACATGCTGGGCGACGATCTGGAGGCCTGGCTGGAGGAGAGCTTCATGATGAAACGGTCCTTCCGCAATTGCGCCCTGATCTCGGGCTTGATCGAACGCCGCCAGCCCGGCGCCGAAAAGACAGGCCGCCAGGTGACCTTCTCGACCGACCTGATCTACGACGTGCTGCGCCGCCACCAACCCGATCATCTGCTGCTGAAGACCGCCCGCGCCGACGCCGCCTCGGGCCTCTTGGACGTGGCTCGCCTGGGCCAGATGCTGGCGCGGATCGAGGGCCGCATCCGGCATCAGCGGCTGACGCGCCCCTCGCCCTTCTGCGTGCCGGTGCTGGTCCAGATCGGCCGCGAACGGGTCGGCGGCGACGCCGCCGAGATGATCCTGGACGAGAGCGCCGAACTCCTGATCGCCGAAGTGATGGAAGAGGACGCGGCATGAATGCCGCGCTCCGCCAGACCCTGGCCCCCGCGCGAAAGCCGTGCGGGTCGCTTCGCGTCCAGATCGCCGACGAAATCTGCGTACTGCGCTGTTCAGGCGCTCTTTGGCTCCCGGAACACCGTGTCCTGGTGGTCGCGGACCTGCACCTGGAAAAGGGCTCGGCCTTCGCCGTCCGGGGCCAGATGCTGCCGCCCTATGACAGCCGCGCCACCCTGGACCGGCTTGAGGCGGAGATCGCCGACCTGGCCCCCTCCGTCGTCGTGCTGTTGGGCGACAGTTTCCACGACAGCCGTGCGATCCCGCGCATGTCTCCGGAGGACCGCGCCCGGCTGGATCGCCTGAGCGCCGGCCGCGCCTGGCTTTGGCTCGAAGGCAACCACGATCGCGACGCCCTGGCGACGCGAGCGGACGACCCCATGCCCCTTCCCGGCGAAGTGGTCAGCGAGACCCGGATCGGGCGTCTGACGCTGACGCACGAACCGGCGCCTGCAGGAGCGGACGGCGCCCCTTACGGCGAGGTCGCAGGCCATCTTCACCCCTCGGTCTCCGTCTCGCGCTATGGCCGGACGGTGCGGCGCCCCTGTTTCGTGACCGACGGCGAACGTCTTCTGATGCCGGCCTTCGGCGCCTTCACGGGCGGGCTGGACGTTCGCAACCCCGCCATCGCCGACCTGTTCATCTCCGCCCCCCTACTCGCGGCCCTCGGCCGCGACAAGGTTCACGCCCTCGCCTGGAGCGGCCTTCCGTGAGGCCGCAAGTCTCGGCGCTTTTGTAAATCGTTCAGCATGTCGCTTCACCCCATCTTGGGGGAGGCAGGGGCAGGATGGCCGGGTCTCGTCCTTCTGGAACGCCGCCCTTCATGCTCACGTCCCGCCGCATCATCGCCGTCGCTCGATTGGTCTTCGTCTTCGCCGCAACCGGCCTGGGCGTTCTGATGCTGGGACCTTTCCAGGGGCTCGAGCAGGTGTTCGGCCTCAATGACAAGGCGGCCCACGCCCTCGCCTTTTACGGCCTGACCGTCTTCCTCTTCCTCATCGCCCCCAAGCGCCGCCGCGACGACCTGGTGCTGTTCGTCATCGCCGCCGCCCTGGCCGCCGAGGGGTTGCAGTTCTTCACCGGCCGCAGTGTCTCGATGGGAGATTTCATGGCCGGCGCCGCAGGCGCGCTCGGCGCCTGGCTGCCTGGCTTCGTCGAACAGGTGCGCCACGCCGCCCGGCGCCATCCGGACCTGACCCTGGCCCAGGCTGCGCGCCTGAACCGGCGGCGTCGTGGACGGGTTTCGGCGCCGAAGGCCGCGGCCGCCGAACGAATCCGCAGGGCCTGAGACCGGGGCTGATTCCAGAAGCTTTTTCTTCGCCGTTTACCGACGGTTGTCATGTCGGGACTAACGTCCTCCGCGACACTCAGAACGAGGCCGTTCATGCAGGCGCGCGCGCAGCAAATCCACGCCGACTACGAAAGATCCGTCCAGGCGTCGATCGTCTCGCCGGATGTCATGGACCAGTTGGAGGCCGCCCGCGCCCAGGTCGAGAGCCGCTTCTCCGACGCCGGAGAGCGTCTTGCGGGCTCGCTGGAGATGATCGGCGGCCTGATCGAGGCGCTCGACCGTCTGGGCCTGACCTTGAACGTAGAGTCGGTCTCGCGCACCAGCAACGACCTGCTGTCGACCGCTGCGGCCTTGAACGTCCTTCCGAATTCGCAAAGACGCCGCGTCGCCCATCTTGATCGACTGAAGGGCGCCGGCGCCATGCTGGATGCCGACATCGACAAGATGCGCACCACACTGCGCTATCTGCGAGCCTTCGCGCTCAATGTGAAGATTACGGCCGGCTCCACCATCCGCGGCGCCGACGAGTTCGCCGGCTTCGCCGAACGAATGTGTGAACAGCTCGATTTCGGGGTGTCCCAGCTGGACGAACTGGCCGATGAACTGACCCGCCTGCGAGGCCAGCTGGACGGCGCACTGGGCTTCGAAACGGGTCTGGGCGGCAAGTACAAGCAGTTGATCCCGGCGGTGCCGGACAAGCTGGCGGTCGATGCGGAAACCCTGCGCGTCCACCACGTTCGGATCGCGGAGGTGGCGACGTCGGTCGGCGCGATCGCGCGCGACATCCAGATGAAGGTCGGTCAGGCGCTGATGGCGATGCAGATCGGCGACATCACGCGCCAGCGGATCGAGCACGTCCAGCTCGGCGTCCGTGTCGCGGCGCGCGCCGTGACGGAATCGGACCTCTCGCCGGACGCCCGCGATCGGGCCGAGCGGCGGGTGCTGCACATGGTCGCCGACCAGATGACCGACATCGCCGCAGACTTCGAGGTGGAGGCGGCCAAGGTGACGCAGAACCTGGCCGGCATGGCCAGAGACACCCATCAGCTGACCGTGATCCGCGACCTGTCGGAAGGCGGCGGGGACCTGAGAGAGCTGGAGATCAGCCTCGGCCGCGCGGGCCTGCTGGTCGACGACGTCACGGCGGCCATGACCAACGCCCAGAGGATTAGCGGCGAAACCGTCTCGGCCGTCGAAGCCCTGGCGCGGCGGGTCGATGCGATCCAGAAGGTCAAGCGCGACATTCAGCAGATGGCGATCAACAGCAGCCTGCGGTGCAACCGCCTGGGCGAGATCGGCAAGCCTCTGAGCGTCATCGCGATCGAACTGAGCAGCCACGCCAGCCACCTGGAAGATGCGGCGGATCAGACCCTGGGCTCTTTGAAATCCCTCTCCGACCTGGCGAACGGCGCATCGGCGGAGGCCCAGGAGGACCAGGTGGACCCGAGCCGCCTGACCCGCGTCCACGAAGATCTGCGCCGAGCGGCGGATGTGGTGGAGACCGACCTGGTGGGTCTGGGCGCCCAGGGAGAGGCGACCGCGCGCTCCCTCAGTCTTGCGGCCGATCAGCTGGGCCTGAAAGAAGATCTGGGCGACGCTCTGCATGCGGCGGCGGCAGCTTTGGTCGAGGCTGCAGGCCCCGCCGTTGACGATCTCACCGACATCGCCGGGGTCGTGGACGCCGCCCTGACCGAGATCGCGCGCTGCTACACCATGGCGCGGGAGCGGACCATCCATGCCGCCCATGCCGTTTTCGACGAGGCCGAACGCGCCGAGGCCCCGTCGGAAGGGCCGACGCCGACCGAACCGCCTGCGGAAGCCGCCGACGAGTTCGACGACCTGCTGTTCTGAGGCGACGAGCGGCGGTCGCTCGACCCGGCGGCCGGCTAAACCCGGTCTATCGAGACCGATCCACCGCCATGATCTCGCGGGCGATATTCTCGAGGGCCGTCACCTTCTGAGCGGCGCCACGCGCAATGGCCTCCTTGGGCATGCCGAAGACGATCGACGTCGCCTCGTCCTGGGCCAGGGTCGTGGCGCCCGCCTCCTTCAGCTCCAGCAGACCGCGCGCGCCGTCATCGCCCATCCCGGTCATGATGACGCCCATTGCGTTCCGTCCGGCAGCGCGGGCGGCGGAGCGGAACAGAACATCGACGGAGGGACGATGGCGGGACACAGGCGGTCCGTCCTTGACGGCCACCTGATATCGGGCGCCCTGTCTTTCCAGCAGCATATGCTTGTCGCCGGGCGCGATCAGGACATGGCCGCGCAGGACAGGGTCGCCGTGCTGCGCCTCTTTGACCTCGACTTCGCACAGACCGTTCAGCCGTTTCGCAAACGCCGCCGTAAAGCCGGCCGGCATATGCTGCACGATGACGATTCCCGGGGCGTTGGCCGGCAGGGCTTCCAGCACTTCCCTCAGCGCTTCGGTTCCGCCCGTCGAGGCCCCCAGACAGGCGACCATCTCCGTCGTGCGCGCCATGGCGCCGGCCTTGGGCGGCGGCAGCATGGCGTCGGCGGTCAGCTTGGTTCCGGGATCCAGCGTGCGGGTCGTGGTCCGCCTCACGCCCAGGCGCGCGCGCGCCGCCGCCTTGACCACGTCGCGGATGCGGTCGCCGCTTTCGGCGAGATGATCCGCTGCGCCAATCCGCGGCTTCAGGATGATGTCCACGGCGCCGGCTTCCAGCGCCTGCATCAGGGTCTCGGAGCCGGCCTCTGTCAGGGACGAGCACATCACCACCGGGATCGGCTTCTGCGCCATCAGCTTGCGCAGGAAGGTGATGCCGTCCATCCGGGGCATCTCGACGTCCAGAGTGATGACGTCCGGAATATCCTCCGCAATCCGTCGGGCGGCGACGAACGGATCCGACGCCACCCCCATGACCTCGATCCCCGGATCGGCGGAAAGCACGTCGACCAGGGTCTGCCGCACGCTGGCCGAGTCATCGATGACCAGGACGCGGACTTTGGGCATGGGGTCAGATCTTTCTGAAGACGGTGTTCGCCGCAGTGACGAGAGGAAGTTCGATACCGGTGATACTTTCAGAGTGACCTATGAACAGATACCCGCCGCGTTTCAACCGGTCACACAGACGTTTCAGCACCTTGGCCTGCGTCTGTTTATCGAAATAAATCATGACATTGCGACACATGATCATGTCGAACGGATCACCGACCGAATAGGCCTCGTCCATCAGATTGACCCGCGCCAGAGACAGCTTTGCACGAAGCGAAGGGTGGATCCGGCTTTCGCGCCGGGAGGCGTCCCGCGCGGACATGACCCACCGCCGCATGTCCGCCGGCACGGGCGTCAGCATTTCGTTGGGATAGACGCCGCGCAGCGCCGTCTCCAGCACCTCGGTCGACAGGTCGGTGCCCAGGATCTGATAGTCCGGCCCGCCTTGATCCTCGACAAACTTCTGCATGACCATGGCCATGGTGTAGGGCTCGGCGCCCAAGGAACAGGCCGCGCTCCAGGCCCGGATTCGGCGCACGCCGGCGGCCTTGAGTTCCGGCAGGACGTGGCCGGCCATATATTCGAAATGCTTCGGCTCGCGGAAGAAGTCGGTCTTGTTCGTCGTCACCGCATCGATCAGGAAGACGGACTCGGCGTCCAGCCCGTCTTCCTTGAACAGATAGTCGCAGTAGTCGTCGAAGGTCTCATGCCCGGTATGACGCAGACGGCGCCGAAGACGGCCCTCCAGCATGGTCCGCTTGGTCGAAGGCATCTTGATGCCGCTGTAGTCGTAGATATAGCGCGCCAGCCGCTCGAAATTCCGGGCGCTGATCTTGTCCAGGATAGGCTCGGACGCCTCAACAGCGGCTTGTGACAAGTCTGAACTCTTTCGAAAACCCAGGCGGCCCTCAGGCCGCCCGGTCGATGTTGGAGAAGGACGCGAAGGCCGCCTCGGTCGTGGAGAGGAGCCGGGGCAGGTCGATCAGGACGACGAAACCGTCGTCGCGTCTGACGACGCCGGCGATATAGTCGGAGCGCCATTTGACGCCGATGTCGGGCGAGGGCTCGATCTGGTCGGCGGTGAAGGCGGTGACCTCGAACACCCGGTCGGCGACCAGACCCAGGCTCAGGGTCCGGTCCTCCAGCGGAATGTCCAGCACCAGGATGCGGGTGTTCAGCG
>MGLN01000074.1:9796-10679 GCA_001796045.1 Caulobacterales bacterium RIFOXYB1_FULL_67_16 | reverse complement strand
TAGGTCAGGGTTACATCGCGGCGACCGGCGCCCTCGGCGTCGAGGGTGACGCTGAGGGTCGGGCGCGGGCGCAGGTTGGACGGCACCTCGTCGAAGATGACCCGGGTGGGCACGCCGTCGTCGCGCAGCACCTCGATACGGCCGTCGACCTCCAGCACCACGCCCTGGTTGGCGGCGAGCACGGTGGCGCGCTGCGTCTCCTGCGCTCCGTTGCCGGGATTGGTGCGGACAATGCCGATCTCCTCGCCGACGGCGGACTGCATCAGCTTGTCGGGAGTCAGCAGGTCGTAATCGAAATTCTGCTCGACCACCGAAAGGCCCCGGCCCGACAGGCCGACGGTCTCGGGACGGATGCCGGCGGAAACGCCCGGGAACTCGCGCCGCGTCCGACCGCCCGGAAGGTCGAGCGAGCGCACGTCCTCCACCAGGGCGATGTTCTGGTTGTAGATGGTCAGGGAGACGGAGCGGGGGCCGCCGCCGCCGTCCTGGACCGCCTGCGCGGTCGCCGGAGCCGTGTCCGTCGCGCACAGGGCCGCCCCCGCGAGAAGGGCTGTCCTCAGGTTGATCATTCGCGCTCTCCGGTTGCGTCGAACCGTCTCACGCGCGGGAAAGGCTGTCGAGCGCCAAGCGCGACGGCGCGCCGCCCTTTGCGAAAGGCGCAGGGAGCGCTATGCGGCCCCTGACGCCGCGACGCGCGCGGCCCGCGACACGACCGAGGTATTCGCCCATGGCCCGTCTGACCCTCGCCCTCCCCGCCCTTCTTGTGCTCGCCGCCTGCGGCTCGGGCGACGGCGGCAAGGGTGGCGCGGCGGCGGAGCCGGTGGCGGTGGGCGACGCCTGGTGCCGGCCGACCCCCAACGGGCGTCTGATGACCGGCTGCTAC
>MGLN01000074.1:9424-9705 GCA_001796045.1 Caulobacterales bacterium RIFOXYB1_FULL_67_16 | reverse complement strand
AGCTGGAGCCGGGCGGCGACCACATCATGGTCATGGGCCTGACCGGGCCGCTCGAGGAGGGCGACAGCCTCGAACTGACGCTCGATTTCGAGCGCGCGCCGGACGCAAAGGTCACCGCCTGGGTGCGCCAGCCCGAAGCCGAGTAGTCCGCGCCTCGCAGGCGAGCCTGACAAACCGGTCCAGACCGGCTAAGGGCACGCGCTCACGAGGAACCTCCCCAAGACCATGGCCCTGAAAGTCGCGATCGTCGGCCTGCCGAACGTCGGCAAGTCCACCCTGTT
>MGLN01000074.1:0-9294 GCA_001796045.1 Caulobacterales bacterium RIFOXYB1_FULL_67_16 | reverse complement strand
GAGATCATTCCCGCCCGCATCACCTTCGTGGACGTTGCAGGCCTGGTTCGCGGCGCGTCCAAGGGCGAAGGCCTGGGCAACCAGTTCCTGGCCAATATCCGCGACTGCGACGCCGTGGCCTTCGTCGCCCGTTGCTTCGTCGACGACGACATTACCCACGTCGAAAACCGCATCGATCCGATCGCCGATCTGGACATCATCGAGACCGAGCTGATGCTGGCCGATATGGAAAGCCTGGAGCGCCGCCGGCCCCAGCTGGAGAAGCGCGCGAAGACTGGAGACAAGGATTCGGCCCTGACGCTGAAACTGGTCGACCTGGCCCTGGCCCAGCTGAACGCCGGCAAGCCCGCCCGCACAGCCGAAGTGTCCAAGGAGGACATGAAGGCCTGGCACATGCTGCAGCTGCTGACCGCCCTGCCCGCCCTCTATGTCGCCAATGTGGAAGAAGGCTCGGCCGACAAGGGCAATGAGCTGTCGGCCAAGGTCGCCGCCCGCGCCGCCCAGGACAACGCCAATTCGGTCGTCATCTCGGCCCAGATCGAGTCCGAGATCGCCGTGCTGGACGACGAAGAGCAGAAAGAGTTCCTGGAGACGCTGGGTCTGGAAGAGCCCGGCCTGAACCGGCTAATCCGCGAGGCCTACAAGCTGCTGGGCCTGCAGACCTATTTCACGGTCGGCCCCAAGGAGGCCCGCGCCTGGACCATCAATGTCGGCGACACCGCGCCCCAGGCGGCGGGCGTCATCCACACCGACTTCGAAAAGGGCTTCATCCGCGCCGAAACCATCGCCTTCGAAGACTTCGTCGCCCTGCGCGGCGAGGCCAAGGCGCGCGAGGCGGGCAAACTGCGCGCGGAAGGCAAGTCCTACGTCGTCAAGGACGGCGACGTGATGAACTTCCTGTTCAACTGACGGCCGCTCGCCCCTTCCGCCAGAACGGAAGGGGCGCAGTGGACCTCTGTCCCGTCAGAAATCGTACCGCAGCGATAGGTTGACAGTCCGACCGTTGGCGGCGCGGCCCAGCCCCACGCCGTTGGCCGGCACGGACGGGGTGGTGATTTCGATGAAGGCCACCTCGTCGAACAGGTTGTTGGCGTCCAGCATGATCCGGACTCGCTCTCTGGGGCGGTACTGGACGAAGGCGTTGACCAGGACATAGCCGGGCATCTTCATCTGGTTGACGTCCTGCACCCAGCTGCTGGTGGCGCCGAACACATTGGCGCCGACCGTGAACCGGCGGGTTTCATACTGAGGGCTGACCTGGAAGATGTAGTCGGGCTGACGGCGGGGGACCATGCCCGCGACGGCGGCGTTGAACTTGTCGTTGACGATCTCGGCCTGGGTCCAGGTGACCCCGCCGGTCAGGCTGAAGCCGCCGCGACGATAGGCGGCTTCGGCCTCTACGCCGTGGGCCGTGTACTCCCGGTCGGTCGTGATCGCGCCGGCCTGAACATTGGTGTCCTCCGTATCGGCCTTGAAGCCGGTGACGTTCACCGTCAGCTGGGGCGTGCGGTATTTGAAGCCGCCTTCCAGCTGTTCGACAATGTCATAGCCGTCTTCCGGATCGGGCATGCTGCCGTCGATGGTGCTGACCTTGCTGGAGAACAGCACCTTGTCGGCGCCGGCGCGCGCCCCCCGGCTGTAGCGGGCGAACAGGGCGAAGGGCTCGGACACCCGGAAATTCACGCCGCTGGAATAGCTGACATAGTCATAGCTGTAGTCGACCGGCGCCGGGCGATCGAGCGGGGTGAAGGCGGTGCGGGATTCCGCGACCGAGATGATCCCGTCGCCGTTGAAATCGAACGCCCGCATCCCGACCCGGCCGCCGCCCAGATCGGCCCCGTAAAGCTGGCCGCTCACATCGCCTGTGTCGTACCGGACGCTGGCCCCGACTGCGATCCGTCCCAGGCGATAGTTGATGGAGCCATAGGGGGCGGTGATGTCGTAATCGACGTCGTATCGCCGCCGGAAAAAGGCGGTCGAGCCCGAGCGGTTGTAGCCCAGATAGCCGTCCTGGGACTGCAGCACGCCGGTCCGGTTGGTGTAGTTGATCAGGGCCGACTGGCCGCCTGCGGCGACGTCCTGAAGATGGTTGGAATAGAGCCAGTCGCTGCGATAGCTCTGGGTCGAGTTGTACAGACCTCCGGTCAAGGTCAGCTCCCCGCCGTGGACCGCGAAGACGCGGGTGGCGCGCAGATCGCTGATGAAATTGCCCAGATCGCTGGAGTCGATCCGGTTCAGGGCAGAAGCCACCACCAGACCATTGCCGTTGATGGAGCCGATATTGGTGATCGCCTGACCCCGATTGGGGCCCGTCGCATAGGTGAAGGTCCCCAGACCCGCGCCCAGCGAGGCTGGCAGGGCGTTTCCGGAATAGATGGCCGAGACCAGATTTCGGGTCGTGCCGCCCGAGATTTCCGAGTACCGGGCGCGATGGGTGATGGTCCAGTCGCGGACCTCGAACTGGGACTCGATCCCGATCGATCTCACATGGGCGTCCTGCCCCTGGTCGAGCGGCAGCACGGCTGGACGGTTATCGGCGTCGAGAGTGACGACGTCGCCAAGATAGCCCGCCAGCATGGTGTCGCGCCGGACGTCGTAACCTTCGAAACTGCCGAAATGGGGATCGTCGTTCGTGCCGGTGATCCGCACCGGGCCCGGCAGATAGTGGGGCGAGCGGTCGTCCAGATACTTGCCAGACAGCCGGACATACCCGTTGGAGAAGGTCTTGGTGAGGTTGAACTTGAACTGACCGCCTTCATAGGCCCGGAAGCCGGCCTCGCGCTGGCCCTCGCCCGAACGGTAGAAGCCGCCCATGTGGAACCGCAGGGTGTCGGTGATGGGCCCGCCGTAGTGGAAGTCCACGCGGTTGCTGTCGTAGTCCAGCCCCGTCGTGACCTGAAGCGCGCCGCCTTTCACCTCGCCGGTGTTGGAGATCAGGTTGATCACCCCGCCGGGAGAATTGGAGGCGAAGGTCGAGGCCGAACCACCCCGGATCGCCTCGATCGCCGCGAGATTGAAGTCCGCGCGGATGAAGATGTCGGTGGCCCCATTGAAGAAGTCGCCGAATTCGAGGACAGGCAGACCGTCCTCCTGAATCTGCATATATTTGGACCCGCCCGAGGCCAGGGGAAGGCCCCGGATCGTGTAGGCGGAGCTGCCGTCCCCGGTCGAAGCCTCGGTCCGGATCCCCGGAATATTGCGCAGGATGTCGCCCAGCGAGCGGGCGCCGAGGACCTGGATTCGGTCCTGCCTCAGGGCGCTGGTCGAGGTGGCGCTGTCCAGCGGATCGCGGCCCCGGGCCACGCCGGTGGAAAAGACTTCCTGGGCGGGCGAAGCGGGGAGCGCAGGCTCGGCCGAACCCCGGGAATGGGTGACGACGACGTCGTCGGCGCCGTGGACCGGCTCAGCGGCCTGAGCCGAAGTGAAAGCCGAGACAGCAAGCACGGGCGTGATCGCCGTGAAGACTGTTTTCAATCGCATCTGTTTCCTCCAAGCTATTCAGCTTTTCCGGGACGACGCGACTCGGGCAGTTAACGGCGCTATAAAACGTCGATACGAACGGCGAAAACTCGCAATTCTAAGTAACCGCACTTAGCGGAGATCACCTAGAACGACGATGATTTTTCCGTCTGATCGATATCGATTACAAATATCGACTCAAGTATAGAGTTGATCAATCGCGAACACCAAAGGATCTACTCAGGCTGCTTGATCATCTTTTCGAGGGGGTTTTGCGGGTCGGGCGCGCGCGGCGAGCTGGGACAGCGCAGCAGCTTCACGGTGGTCATGCCGCGGTCGAGATAGGTCAGGTTCATCATATCACCGCTCGCCGCCATATGGACCCGTTCGGCGACCGTCCGCCCCTCGCCGCTACAGGTCAGGCGCGCGACGTAGCCGTTGGGGGTTTCCTCTATGTCGGCGATGTCGCAGCGGTTTTCGTACCCGTCGAACCGCAAGGGCGTGATGGTGATGGGTCGGCGTTCTCCCTGCGGCTCTGCGCACCAGGCCGCGTCGGCGGCCCAGATCCCGACGAAGCTGCGAGGTCCCCGGGAGGCCAGGGACGAAGGGCCCGGCGGCTCGACCGCCTGCATGGCTTCTGCGGTCCTGAGCGGCGCTGCAGGGCGGTCAGGCGGATTGACCTCATGATCTCCACAGCCGACGAGACAAACGGCCGCCGCAGCCAGGCCGGAGAGCGAGAGGAATTTCATCCGCACACAACGCGACGAATACCGCTCAGGTTCAATCGCGTTTCGGATCGGCGGCTCGTCCTTCCTCAGCGCCGCTCCGCCGCCGTCGCATCCCGGATGGCGTTGAACTCCGCCGTCGGCTTCCAGGCCGGCCAGGTCTCGCTGTCGGCCACGGTCAGTCCCAGCCGATAAAGCAGGTCCAGATTCTGCAAGGCCGCCGTGAAGTCGTAGTCGGCGCGCCATTCGTCGCTCAGCTTGTGATAGTCGCGACCCATGGCGGCCTCGTAAGAGGGCGTGCCCGCCTCCATTCCGCCCTCGACGAAGTCCCGCCCGCTCCAGGGCATCAGGGCCGGCACCCCGCCCGCTGCGAAGTTGAAATGGTCCGACCGGTAATAAAAGCCTTCCCGGGGGTAGCCGTCGCCGGTCACCGTACGCCCCTGAGCCGCCGCGAACCGCCCCAGAATATCCTCCAGCTCCGACTTGCCGACGCCGAAGACCGCCACGTCCCGCGTCGCCGGGGTGAAGGGCAGCATGTCGATGTTGATGTCGGCCGCCGTCCGGGCCAGCGGATAGATCGGCTCGGCCGCGTAGGCTTCCGAGCCCAACAGCCCCTGTTCTTCCGCCGTGACGTGCAGGAAGACCACGGTCCGTTCGGGCGGCGGTCCCGCCTTGAACGCGCGCGCCATCTCGATCAGGCCCGCCGTGCCTGACGCATTGTCCCAGGCCCCGTTATAGATGTCATCGCCCTCGGCGTCCGGCTGTCTAGCTTTGCCGATATGGTCCCAGTGCGCGGAGTAGATGACGTACTCGTCCGGACGGGTCGTGCCGGGAATGCGTGCCAGCAGGTTGTTGGAGTGAATGACCTCAGTCGTCTCGACGATGTCGACGTCCAGCCGCGCCTCCAGATCCACCGGACCACCCAGGCCCGCCGTCTTGGCGCGCTCCACGGCGTGGGCCAACGCGATCCCCCCCAGGGTCGTGCCCGTCGCCATATTGATCGAGCCGGTGAACCGCGCGTCGGACGCCCCCTTTACCGTCATCTGGCCCCGCGCGGCGCCGCCGACGGCTCGGCGCCAGCGTCCCTCCTCCAGCTGCAGGGTCAAGACCCCGGCCGCCCCGCGCTTCAGCGCCTCCTGCATCTTGTGCTCGGTCGAGCCATAGAAGTTCGGGTCGGCGCCCATGGATTCGGGCTGACCACGCAGAATGACCACCACCTTGCCGCTCAAGTCGGCCGCACCATAGTCGTCCCACCCCCGCTCGGGCGCCACGACGCCGTAGCCCGCGAAGACGATAGGCAGGCCCTCCAGCTTCACCGCCGGGTCGGCGGCGCCGGCGCGTAGGGTGACGTCCTCGCCGGAGACCAGGTCGTGGCGAACCCCGTCCGCGCCCGTCCACCCCGCCGTCGGCGGCCGCTCGGGCGTGAACCGCACCAGATCGACCGGCTGCAGCCAACTTCCGTTCCGACCGCCCGGCTCCAGGCCGAGCGCCTCGTACTGGGCCTGCAAGTAGGCCAGGGTCAGGCGTTCGCCGATGAGACCCGGAAACCGGCCCTCCAGTTCGTCGGAGGCCAGGTATTTGATGTGGTCCGACAGGCGCCCCGCGCTGAACTCGGGCGTCGCTGCGGAGGCCGTGGCGAAGGCGTCGTCGGAAGGCGGCGCGGCATGGACCGGGCGGGCGACGGAAGCGACGAGGAACAGGGTCGCCAAGGCGATGGAGCAAGGACGAAGAAGCATCGGAGGTCTCGAGAACCGGATAATGGAAAGGGGCCGGAAACGCGTCCCGGCCCGAGAAGACGCTTCAGCGCCGTTCGGCCGCTGTCGTCGCGCGGACCGGCCCGAACTCGGAGCCCGTCTTCCACTCCGGCCAGTCGCGGCCGTTCGCCAAGGCGCGGCCGACCTCATAGAAAACCTCCAGATCCTCGATCATGCCGCTGTAGTCCCAGTTCGCCGACCATTCGTCCGCCGCCTGGTGATAGCGTTTGGCTCCGTATTCGGCGCGAGCGGCCTGACGCTGGGCGATCGGCTCGTCCCGGAAATCGCCGCGGCTGGACGCATAGGCCATGGGCACGCCACGCTTGGCCAGAGGGAAGTGGTCGGACCGGTAGTAGGTGCCGGCCGCATTCTCATAATCCGGCACGAGGACGCGGCCCTGGGCTTCAGCCGCCGTGGCCAGACGTTCGTCGAAGTCGGACTGGCCATAGCCGGTCACGCCCAGGCCGGTGACGCGGCCATAGACGTTCATCGAATCCATGTTGAAGCCGCCCACCGTCTTCGCCAGCGGGTAGACGGGATTGACCGCATAGTATTCCGAGCCGAGCAGGCCGCTTTCCTCGCCGGTGAAGCTGATCATCACCACGGAGCGCTCCGTGCGCGGGGCGCGCCCGAAAGTCCGGGCCAGTTCCAGCAGGCCGGCGGTGCCCGAGGCGTTGTCGACGGCTCCGTTGAAGATCCGGTCGCCCGTCTCATCCGGCTCGCCCATGCCGATATGATCCCAGTGGGCGGTGTAGAGCACCGTCTCGTCCGGACGGGTCGCGCCCGGCAGGCGGGCGATGACGTTGTGGCTGGTGACCTGATTGGTCGCCACGTCAAACTCGGTCGAGAAGGCGGCCCCGGTCAGGGCGACCGGCTGGAAGTCGCGGCTGCGGGCCTGGACCTTGAGGGCCTCAAAGTCCAGGCCGGCGCGGCGGAACAGATCGACCGCCACGTCGCGCTGGATCCAGCCCTCCATCGGCACGCGCTCGGCCGCCGCATTAGGACGCAGGATGTCGAACTGGGGCACGCCCCAGGAGTTGGCCACCGTCGCCCAGCCGTAAGAGGCCGGCGCCGTCTCATGCACGATCAGAACCCCCGCCGCTCCGTGCTTGGCCGCCTCCTCGTACTTGTAGGTCCAGCGACCGTAGTAGGTCATGGCCTTGCCGCCGAAGGTGTTCAGCGCCGGCTCCTCGAAGTCGGCGTCATTGACCAGGACGACCAGGATCTTGCCCCGAAGGTCCTGGCGCTTGAAGTCGTTCCAGTTCCGCTCCGGGGCGTTGATGCCGTAGCCGACGAAGACCAGGGGCGCGTCCTTCAGGTTGACATGTTCGGCCGGACGGCGCGTGGAGATGGCGACCTCGCGTCCCTGGGTCAGGGGCAGGCTCCAGTCGCCCAGCTTCAGCGAGGCGGAGACATTGGACTGCACGAACCGGTTCAGGACGACGTCCTGGGTCCACTGACCGTTCGGCCCGCCCGGCTCGAAACCGGCCGCAGCATATTGAGCGCTCAGATACTGGACGACCTTGTCCTCGGCCGGGGTGGCGATGCCGCGTCCCTCGAACGCGTCGCTCGACAGGACGCGGATGTCCTCGGAGATCCGCGCCGCCTCGAAGACAGGCGCCGCCTGTTCGCCGCCCGTCGTGGCGCAGGCGGACAGGCCGACGCCGGCCATCAGGACGGCGGCGAGAGAGGAGAGGATACGCATGACGAACAGGCCCCACAGCCGGAAATGAAGTCGCCGACCCTAGGGGCCGAAATCCATCATGTCGATTCCATCTCACGCGCCATTCGTCGCAACGAAAAAGCCCGCCGAGGCGCACCTCGGCGGGCTGATAAACGCCTCTTCGAACTGCGGCCTAGTGGGCCACGCCCTTCCAGACCCGGCGATAGCTGAGGTAGGTGACGCCGGCGAAGATAAGCAGGAACAGGATCACGCCGAACCCGGCCTGTTTGCGCTCCACCATCTTCGGCTCGGACGTCCAGGCGATGAAGGCCGCCACGTCCTTGGCGTACTGGTCGACCGTCTGGGGCGAGCCGTCGTCATAGGTCACCTGGCCGTTCCGCAGCGGCGGCGGCATGGCGATGAAGCCGCCCTCCGGCACATGGTGAGGATCGCCCGTCCAGAAGGGGGTCAGATCGCCGGCCATATAGGGATTGTAGTGCTGCCCCGCGCGGATGGTCAGACCCGCCGGGGCGGCGCGATAGCCCGACAGCAGCGAGTAGATGTAGTTGGCCCCGTCGTGACGCGCCTTGGCCATGACCGACAGGTCGGGCGGCGCGGCGCCGCCGTTGCCCGCCGCCGCGGCGGTGGCGTTCGGATAGGGGCTGCGGAACTTGTCGGCGGGCGTGGCGTCGCGCTGGATCGGCTCGCCGGTTTCGTCGCAATAGCCGTATTCGCCGGCATCGATGCGGTCGATCGCCTGTTCGATCTTCTTCAGCAGCTTGCGCTCGCGGTCGCGCGTGCGCAGTTCCAGCGTGTGTTCCTCTTCCACCGTGGCACGGTCGGCGGGGTCGGACACATTGTCGACCTCGCGCATGTGCTCCACGGTTTCATCGGCCTTGCGCAGGATGTCGTCGCGCATGCGGGCGAGCAGGTCGCGGAAGAAGGCGAGCTGCGCCTCGTTCATGTAGTCCTTTTCCGGCATCTTCAGGATGTCGGCTTCGGTCAGCGGCTTGTCGGCCTTGCTGGCGTTCTTGGTGGCCATCCGCATGAACTCCCGGGGATTGGAAAGGCGAAGAGGATACCAATGTTTTGGCAAAAAACTGCGTAACGCTTCACTCGATCCTGAGCAGCAGCCCCTTCAGGTACTCGCCCTCGGGAAAAGCCAGCCCCACCGGGTGATCCGCCCCCGCCGACAGGCGCTTCAGCACGCGCGCCGACACCCCGGCGTCGGCTGCCGCGTCGGCGACGATCTTCTGGAAGAAATCGACGTCGACGCCACCGGAACAGGAATAGGTCATCAGCAGACCGCCCGGCGCCAGCAGCCGGAAACCGAGCAGATTGATGTCCTTGTAGGCGCGCGCCGCCGACTTCGCGTGCGCGGCCGACGGCGCGAATTTCGGCGGGTCGAGCACGATCAGGTCGAAGCGGCGGCCTTCGGCGCGGAAGGTGCGCAGCGCCTGGAACACGTCCGCCTCCAGCCATTCGGCGCGCGCGGCGTCGATCTGCGGGTTGTGGCCGACATTGCGCTGCGCGGTCGCCAGCGCCGGGCCGGAGGAATCGATGGACAGCACCGATTCGGCGCCCCCGGCCAGCGCGTGCAGCGAAAAGCCGCCGGTGTAGCAGAAGCAGTTCAGCACGCGGCGACCGGCGGCCAGACCACCGCACAACCGGCGGTTTTCGCGCTGGTCGAGAT
>MGLN01000073.1:6695-9854 GCA_001796045.1 Caulobacterales bacterium RIFOXYB1_FULL_67_16 | reverse complement strand
CTGGGCTATTCCTGCATCGCCGAGGTCCGCACCGTCGAGACGATCCTGCGCGGCGCCCCCGAGACCCCCTTCCTGACCCACGGCGACACGGTGCGGATCGAGATGCTGGACGACCACCACCGGTCGATCTTCGGCGCCATCGAACAGACGGTCGCGCCGCTTCCAACCGGGGCGTGAGCGGGTTAGGCTGATCGGGTCGGCTTCCGGGGGGAGGCCCGGAGGGACGACATGCCGCCTGAGAAACTGATACCGCTCCTGGTCTTTCCCGCCGTCCTGGCGCTGGTCCTGCTGAGGAACCGGCGCAAACGCCCCCTGAAACCCCAGTTCCTCTGGATCACGCCTGCCTTGGTGGTTCCCCTGATCGCGCTGGGCATATGGGGTTCAAGCTACAGCCCCGGCGCCGTCCACGCGCCGTTCGGCCCGGACGCCTGGGCCGTTCTGGCCCTTGGCGGGCTCCTGGGCGGGCTTGTGGGCTGGTATCGCGGCAAGACGGTCACCATCGAGAAGGAACCGGACGGCTCCCTCATGGCCCAGGCCTCGCCGCTGGGCCTCATCCTGCTGGTCGCCCTGTTCGCCGGTCGCGCCGGCCTCCGCAGCCTGATCGAGAGCCACGCCGCCGACTGGCATCTGAACGCCCTGGCCGTCACCGACGCCTTCCTCGTCTTCGCCATGGGGCTGATCGTCCTGCAACGCGTCGAGATGTACATCCGCGCCAAGCGCGTGCTCGCCGGCGGGACGGACAGCCATGTGGAGGTCGCGGCGTGATCGGCATATTGGCCGCAGTCGCCCTGCAGGCCGATGCGCCTTTGACATGGAGAACCGTCCAGCAGGACAAGCTCCAGGTTTCAGAAATCTCCTACGACGTCGGCGTCACCCTGACCGTGGTTTGCCGCGACAAACAGCTGATCGCGGCGATCACAGGCCTGCCGCTATCGCCTTCGCCGAACGGCCGCCAGCGATTGGAGATGAATGTTCCGGGCGATACGCTTCAGGCGGCGAACTGGCGCGTGCTCGGCCAAGCCATGATAGCGCCTGCGCCCGCCGTCTATGCCCGGCGGTTGAGAACAGCGGACAGGCTGACCTTGCGTCTGCTATCCGAGGGAGAGGGGCCGGCCCGCCGATACGAACTCGCCCTGCCGGAGGATCACAGCAGTTTGGATCAGACGTTGGCGGCCTGCGACACACCTTTGGTCGCTGAGACCGACGCCGCCTATGATCCAATGATGTCATCCGTAACCTGGCGGATCTTGCCTCGGATTACACCGCCTGAACGCATACCCTCAGGCGGCTCGGCCATGGCGCTTCTCGAATGCTCCGTAGGCGCGGGAGACCGCGCTGAAAACTGCCGCGTCCTTGAGGAAACCCCCAGGGGGTCCGGTTTTGGACGCTCTGCGGCTCAAAGCATTCGGAGCGGACAACTGGGTCTTATAGACGGTGGGCCGCCGACTGTGGGCGCCACGTTCAAAACTAGGTTCTGGCTCAAAGTCGAGAACTGAAATCATCCGCTTTACGGCGTAGTCGCCTCTGTGGCATGAGGCGGTCCTTCCGCTGCGGGCGTGGTGGAATTGGTAGACGCGCTGGACTCAAAATCCAGTTCCGAAAGGAGTGCCGGTTCGACCCCGGCCGCCCGCACCACCGGCTCCGCGCGAAACCTCGGGCGCAGCCGAAGCCACGCCCGAGGTTCAGACCGGCCAAGCCTTCAGGATTCGAGCGCCGTCGTGCGGCCCGCGCCGGGGCCTGCGCCCAGGTCCGCCCCGGTGACCGGATTGGACGACGGATCGGACATGGTGCGGGTCATGAAGGCGTCCACCGCCTTCTGCTCCTTGGCGGGCAGGCCGACGGTCGCGTCGCCGTCGCCCCCGTCCACCGCCATCTGCTGTTCGCGGTCGGACACCACCTCCCACTGCTCGCCCTGGTTCCACGGCCCTTCGGCGTCGCCCTCGCCCTGCGACATATTGTAGTATTTGTCTGCGAACTCGGGCCGGCCGGGGATCTTGCCGGGCGGGAAGTTGGCGGGAATGGCGTACAGCGCCTTCTCGAACGACTTCTGGTGCGCGACTTCGCGGGTCATCAGGAAGGACAGGGCGTCCTTGATGCCCGGATCGTCGGTCACATTGATCAGCCGCTCATAGACGATCTTGGCCCGGGATTCGGCGGCGATGTTGGAGCGCAGGTCGCAGGCCGGATCGCCGATGGAGTCGATATAGGCCGCCGTCCAAGGCACGCCGGCCGAATTGATCAGGGCCGTGCCGCCGCCGTACAGGATCGACATAGTGTGGCTTTCGCCGCCCTGGGTCATGCTGGCGTAGAGGTCCGCCTCTTCTTCCGCCGCCTCGGCCAGCTTGCCCTTGGCGCCGCGGTTCAGCATGGCGACGATGGAGCCGATCACCTCCAGGTGGCTGAGCTCCTCTGTGGCGATGTCCATCAGCATGTCGCGCCGATTGACGTCCTCGTCGGCCAGACCTTGGGTGAAGTATCGCATGGCGGCGGCCAGTTCGCCTTGAGGCCCGCCGAACTGCTCCAGCATCAGGGTGGCCAGGGCCGGGTTCGGCTCCGCCACCCGAACCGTGTACATCAGCCGCTTGTTGTGCATGAACATGAGATAAATCCTTGGGTTGGCCGCGATCAGCGGCTGGGGTTCTCGCCCTCGCGCTTCAGGCGCAGGTATTTGTCGGTGAGGGCGGGCAGGCTTTCGTCGACCCAGCGCGCCATGCGCTGCTCTTCTTCGAGGGTGGCCGTCAGCGGATCGAAGGCGGCGGAATAGTCGCCGTGGCGGGCCAGAAGGATCAGGCCCTTGTAGACGGCGGCCTCGTAGTTCTCGAAGGCGAAGTTGGCGAAGGCGTTCTTGAGGATCTCGTCCTCGGCGAACGAATGGCTGATCGCCGCCATGGACCCGCCCATCGACAGGGCGGCGTCTTTCAGACCCGAGGGGCTTTCATCGAACTGGCCGAGAATCTGCTCCAGCCGCGCGATCTGTTCTTCGGTTTCGGCGCGGTGCGCCTGCAACTGGTCGGCCACTTCGGTGAAATTCTTGGCCCGCTCGATCTGCCGGTCCATCAAGGCGAGCGCCTGATGTTCGACGCCATGGGCGTTCTTCAGTCCGGTCACGAATACGTCGCGCCAGACTGCGTCGGTCATTACGGCCATATCGGCGGCATC
>MGLN01000073.1:4504-6623 GCA_001796045.1 Caulobacterales bacterium RIFOXYB1_FULL_67_16 | reverse complement strand
CCGGAAGCACGCTGTTTCGCGACGCAGGGCTCGGAAACGGCACGGCCCGCCCCGGAGCCAGCAGGTTCGGCGCGCGCAAGCGCACCGGAGCCAAATCAGGTTCGGAACGGGCGGTGGAAATAGATCGGTACGAATACTTAAATCCGACCCACAGTCATATTGGCATTAAGTCGCAATTTTGAAAAGGCGCCTCACCGACAAAAATGCTGTTTACCAACAAAAGCGGGTGATTGGAGGTTCAGCCCAACTCACGGTGAAAGAAATGGGTCACGTCCTGCAGGACCGTCGCCTTTTTTCGGAACAGGGGCGAGAAGGTCGAAATGAGGTCCGCGTGATCGAGCTCCGGATAGAGTTTCGCCTCCGAACGGCCGCCCGCAGCTCTCATCCGGGCATCCAGGATCGTCGTGTCCTCGGCATGGACCACGACATCCTCCGTCCCGTGCCCCAGCCAGATCGGCGGCGCGTCCGGACGTACGAAGGCGACCGGCTGGGTCAGGGTCGGGTCCGACGCCCGGCCGAAAGCGTTTCGGGCCGGCCCCGCGGTCAGGGGCAGGAAGTCGTAGGGCCCCGCCAGTCCCGCCGCCGCCTTGATCAGCTCGGGCTGGTCGGCCGCCAGCATATAGCGCCGATCTAGAGCGATCATGAGGGCCAGATGGGCGCCGGCGGAATGCCCCAGAACCCCCAACCTGTCCGGCGCCCCGCCGTAGGCCGGGGCCAGATCCGCCGCCTTGGCGGTCGCGGCCGCTGCGTCTTCGATGAAGGCGGGAAAGACCACCTCCGGCACGACCCGATAGTCCGGCAAGGCGACGAGGAACCCCTGCGCCGCCAGGGCCTGGGCAGCCCAGCCGTAGAGATCGCGCGAGCCTGAATCCCACCCCCCGCCGTAGAAGAAGACCAAGACCGGATGGGGCCCGGGGCCGTCGGGGGCGTAGAGGTCCATCCGCTGGCGACCATGGTCGCCATAGGCGAGGTCGCGCCCCACGCGGCCCGCGCCGAGGTCGCGCGGCCCCAGACGGTTCAGCAGGCTGAGCGGCGAACAGCCTGCCGCCAGCAGGCCCAGCGCAGGCGCGAGAAGACCCCGGCGTGTCATGTGATCGGCTCCATGTCCGCTTCTACGTTTGGACGCTGCGATTGGCTTGCGCAGCGCGTGCGATCAGCGTGCCCTCGCGATCAGTCGCCCGCAATCGGCGTCCTCGGCCAGGCCGGGATCCACGAAGGCGAACAGGGCGGTGATCGGGGCAGCCACGGTCCCGAGCAGGCCGGCGAGCCCCCCCTGACCCGCCACCGCCCCGATGTCCACCCCGACCCGCGGCGCGGTCAGCGCCCCCTGGACGGTGATCGGCGCCCAGACGCGCAGCAGCCGCGGCTTCTTGGATTCGCCGTCGATGCGCAGGTTCAAGGTTTCGGCCCCGAGATCGATCGAGCCCGTGCCCTGCGCCAGAACCACGTCGGTATCGATCACCAGGGTCTTGGCGGTCGCGGCGCCGGCCCTCACGTCGAAGTCGGCGACGGCGCAGCGGATCTGGGCGGTCGACTGATCCCCACGCAACAGTTTCAGCAGGCCCGCGCTGGCGTTGATGCCCAGCAGTTCGGCGAAGGCCGACCGCATCTGGCCGTTGGGAACGATCAGGCTGAGGGAACCCTTGGACGCCCCTGCGAAATTATGGATCGAGGCGCCCCGGCCTTCCAGCCGCGCGCGTCCGAGCGCCCGCCCGGTCAGGGGCGGAGACCCATTACGCGCGGGGATGATGGACTCCAGCGGATAGCCGGCAAGGCGGAAATCGACCTGGCTGTAGGGGAGGTCGCGGGTCGCATTGATCCGCGCCGTCCCGTTCAGCTCGCCTCGATTGAAGCTGAAGCTGACGGGATCGAGATTGAGGATTCCGTCCTTCAGATCGGCGCCCAGGTTCACCGCTCGCACGTCGAGATCGTTCGCCTTCACCGTGGCCGCCCTATAGGTCAGGCTTCCGTCCATGGTCCGCAGCCTTTCCGTCTGCAAGGGCGCGTCCGGAAGCAGCTTGCCGCCGACCACGACGGGGGCCTCGGTGTCGGTGCCGGCCTCATTGGTCCTGGTCCTCGCCCCCAAAACGGCGGCGAGGTCGTCGATGTCCAGGCGCCG